>NZ_CP038033.1:2166036-2475470 GCF_004421105.1 Nitrosococcus wardiae
GAAGGCCCGTCGTGGTTATTGGGCATCAGAAAGGGCGTGATACCAAGGAAAAAGTGGCCCGTAATTTTGGGATGCCGCGCCCCGAGGGCTACCGCAAGGCGTTGCGGCTGATGCGATTGGCAGAGCGATTTAAGCTGCCAGTACTGACCTTTATTGATACACCGGGTGCCTATCCGGGTATTGATGCGGAGGAGCGTGGTCAAAGTGAGGCTATTGCCCGCAATCTATACGTGATGGCCGAGTTGAAAACCCCTATTGTGGCTACGGTGATCGGTGAGGGTGGCTCCGGTGGAGCATTAGCTATTGGCGTGGGGGATCGAGTTTTCATGCTCGAATACAGTATCTATTCAGTAATTTCCCCCGAGGGTTGTGCTTCCATTCTATGGAAAAGTGCAGATAAGGCCTCCGATGCGGCAGAGACCTTAGGAATCACTTCAAAACGGTTGAAAGAATTAGGACTCATCGATCGGGTTGTCAGTGAGCCCTTAGGGGGAGCCCATCGGAATGTGGAGGCCATGGCGGAGAAGCTCAAGCGAGTGTTAAGTGAACAGCTCGATTATTTAATCGAGTTGCCCATGGACAAGTTACTAGAGCACCGCCAGCAGCGGCTTAGAAGTTATGGCCAATTTCAAGAATAAACCCACGAGATGGGCTTTTCAGCCGACCGCCTGGTTAAGGTTCTCCAGCAATTTCTCCCCTGTCACAGTTACCGAGTGGCCTACAGCGGTGGATTGGATTCCCAAGTATTGCTTTATAGTCTAGTGCAAATTCGCTCTCAATTGCCGGGCATTGCGCTGAGTGCCCTTCATGTGGACCATGGGTTGAACCTTCGATCGGGGCAATGGTCCCAGCATTGCCGTGAAACCTGCGCCGGGCTTGGGGTCCGTTGCGAGGTGATTAAGGTGAATGCCTATCCAGCTAAGGGAGAAAGCCCTGAAGCGGCTGCCCGTGAGGCTCGCTATGCTGCCCTTCGGGACTGGGTGAAAGAAGGAGAATGTCTGCTGACTGGGCAACATCAAGACGATCAAGCGGAAACGGTATTGCTGCAACTTTTGCGAGGGGGGGGACCCCATGGTTTGGCTGCTATGGCGGGGGTGATGCCCTTTGGCCAGGGCTCTTTGTTGCGGCCCTTACTCCCTTTTTCCCGAGCCGAGCTGAAGGCCTATGCGGAGCAAGAAGGCCTGGCCTGGATTGAAGATCCCAGTAATTTTGATGTTGGGTTTGATCGCAATTATCTGCGCCATCAAGTTTTGCCCTTATTGCGGCAGCGTTGGCCAGGTTTAGGGCGGACTTTATCTCGGGCCGCACGCCATCAAGCGGATGCCGCTTGGATACTCGACTATCAAGGCCAGCAGGAACTGATGGCAGTGAGTGGCGGTGAGCCGGGGCTTTCGGTGCAGGCGCTCCAAGCGTTAGCGCCTCCTCAGCGCCGTAATCTTTTGCGCTATTGGTTTAAGCAGCAGGGATTACCTCTTCCTGATAGCGCTCATTTACAGCGTATCTTGGAGGAGGTATTGCCCGCTTCAGAGGATGCCCAACCTCTAGTAACCTGGCCGGGAGCGGAGGTCCGGCGTTACCGTAACCGAGTGTATGTCCAAAAGCCTCTATCTCCCCATGAGGTGACAATGGCGTTTGCCTGGAAGGGAGTTGAACCCTTGATATTGCCCCCTGAGGTTGGGGGAGTATTGGTTCCAAAAATGACTCGGGGATTTGGCTTGGATGCGGATCAGTGGCAGCGAGGCCCAATAACGGTTCGCTTCCGCCAGGGTGGAGAGCGTATTCACTTAACGGATCGGAGTTCTAGTTGTACCCTAAAAAAAATCTTCCAGGAGCGCGGTATTCCCCCTTGGCAACGGGCACGTATTCCGATGATCTATGTGGGGGAGAAACTTGCCTTGGTGGCGGGAATAGGCGTTGCTCGAGACTTTGCTGCTGAGCCGGGGAGAGAGGGAGTGATTATCGAATGGATTCCCTAAGAGACCTGGCATTGAGGAAAGGCACCGATTCTGTTAGCTTATGTGATTGTTCCGCGATTATTTCCATCATCTTCATTTCCTCCAAATCTTGATGACTAAATTTATTTTTGTCACTGGCGGTGTTGTGTCTTCTTTAGGGAAAGGCATCACCTCTGCTTCCCTGGGCGCCCTTCTCGAAGCACGCGGTCTTGGGGTCACCCTCGTTAAGCTCGATCCCTATATTAATGTGGATCCTGGCACGATGAGCCCTTACCAGCATGGCGAGGTATTTGTCACTGAGGATGGGGCGGAGACTGATCTCGATTTAGGGCATTATGAACGTTTTGTGCGTGCGACTATGTCCCAACGCAACAACTATACCACCGGCCGAATTTACGAAAATGTCATTGCCAAGGAACGCCGAGGAGAATACTTAGGTAATACCGTTCAGGTTATCCCCCATATTACCGATGAGATTAAGCGTTGTATCTATGAAGGTGCGGATGATGCCGATGTTACCCTGGTGGAGATCGGAGGGACGGTAGGAGATATTGAATCTTTGCCTTTTCTAGAGGCCATTCGCCAAATGGGAATGGAGTTGGGGCGGGAGCATACTCTTTTTATGCATCTGACTTTAGTTCCTTTTGTCCGCTCTGCAGGGGAACTTAAAACCAAGCCAACCCAACACTCAGTGAAAGAATTAAGATCCATTGGCATACAACCGGATGTGTTGGTGTGCCGCTTGGAACATCCCTTACCCGAGTCAGAGCGGCGCAAGATCGCTTTATTTACGAGTGTATCTGATAGAGCAGTAATTTCAGCGGTGGATGTAGACAGTATCTATAAGATCCCGCTAGAACTACATGCCCAGGGGTTAGATGAAATTGTGGCGGAACACCTACGTCTTAAGGTGGGCCCGGCCGAACTGACGGAATGGCAGCAAGTTATTGATAATTTACAGCATTCTGATGATGAAGTAACCGTGGCCCTGGTGGGTAAATATGTCGACCATACAGAGGCTTACAAATCACTTTCCGAGGCTTTGACTCATGCGGGAATGCATACCCGCACACGGGTAAATATTACCTACCTGGATTCGGAAGAGATTGAAGCTGAAGGGGCCGGGGGTTTGGAAGTTGCGGATGCTATTTTAGTCCCTGGAGGATTTGGTGAACGGGGCGTTGAGGGCAAAATAGCGGCAGTTCAATATGCTAGGGAGAACAATATTCCCTATCTAGGGATTTGCCTTGGAATGCAGGTGGCAGTGATTGAATTCGCCCGCCACCAGGCCGGGATGAAAGAAGCCCATAGTACCGAGTTTGACAAGAGTACGCCAGACCCGGTAATTGCCTTGATCACTGAATGGCAGCGGGCGGATGGGCTCATTGAAAAACGTGATGAGCATATGGACCTTGGCGGAACAATGCGCCTGGGGAGCTACCAATGTCAGTTATTGCCAGGAAGCCGGGCGGCGGCTCTATATGGTAAGGAAGTGATTACCGAACGCCATCGGCACCGTTATGAATTCAATAATTATTATCGGAAGGCGCTAGAAGCTGCTGGTTTGGTCATGTCGGGGACTTCCCTGGATGGAAATTTGGTGGAGATGGTGGAAATTCCTCGTCATCCTTGGTTTGTGGCCTGTCAATTCCACCCTGAATTTACTTCGACGCCCCGGGATGGTCATCCCCTTTTCAGCGGTTTTATTCGGGCTGCCGTTGAGTATTATCAAAGTAAAATTAAACCTCAGGTAGAGTGAAGTTCATGAAGCTATGCGGGTTTGAGGTCGGTTTGGAGCGGCCCCTGTTTCTTATTGCCGGTCCCTGTGTGATTGAAAGCGAACAGTTGGCTTTGGATACGGCAGGTAAGCTGAAGGAAATCACAGCGCGCCTGGGGATCCCTTTTATTTATAAATCTTCTTTTGATAAAGCCAATCGGACCTCTGTGGAAAGTTTTCGAGGCCTTGGCATGGAAGCGGGGCTCCGCATCTTAGAGAAGATCAAGCATACCCTGGGTGTTCCGGTGCTGACCGATGTCCATGAGGATACGCCCCTGGCGGAGGTCGCAGCGGTAGTCGATGTGTTGCAGACTCCCGCTTTTCTCTGCCGCCAGACCAATTTTATTCAAAAAGTAGCCCGTCAGGGTCGGCCTCTCAACATTAAAAAAGGGCAGTTCTTGGCGCCTTGGGATATGAGCCATGTGGTAGACAAAGCCAGGGCAGTCGGCAATCAACAAGTGCTGGTCTGCGAACGAGGGGTTTCATTTGGCTATAATACGTTGATTTCAGATATGCGCAGTTTGGCGGTAATGCGCGATACCGATTGCCCTGTGGTTTTTGATGCGACTCATTCTGTCCAGCAGCCAGGAGGAAAAGGGGGATGTTCTGGAGGACAGCGGCAGTGGGTGCCGGTGCTTGCCCGTGCGGCCGTAGCGGCAGGGGTGGCGGGGGTGTTTATGGAAACTCATCCAGAGCCCGAACGGGCCTTAAGTGATGGTCCCAATGCCTGGCCTCTAGGGGCGATGGAAACACTATTAGAGACCTTGATAGCCATTGATGAGACGGTAAAAAGGCGCGGTTTCCCCGAAACAGGATACCGCTAAGATTAAAGGGAGTAGGGAAGTTTATCCGATGAGTAAGATCATTGATATTAGGGGACGAGAGATTCTGGATTCCCGCGGCAATCCTACTGTGGAGGCGGATGTTATTCTCGAAACAGGGGCGCTGGGGCGGGCTGCGGTGCCTTCGGGTGCTTCAACTGGTATCCGGGAAGCCGTAGAACTGCGTGACCAGGATCCCCATCGTTATGGGGGCAAGGGAGTACTCAAAGCCGTGGGCCATGTTAATGGCGAAATTCGTCAGCGGCTGTTGGGGCAAGAAGCAAGCGCCCAGGAGCGTATCGACCAGGCCCTCATTGAACTCGATGGCACGCCCAATAAGGACCGCCTCGGTGCCAATGCTATTTTGGCCGTTTCTTTGGCGGTGGTGCGGGCGGCGGCACTAGAGGCACAAAAACCCCTCTACCGTTACCTGGGGGGAGACGGGCCTTTCCAGATGCCGGTACCCATGATGAACATTATCAATGGTGGCGCCCATGCGGACAATAATGTGGATTTGCAGGAGTTTATGATCGTCCCAGTAGGAGCGGAAAGCATGGCTGAGGCTGTCCGCTATGGGGCCGAAGTATTTCATGTTCTAAAAAAGGTGTTAGGTGGGCGTGGCCTAGGCACGGGCGTCGGTGATGAGGGAGGCTTTGCGCCCGATCTTTCCTCTAATAAAGCTGCCATTGAGGTGATTCTTGAGGCCATTACCCAGGCCGGTTTTGAACCGGGTCGTGATGTGAGTTTGGCCCTGGATGTGGCAAGTTCTGAGTTTTATCAAGAAGGTTACTATGAATTGGCTTCCGAGGGTAAGCGGCTCAACAGGGATGAATTCATCGGCGTCCTGGCTTCTTGGGTGGAACAATACCCCATCCTTTCCATTGAAGACGGCATGGCGGAAGGGGACTGGGAAGGTTGGGCCCTGTTGACTCAGTGTCTTGGCCAACAGGTGCAATTGGTCGGCGACGATTTATTTGTGACCAACACCGCCATTCTCAAAGAAGGCATTGATAAAGGAGTGGCCAATTCCATCTTGATTAAGGTTAATCAAATTGGAACCTTAACGGAGACCCTGGCAGCTATCCGCATGGCCAAGGATGCGGGTTATACGGCGGTTATTTCCCACCGCTCTGGGGAGACTGAGGACACCACGATTGCTGATCTGGCCGTGGCTACCCAGAGTGGCCAGATTAAGACAGGTTCTCTCTCCCGAACTGATCGAGTGGCCAAATACAATCAGTTACTGCGGATTGAGGCAGAGTTAGGGGATAAGGCCTGTTATCCAGGACTTCAGGCTTTTGCTCACCGCTAGCAAAGAAGTCCCGCGGTGTGATGAGGTTCGTTGTTGGGTTGCTGTTAGTGTTATTTTTAGCGCTTCAATACCAGCTATGGGTAAGTGAAGATGGCTTGGGCGAGCTATGGCGCTTGAGTCGGAGTATCCAACAGCAGAGACAGGAGAATGCCGCATTGACCGAGCGTAATCAGGTTCTGAATGCAGAAGTTCGAGATCTAAAAAGTGGTCTTGATGCTTTGGAAGAGCGGGCCCGAAGTGAGCTGGGCATGGTCAAGCAAGGCGAAACTTTTTTTCAGATTATTGAAGAGCCATGAGCTCTAACTATTGGGCCGTAGTGCCGGCCGCCGGGGTTGGGCGACGCATGGGAACTCACATCCCCAAGCAGTATCTTCCCCTGGCCGGCAAGACAGTCATTGAACATACCTTGGCCAGTCTTTTACAGCATCCCCGTATCGAGGCGATTGTGGTGGCTATTTCTCCTGAAGACAGGTGGTGGCCCGAGTGTCTCCCCCAGGATAAGGGGCGAATTATCCGAGTGGCAGGGGGCGCAGAACGGTGTCATTCGGTAAGCAATGGCCTGGAGTGTCTGCTGAATTTAGCCGCACCCGAGGATTGGGTTCTGGTGCATGATGCTGCTCGACCTTGCCTGCGGAGAGAAGATATTGATCGGCTGATAGCAACCCTCCATGACCACCCCATAGGGGGTTTGCTGGCTTTACCTATCAGCGATACCGTTAAACGCGCCAATGCCGAGGGCGTGGTATTAGAAACGGTGAATCGGGCAGGTCTATGGCGGGCCATGACGCCCCAGATGTTTCGGCTTGGAAAGCTCTATCAAGCCTTGAGAGAAGCAATTGCTGCGGGAGTGCAGGTGACTGACGAGGCCAGCGCCATGGAGTGGGCTGGATTTTCACCCTGCTTGGTAGAAGGATATCCTGACAATATTAAGATCACTCATCCCCAGGATTTGATGCAAGCGGAGGATTTTTTGAAACGACAGGGGCGGAAAGGATGAGAATTGGCCATGGTTTTGATGTTCACCGCTTTGGTTCGACAGGAAAGTTAATCCTGGGGGGAGTGGAAGTTCCTTATGAACAGGGCTTAATTGCCCACTCTGACGGTGATGTGGTGATTCACGCTCTCTGTGATGCCTTGCTTGGTGCCGCTGCCCTAGGGGACATCGGGCGCCATTTCCCAGACACCAGTACCGAATTTAAGGATGCTGATAGCCGAAAGCTGCTTCGCCAGGTGATGATGTTGCTGAACGAGCGTAAGTTTAGGGTACATAATGGCGACCTGACCATTGTGGCTCAGGTCCCTAAGCTGGCCCCTTATATCCCCTCCATGCGTGAGGTTTTAGCCCTGGAACTTAACTTGCCCTATCAGCGCTTCAATATTAAAGCCACCACTACAGAAGGCATGGGCTATATTGGCCGAGGCGAAGGTATCGCCGCCCATGCGGTAGTGTTGCTGGAAGAGGGATAAACAGAGTCGGTGAGTGAGGCCCTCCCTTTTGCCTACGCGGTAAACTCGCCTCCTGCAACAGCCCTGATTCGGTGTTGCCCAGAAGACTTCCAGGTGGTAGAGGAACTTCCATTCACCCTCTCAGGGGAGGGTGAGCATGTCTGGCTTTTGCTCTGTAAGCGTAATACCAATACCGTGTGGTTGGCGCGTCGGCTTGCCCGTATTGCCGGCGTGCGGTCGGTAGATGTGGGCTATGCGGGTTTAAAGGACCGCCATGCCCTGACCACCCAATGGTTCAGTGTTCACTTGGGTAGGAAAAAAGAGCCTAATTGGGCCGCAGAGCTAGGAACTGAAGCGGTTCAAGTGGTTAAGGTTATTCGTCACCCCCGAAAATTACGGCGGGGCGCGCTTAAAGAAAATCGCTTCCAGTTGACTTTACGGCGGCTCCAAGGGGATCGGGAGGCGGTGAATAGATGCCTTGTGCAGATTAAGGCCGAGGGGGTTCCTAACTATTTTGGACCCCAGCGGTTTGGTCGGGAGGGTCAAAATCTGGATCAAGTCGGCCAATGGTTTGCGGGGGGCAGGCCACCGAAGGATCGCTACCTGCGGGGGCTGTTACTTTCGGCGGCCCGTGCTTTTTTGTTTAATCAGGTCTTGGCTGAGCGAGTACGGGCAGCCCATTGGAATCAACCGCTTCCCGGAGAGGCGCTCATTCTCGATGGCAGTCACGGTTTTTTTTTGGCGGAGACTATAGATGAAACCTTGCAAGCCCGGGTGCGGTGTTTCGATTGCCATCCCAGCGGCCCTTTATGGGGACGAGGAAGCCTCCCCAGCGGGGGGATAACCCGTGCTTTTGAGGAGAAGGTGTTGGCCGATTCTGTGTTATGGCGGAAGGGTTTGGAGGGGGAGGGCTTAAAGCAAGAGCGCCGTAGTTTGAGGCTGGTGGCGGCTGATTTGGAATGGTCCTTTCCTACTAACGATAGCCTGCAACTTTACTTTCGTTTACCTGCAGGAGCCTATGCGACCACCATGCTGCGTGAAGTGGTGGAACTCCAGGAGGCCAGAGGGTTATCTTCCTCCTAAAGCAGCGCGTATTTCATCCTTTTTCTTGCCACCACTTTTGCGCTCTAGGTGCGTTTAAGGGTTTGCTGATGAAATAGCCCTGGACCCTGTCGCAGCCGTACTCTTGGAGATAAAGAAATTGCTCCTGTGTTTCCACGCCTTCTGCCACCACTTTGAGATCGAGGCTATGGCCCAGAGCAATAATGGCTTTAGTAATTGCCCGGCTTTCAATTTCTCCGGGAATATCATGAATGAAAGAGCGGTCAATTTTGATGCTATCCAGGGGAAGGTGTTTAAGGTAGGTTAAGGAGGAATGCCCCGTACCAAAATCGTCTACGGAAATACGCACTCCCAGGGCGCTTAAAGATTGTAGGGTTTTGAGGGCTGAATCCATATCCTCGATAAGGAGTCCTTCGGTAATTTCCACCTCTAACGAGGACGGCGAGAGGCCGGTTTTCTCCAGTATGGCTGCGATACTACCCGCCAAATCTGGTTGACGAAATTGACGCGGAGAGAGATTAACCGCCACTTGTAGAGGACCCGAGTGCAGTTTTTGCCAACTAAAACAGGCCTGGCAGGCAATTTCTAAAACCCAAGTGCCCAGAGGGATGATGAGACCGGTTTCTTCCGCCAGTCGAATAAAGGTTTGCCGGGCAAGCATCCCATGTTGCGGATGGTGCCAGCGGAGCAGTGCCTCAAAACTGACTGTTTTACCACTGGTGAGATCCAACTGCGGCTGGAATTGCAAGTAGAGGTCGCTGGTCTCAAGGGCGCTTTGCAGCTCTTTGGCCAGTGCCATCCGGGAGTGGGCCCGAGCATTGATGTCGGGCATATATAATTGGTAGTTATTGCGACCCTCGTGTTTAGCATGGTACAGGGCGATGTCGGCGTTCTTTAGCAGCTGTTTGGCGCTATGGGCATCGCTTGGAAACAGGGTAATCCCAATACTGACACTGTTATCTATCTTATGTCCCCGAATCCTATGGGATTCAGCAATGGCGCCAAGAATCCGTTGGGCCAGAAGAGCGGCTTCATCAGTATCCAGAATATGGGTTTGGATAATTGCAAATTCGTCACCGCCAATTCGCAGCGCCGTATCTGTGGGTCCTAGGCAGTCATGGAGTACCTGGGCAACTCGGATTAATTCTGCATCACCGATCTCATGGCCAAAACTGTCATTGATGTCCTTAAAGCGATCAAGATCCAACAATAAAAGCGCCAATTGTTGCTTACTGCGGAGGGTTTCCGCCATAGATTGCTCTAAGCGGTCGTGAAGTAGGACTCGATTGGGCAATCCGGTGAGAGCATCATACTGGGCAAGATGGCGGGACCGGGTTTCCTTAGCTTGGGTTTTCTTTAATTGGGTTTGGAGTAGTCGCTGGGAACGGTAAAACCCAAAGGCAATGAGGGCAAGCCCTAGAACCTCTAGCATTCTTTCCACCAGGATATTCCATTGTTGGGTTTCCTGGGTGAACTCCCCTAGCAAGCCCAATAAGAGACTGTACAGGAGTAAGCCCCAACCCCAAATCAAAATGGTAATGCCTAGTCGTAAGATAAAAGTATGGGCGACTAAGGCGACGACTAACACCATGGTTTCAAGAATGATGTTGTTGAGACTGAAACCCTGCTTTAGGGGAAAGGTGAAAAACCAAAATAAAATGATAAACAATGCCAGCAGCGCCAGTCCTCCCGCACTGGGCCATGGGGGCAAGGGGCTCAGGTGAGCATGCCGTAATTTATGGAGCATGGATAGCATTGCGGGAGGTAGTCTATACCATTGCGGAATGCCAAAACCATATAAAATATTTGATTGATAGCCATAAATTCATACAAACAACCTATACCATAAAAGATGCAATATCTTCCAATATTTTTAAATGTACGCGGGCAACGGTGTTTGGTAGTGGGTGGGGGCGCTGTAGCGACCCGAAAGGTGGCCCTGCTTCGCCGAGTGGGTGCGGTCGTTAAAGTGGTAGCCTTGGAAGTGCATGAGCAGTTGTGGGAATGGGCCAACAAGGGGGAAATTGTGGTGCAGCAAGCCTCTTTTAGTGAAGCCGAAATGAAGGGCTGCCGCTTGGTGATTGCGGCAACGGATGATCAATCCCTCAACGAACGGGTCTACCATCTCGCCAAGGCTCAGGGGATACTCGTTAATGTGGCTGATTGCCCTCGTCTTTGTGATTTTATTCTGCCCTCCATTGTGGATAGATCGCCGGTGGTGGTAGCGGTCTCAAGCGGGGGGAGTTCCCCGGTGTTGGCGCGTTTGCTCCGCGCCCGCCTGGAGACCCTTATTCCTTATACTTATGCTCGCCTGGGCCAATTTGCGGCTCGCTATCGCAGCCAGGTTAAGCAGCGTATTGCGGGCGCAAGTGCTCGGCGTATCTTCTGGGAAAAGGTCTTACAAGGCAGCATTGCCGAAAAGATTTTCTCGGGTCAGGAAAGTGAAGCTGAGCGGGCTTTGGAAGCCGCTTTGGAGGAGGGTACAACCCCTACCCAGGGGGAGGTTTATTTGGTTGGTGCGGGACCGGGAGATCCTGATCTTTTGACCTTTCGTGCTTTGCGCCTTATGCAGCAAGCGGATGTGGTCTTTTATGATCGCTTGGTCAGTGCGGAAATTCTCGATTTAGTTCGGCGCGAGGCGGAACGAATTTATGTGGGTAAAAGGCGTGCCTGGCATACGGTACGGCAGGAGGAAATCAATGAGATGCTGGTCCATTTTGCCCGACAAGGTCAGCGGGTATTGCGCCTTAAAGGGGGTGACCCTTTTATCTTTGGTCGGGGAGGAGAAGAGATTGCTACACTGGCAGGGGAAGGCATCCCTTTTCAAGTCGTGCCTGGGATTACTGCCGCTTCAGGCTGTGCTTGTTATGCGGGCATCCCGCTCACCCACCGTGACCATGCCCACGCCTGTATATTTGTTACTGGGCAACTCAAAGAAGGGCGTTTGAGCTTGAATTGGCAGTCTTTGGTCCAGCCTAAACAAACGATTGTCGTTTATATGGGATTGCTAGGAATTGAGATTCTTTGCCAGGAATTAATTACCCATGGTATGCCCTCTACCATGCCAGCGGCCTTGGTACAGCAGGGGACCACTTCTCAGCAACGGGTATTGACGGGTACTCTGGCAACGCTACCAGGTATTGTCAAAGGGGAAGAAATTCATGCCCCTACTTTGATCATCATCGGTGAGGTGGTCTCTCTTTATCCACAGCTGGCCTGGTTTAACGCCGTCGATTAAAGCGTATCGACATATCCACGGCATGGACATCCTTGGTCAAGATCCCTACTGAGATATAATCGACTCCTGTTTCAGCCACCTGGCGGACATTCTCTAGGGTAATCCCGCCCGAGGCTTCCAGCTTGACCCGCTGCTGGTTAAGGCGGACGGCTTCATAGAGAGCAGGGAGATCAAAATTATCAAGCAGTAGAATGTCGGCCCCCGCAGTGAGCGCCTGCTGCAACTCGTCCAGGTTTTCCACTTCTATTTCTATAGGGAGGTCGGGGTTATAGATACGGGCGTGCCCAACCGCGGCGGTAATTGATCCGGCTGCTAGAATGTGGTTTTCTTTAATGAGAACGCCATCGTAGAGACCATGGCGATGATTGTGGCAGCCGCCGCAGCGAACGGCATATTTTTGCGCTTGGCGCAGGCCTGGCAGAGTCTTGCGGGTATCTAGTATTTTAACTGGCAAGTCGGCCACGGCTGAAGCATAATGATGGGCTATGGTTGCGGTCCCGGATAGAGTCTGGAGAAAATTCAAAGCGGTGCGCTCGCCGGTCAAAAGAGGGCGCGAGGGTCCGTACAAAGTACAGATCCTCTCATTGACTGAAATAAGATCCCCATCTGTCCGGGCCCAATTGATGGCGATTTCCGCATCTAATTGTTGAAATACCCTATTAAACCAGGCAGTTCCGCAGAGCACGGCCGTTTCGCGACAAACTAGAGTAGCGGTTGTTTTCGAAGCTGCTGGAATTAACGCTGCGGTGACATCACCGCTCCCGATATCTTCGGCAAGTGCGCGGCGAATTTCTTTTTCAATTGGGGCAGTAGGCATGCAATATCCTGTTGCTAACCGGTTAGGTTTAACTCTCCATTATAGCAATGACTCTTCGGATGCTTCGATGTTTTCCAGGTCGAGTAGTGAGGCTGGGGCAGACTAAACCATGACTGTCATTGTTCCTTGGGCCCTCTGGGTGAATAGGGATAGTGGTTGGCTGACCCATGTCCGCCAGGTTATCTCGCCTAACCAAGATGAACGACCACCAGGGGTGGTACCAGAATGGTTAGTGGTGCACGGTATCAGTCTACCGCCGGGAGAATACGGAGGGCCATGGATTGATGCCCTATTTACCAACTGCCTTGATCCCACAGCACACCCTTATTTCCATGAAGTCCATTGCCTGCGTGTTTCTGCCCATGTTTTCATCGCCCGGGATGGTTCTTTAACCCAGTACGTACCCTTTCACAAGCGCGCTTGGCATGCAGGAATGTCGAGCCTTAATGGGCGTACTCAATGTAACGACTTTACTATTGGGATAGAACTTGAGGGTACTGATGTTGCCCCCTATGAAGAGATACAATATCAAATCTTGGCGAGCCTCATCAGCGCTTTGACTTTGGCCTATCCTACTCTATCTAAGGAACGAATTGTGGGCCATAGTGATATCGCCCCAGGCCGTAAAACTGATCCTGGTCCCGCTTTTAATTGGAAGCGCCTCAAATCTTTATTAGTTTAGCTACAATAGTTGAATTATAGACACTGCTGAGTGTTATAGTATTATTTAAAAAAGCTATTGTGGGGTTAAGGTTTTATCCTGGTTTGGCTTTTTTCCCAAAGTATTTCAGTGACCCCCTCTGCACGGTTAAGTTCCCGTGCCATGACAAACAAGAGGTCTGAGAGGCGATTAAGGTATTTCAAACTCTCTGGGTTGATGGCCTCTTCCTTGCTAAGTGTGACAAGCCGCCGTTCTGCCTGCCGGCAGGTCACGCGAGCTAGGTGACACAGACTAGCGGCGATGGCGCCCCCTGGTAAAATAAATTCTTTAAGTGGCGGCAATTTTTCATTTAAGGTATCGAGTTGCCGTTCTAGGGCCTGAACTTGGTCAGCTTCGATAATATGGGCAGGGGGAATACTCAGTTCCCCTCCCAGGTCAAAGAGTTGGTGCTGGATAGACGTTATGGCTTGATGGAGCGGAGTTGGAAGGGGGTGGGCAAGAAGCAGGCCCAGTAGGGCATTGAGTTCATCGATAGTGCCAATGGCTTCAACCCGGGGGTGGTCTTTCGGTACCCGTTGTTGGTTACCTAGCCCGGTCGTTCCCTGATCACCTGTGCGGGTGTAGATCTTAGATAAGCGATGTCCCATAGTGAATGATTACCTTAAATTATCGTCGCTTTATCAAGCATAAGCTAAAGTGGAGAAACCCTATGCAACAATCAAGAGCTAAATTTGGAATTGGACAATTGGTGCGTCATAAGTTGTTCCATTATCGCGGGGTAGTGGTGGATGCGGATCCGGTCTTTCAGGGTAGTCCCGAGTGGTATGAGCAGATGGCCCAGTCCCAACCGCCAAAAGACCGGCCTTGGTATCATGTTTTGGTTGACAATGCGGATTACCAAACCTATGTGGCGGAGCGAAACCTGGACCTAGATACTTCTGGAGAGCCTATCAACCATCCCGCAGTCGAACTATTGTTTGATGATCTCCATGAGGGCGTGTACCGTCGCCAGGGTAGCATCAATTAAATTTCTTTCCCTTAAAGATTTTACTGGTGCGCTTCATGATCGCACTCTTCCAAAGGTTGATACCACCGTCTTTAGACGGTCAGTTTTAACTACGAGATTAAGCGGTGTATACTGGTGGCTTGGCGCGCGTATCCCACGTCGATGTCCAGCCTGCCAGACAGGCGTAAATAAATAACGAGGGATTGCTTTGCTTATCAGCTTGGCAACGGGCGCCCCGGTGGGGTAAGCCGTCCGTATGTGGGGTCTCTTGACTACCATAAATGACCGCTCCTTTTGGGGTTGGGTCTGAAAAAGTCACCTGCTTTGAGCAGGTCGGTCGTTTACTTCCGCCAAGGCGCACCCCAGCTTAGGGGGGGCATCAAGCAACTCATACTCAGCTGTAGCGGAGAATTCGTCAGCTTTTGCGGGTAAAGCGGATGATCTGGCGGCGGTCCCGTTTGGATGGACGACCCTGGGTAGTGGGTCGGTGCTCCCGCTCCTCCCTCAATTGCATAGCTAGGGTTTGCCGCTTTACTTTGCTTTCCTCACTTTCTTGGTAAAGTAACGACGCTTCTGTGGCTGGGCGGCGCTGTTGAGACAGCCTATCAACGGTAATTTCATACTCGAACTGGCCCCGGCGAATGGTTAAATTATCACCGATACTTACCCTCTGGCTAGGTTTGACTCGCCGACCATTGAGATGGACTTTGCCTCCGTTGACCGCTGCCACTGCAAGGCTGCGTGTTTTAAAAAATCGTGCAGCCCAGAGCCATTTATCAAGGCGAATTTTTTCGGTTTCAGATGTCATTATCTCCTCTCACCGCGGGTGTGTCCTGGATAAGCTGGATAAGACTGAGGGTATTGAATTCGGCAAACAGCGCAGGGTTTACTTAGGGTTGTTTTCCGCTCCTGCCAATAGGGTATTGATCTGCGTCTCCGCTTGGAACCAGTTTTCCTCTGGGGTACCGTTTTGAAAGCCTCGTTTTTCAGCAATGTAGTAAGCCGCTTCCGAAACCATTTTCCAGCGCTGCTCAGGCGTAAGCGTAAGTTGCTTAGGTTTCCTTGGGTTGGTCTTACGAGATTTGGCGGCAGTCTTCTTAGGTGCCGCTGAAGGCGCTTGCTTGGAAGCCGTCTTTTTAACGCTGGTTTTATCCTTACGCGCCGTTTTGGCAGTTGCCGTGGCCTTAGTTCCCTGAACGGTCTTGGTAGGGGCGGCGGCTGGTAGGGTAGAGCTTGTTGCCTCGGAAGCTGAGCTTACTGGAGTGATCATTTCTTGGGTTTCAGCTGCTTGAGTGGTGGTCTGCTTAGGGGCAGATTTGCTAGCAGTTGCTTTTGCCTTTTTTGCCTTTGGTGCTTTAGCGGCTGCTGCTTTAGCCATTTTTCTGGGTTTTTCATTCATAGCGATAATCCTCGTCGCTGTTAAATTAAAGAGCTATTTCTATTATCCTCTGCAATGATATAAAGAATGCAATAAACGCGGTAATTAGCCGCTGGCTAGGGCGATTTCCCCCGATATTTCTGCTTCTAAATATAGACTGAGGAATTCTGGAATTCTTTCTTCTAACCAATACTGGGGTTGCCAGGGCCAGTGGCCACTGATAAACCCCACATGCCCTCCCCCTGAGCTGAGTTCTAACTGTACTGTGGGGGAAAGATCAGAGGCCGAGGGAATAGCATCTTGCGGTAAAAAGGGATCATCCTTGCTATGGAGAATCAATGTTGGGATGTGGATTTTGCGCAAAAATGGCCGACAGCTTGAGCGCTGCCAATAATCATTGGCATCTATAAATCCATGTAGGGGAGCGGTGATGAGGTCATCAAATTCCTTAAATGTCTGGACTTTTTCCAAGGCTTGGAGATCAAAGGGGCAATCACGGTAGCGAAATTTATGCCGGACAGAGCGCTTCAGCGCATTAACTAGAGACCACTGGTAGGCTTTGGATAGGGCTTGCTCTAATTGCCATGCTGCCCGGCCAAGTTCAAAGGGAACGGAAACTCCAATTGCAGCGGTGAGGTCTGCTTGCTGACCAGCCTCTCCAAGCCATTTGAGAAGGACATTACCGCCTAGCGAATAGCCTACTGCTGCTAATGGAGTATCGGGTTCCCTCTGGCGCAGGATGGTAAGTAGCGCTTGGAGATCGCCCGTATCACCGGAATGGTAGCTGCGGGCTAGCCGGTTAGGTTCGCCGCTACAACCTCGGAAATGCAGTAATACCCCGCGCCAACCCCGTTGTGCAACAGCCCTCAGGAGTCCAGCAGCATAGCGGGAACGGTAGGACCCTTCAAGGCCATGGAGGACCACCACAATAGGTCCCTTGCCTTGACCGCTCCAAGCAAGATCCACAAAATCTCCATCCGGCAATTCTAGCCGTTCCCACAGGAATTCTACCCGGAAGGGGGGACGAAAGCGCGACCCCCATACCGTTTGGGCATGGGAACCCGGTAGCCACCAGGCAGGTCGGAAATTACTGGGAATGATCATGGTCGAATTACTCTTTACCCTGAAGCTGGGGGAGGATAGCTTCACTCTCTAAGGTAGAGGTATCTTGAGTGATGGTTTCACCCCGGGCGATGGTCCGAAGTAAGCGGCGCATGATTTTTCCGGAGCGGGTTTTGGGAAGGCTGTCCACAAAACGGATTTCATCCGGTTTGGCGATAGGCCCAATTTGATCGCCGACCCAGGCCCGAAGTTCCTCAGTTAAAGTTTTATCGGCCCCTCTTGTCGGGCGGGTCCCTTTCAGTATGACATAGGCGAGGATGGCCTCACCCTTGATGTCGTCAGGGCGACCCACTACGGCGGCTTCTGCTACCTTCGGATAAGCCACTAAGGCGGATTCGATCTCCATGGTGCCGAGGCGGTGACCTGACACATTCAATACATCATCAGTGCGCCCCATGATCCAAAAATAGCCATCCTTATCGCGGCGGGCGCTGTCGCCCGTAAGATAATATTGGCTGCCAAATTTGCTCCAATAGGTGTCATAATAACGCTGATCATCGCCCCAAATAGTGCGGAGCATGGAAGGCCAAGGTTTGGTAATGACTAAATAACCGCCCCGATCAGGGGTGGTAATGGGGTGCCCTTTCTCATCGACCACTGCAGCGTTAATCCCAGGCAAGGGGAGGGTACAAGAGCCGGGTTTGGTGGGGACAGCGCCAGGAATAGGAGCAATCATGTGGACTCCCGTCTCCGTTTGCCACCAAGTATCGACAATTGGGCAGCGCTCGCCTCCGATAACGCGGTGATACCACATCCAGGCCTCGGGATTGATGGGTTCGCCCACTGTTCCCAGCAGTCTTAATTGGGATAAGTTATAGCTGGCAGGGATGTCATCTCCATATTTCATCAGAGCGCGGATAGCGGTGGGGGCCGTGTAAAAAATGGTGACTCCATGGTCTTGGCAGATTTTCCAAAAACGGCCCGGGTCAGGAAAAGTGGGAGTTCCTTCATACATGACAATAGTGGCCCCTGCTGCCAGCGGCCCGTAAGCGACATAACTATGGCCTGTGACCCAGCCCACATCAGCCGTGCACCAAAAGATGTCCTCATCGCGAATATCAAAAACCCATTTCATGGTAGTGAGGGCACCGAGTAGGTAGCCGCCGCTGGCATGCTGGATACCCTTGGGTTTGCCGGTGGAACCGGAGGTGTAAAGGAGGAATAAGGGGTGTTCAGCATTTAGCCATACCGGCTCACAGTTGCCGTCGGCCTTGGCTTCTGCCTCATGCCACCATAGATCGCGTCCCTCGGTCATGTCGACCTCATGACCCGTACGTTGCAGGACAATGACATGCTGGATACTTTCGCAGCCTTCTTTTAATGCGCGGTTAGCCGCAGCTTTGAGTTCGACAATGCGTCCGCCCCGGTGACCCCCATCGGCAGTGATAAGAAGTTTGGCTTTTGCGTCCTCGATCCGATCTTTAAGGGATTCGGCGGAGAAACCTCCAAATACGACCGAATGGATGGCCCCGATGCGGGCACAGGCCAGCATCGCAATAACGGCTTCGGGTACCATGGGCAGGTAGATGACCACCCGATCGCCTTCGGTAACGCCTTGAGCTTTAAGGACGTTAGCAAAGCGGCTAACCCGCTGATGTAATTGATGATAAGTGAAGGTGGTAATATCCCCGGGTTCCCCTTCAAAAATAATGGCTATTTTATCGGCTTTCTCCCGCAAATGGCGGTCTAGGCAGTTGTAAGACACATTCAGTTCGCCGTCGCTAAACCATTGATAGTGAGGGGGGTTAGTGCTATCTAGAACCGTTTTGAAGGGTTTATGCCAGGTAATTTCTGCACATGCTTGTGTAGCCCAGAATCCTTCCAAGTCTTCGTTGGCGGCTTGGGCTAAGGAATCCAAGGTGGCGCGGTCGGGGATGCGGGCTTGGGCCGAAAATTCAGCCAGGGGGGGGAAAAGGCGTTCTTCATGCAAAGTGGATTCGATGCTTTCTTCGTTCATGATTTATTCCTTCCTTTTTCACCCCGCAGGGAGTTGAATCATTTGGGGGCTTTTAAACATCTAAACATCAGGTCACTAGCAGACGGCTTGCACATTGCCCGATTAGCGATTAGTACGCTTATTATTTAGACACTCTAAGCCAACTTGTTAGCCTAGTAAATATGTCTGATTTCTCAAGCCTAGGGGAAGCTAGAAGCGGAAAAATGGGGATAGGTCAGCAGATAGCTGGAAAATAGCGCTGCCAGAGTAAAAGTATAGTTTAATGGCAGATCTCGTTTATCTTGCTTTGGTATTGATATAATCTTTAAGAAACGGCAGTTGGGCGTGTGGGCCTGCTGGAGGGCAAGGCGCGATGACGCCGTGTCATCTCAAGGGTAAAGTAGATCGGCGGCTAGAAAGCCGGCATTCATAGCGCTTTTCCTGTGCTTCTAAGCGATCAACCGTCGTTTCTAGAATAATGCTGCAGGAAAATTGGGTGAGGTGTCGACGCTAGCCGCTGGTATTCTGTGATGGGCAGCGTCGTCGGTGACCCCTGATAAATAGGCTATCTGACTGCTTGGCTGCGAATTATCTAGCCACTGATGAACTCGTTCGGGTTGTTTATCGTCAAAGAAAAGGGCTCTATCGTCTTGATTTCCAAGTTTCCAGTAGGAAACCCAACAAAGTCTATGGTTATTATCTATTGATTTTAAGATAGAAATTGCTAAAGTCCCATACATTCTGCTTTGGTAAATTCTGCGCTGACAACCTATCAAGAGGAGAACATCCTGTGAGTGTACTGGTTACGCAAGTTGCCCCTGATTTTACCGCTCCGGCTGTAATGCCTGATGGTACTATTAAGGAGAATTTCCGCCTTTCTGATTTACGCAGTAAATATGTCGTGCTGTTTTTCTATCCTCTGGATTTTACCTTTGTTTGTCCTTCGGAGGTTCTGGCCCATAACAATCGCTTGAAGGATTTCAAAGAGCGTAATGTGGAGATTGTGGGCGTTTCAATTGATTCCCAGTATAGCCATTATGCTTGGCGTAATACTCCCGTAGCGAATGGAGGGATTGGCGCTATCGATTTTCCGCTGGTAGCCGATCTAAACCACGATATTACCCGGGCTTACGGGGTGGAGCATCCTGATGGAGTCGCCCTGCGTGCATCCTTTTTGATTGACAAAAATGGAGTGGTTCAGCATCAGGTAGTCAATAATCTTCCCCTCGGTCGAGCCGTAGAGGAAATGTTACGGATGGTGGATGCTTTGCAATTTACGGAGGAACATGGCGAGGTCTGTCCGGCGGGGTGGCGCAAGGGGGAGGAAGCTATTCGCCCTGATGCGGAGGGGGTAGCCCAGTATTTAGCTAAGCATGCGACCACCTTGTAGTTTAAGATCATTGCGACGGTTATAAATAAACGCCCCCGTTTAATGCGGGGGCGTTTTGTTTCGTAAAGAACGCGCTTCTCTATTGCGTGGATTTCCTAACCCCAGAGAATGCTTTCCATGAAAGCCTTGGGTCCTTTACAGGTGTTTTTCTTGCAAATTATCTTGGCCCTTTTAGGTTACAGGAGTTTCCAGTTAGGCCCGTTGCCTTTCTTTGATTTCCTCTAGGGTTTTGCAATCAATGCATAGGGTAGCAGTGGGACGGGCTTCTAAGCGCCGGATGCCAATTTCGGCTCCACAGGCCTCACAGTAGCCATAGTCCCCTTTATCAAGACTCCGTAGGCGTTCAGTGATTTTCTTGATAAGTTTACGTTCCCGATCTCTGGTGCGTAACTCCAACGTAAATTCTTCTTCCTGTGATGCACGGTCGCTGGGATCTGGGAAGTTTGCAGCCTCATCCTGCATATGGTGAACGGTCCGATCGACTTCTTCCATAAGCCATTGCCTCCAGCCCAGCAGGATCTTTCGAAAATGTTCAACCTGTGGCTCACTCATGTATTCTTCCCCCTCTTTTTGTTGATAGGGGGTAAATTCTTGGGGAGATTGCACCAGATCCTTGTTATTAACGGCCATGTCTTGGCTCCTCAAGTACTAAAAAACAGTCGCGGATATATACCAGAACCTTTCCAGAAGCGCAATAATTATATCTCCTTATTGACAACAGCTTAAAATATTTTAAAACGAAAAAACTATCAATAATTGTGGTATTAGTATCCTTTAGCGCTCTCGCTATGAGAACAAGTTAACATTGTTTATGGGGAATACATTGGTGAAACTTAAAACATTGATTTTTGATCTGGATGGGACTCTTGCTGAAACGGAGCGGGATGGACATCGGGTGGCGTTTAATCGAGCCTTTGCCGAAATTGGAGTGGATTGGCATTGGGATGTTGCTCTTTACGGTAAATTATTAGCCATAACCGGTGGCAAAGAACGTATCCGTTATTACCTAGATCATTATCAACAGGATTTTCGCCCTCCAATGGCATTGGATAAATTCATTGCGGAGTTGCATCAGACAAAAACTCGATATTACGTAGAACTGCTGGAAGAGCAAGAAATCCCACTCCGTCCAGGAGTGTTGCGTCTCCTCACTTTAGCCCGCGAGAAGGGGTTGCAATTGGCTATTGCCACTACGACTACGCCAGAAAATGTAATGGCGTTGTTGCGTACTAGCATTGGTAGTCATGCCCTGGATTGGTTTGATTGTATTGCCGCTGGAGATGTGGTTAGGACTAAAAAGCCGGCGCCGGATATTTATGATTACTGTTTACAGCAGTTGCAAAGAGAACCTGCTCAATGTCTTGCTTTTGAAGACTCGGCTAATGGTGTTCGTGCAGCTGTAGACGCTGGGATCAAAGTGGTGGTCACTGTGAATGATTACACTCGTGATGAAGATTTCACTGGGGCGGCGTTGGTGCTGGATCATCTGGGAGAACCAGATCAACCCTGTACGGTATTAAGTGGAGATTTAGAGGATTTCGAGTATGTAGACGTTGCGCTCTTACAGCGGTTGCACGGGGAGAATTCAGTGTGAATGATCGAATAGCGCGACGGATGGAAGATATTAAGTCCTTTCAAGTGATGGAGTTGTTAGCGCGAGCAAAGGAACTGGAAGCTCAGGGAAAATGCATCGTCCATATGGAAATTGGTGAACCCGATTTCGTGACACCTCAGCCCATTGTGGAGGCCGGGATAGTGGCATTGCGTTCTGGGCAGGTTCATTATACCCCGGCAGCAGGGCTACCGGCCCTGCGTGAGGCTATTGCAAACTGGTATAGCAATAGTGCCGGGATTACCGTGTCGCCTGAACGTATCATTGTGACGCCAGGCGCCTCTGGGGCTTTGCTAGTTGCCCTGGCGGTCTTACTCAATCCAGGAGACACGGTACTTATGGCTGATCCGGGTTATCCCTGCTATCGCTATTTTGTTCGGCTGTTAGAGGGAAAAGCCGTCTGTATCCCGGTAATGGAGACCAGTGCCTACCAGTTTACTTCAAGGCATATTGAGTCCCACTGGACTCCTGAAACTCGAGCGGTACTGGTTGCTTCACCTGCTAATCCAACGGGTGCTCTCCTTTCCCAAAATACACTTGCAGCATTAATGGGCAGTGTCGAGTCTCGAGAGGGGACTCTTATTGTTGATGAAATTTACCATGGTTTAGTTTATGAAGATAAAGCCACCACTGCCCTGGTGCTTTCAGATCACGTGTTTGTTATCAATAGTTTCTCAAAATACTTTGGTATGACGGGGTGGCGATTAGGTTGGCTCGTTGCACCCAAAAACTTTACTCGGGCTGCTGATAGATTGGGTCAAAACCTCTTTCTTGCTGCCTCTACGCCAGCTCAACACGCCGCTCTTGCGGCTTTTAAGCCTGAAGTTCTCCAGATTCTTGAATCCCGTCGAGTGGAATTTCAACGGCGACGGGATTTCCTTCTACCTGAGTTGAGGGATCTCGGTTTCCATATTCCGATCATCCCTCAAGGTGCATTTTACATCTATGCGGACTGCTCCCGATTCTCGGCAGATAGTTTCTCTTTTGCCCGAGAATTGCTGGAGAACATTGGTGTTGCGGTAACTCCAGGCATAGATTTTGGTTGTAATGCCCCTCAGCAGCACCTGCGCTTTGCTTATACCACTTCAATGGAGCAATTGCAGGAAGGGATCAAACGTCTTCAAGCTTATCTTAATTAAATCGGCCCCGCTTTTTTAGAATCAGGTAAAAATATTTTTTAAAAAATCTTTGCATCTCCTAAACTTTTTTGGCGGTAATAAAATCAAAGCGATCGTTAAACTCTAAAATCTCTTGATCCGCATAAGTGGATTCCATTTCTTGGAGGCCTGCTTTAAGTTCCTCCTCCTCAAATGAAGACAACACAGACATGTAACAGTTGGCCACCATTTCAAAATATTTCTCTTTGGGAATAGTATGCCGATACACCAAGGTTTCCCGCTCGACTTGGAATGTTTCATTTTCAAGCAGACTGACAAGTTCATCTGGGTTAGCATGCCAGTTTAGACAGCGTTCAAGTGCTTTATTAAACAAGGGATATTCCACGTTGGGAGGCACGTGTACTAACAATAAAATACCCCCTGGAGCTAGGCGCTGATAAAGGTTTCTAAACAGAGTTTGCCTATCATCAATATGATGAATAGTTTCCTTGACTAATATTTTGTTATAGGTTCCTGGACGGTTTGAGAACTCCAAGGCGTCCTCTGCAACTCGTTTAATAGGTGCTTCTTCAGGGATTTGAGCCAGCATTTCAGGAAATGGATCAACGCCGATGACCGGATTTTTCAGGGAGACCTGTTCTAAGATATCCAAAGAATAGATTCCTGTTCCACAGCCTAAATCAACCAAAATATCATCTTGATTGAGCGCTAATTTATCAACCATTTTAGAGGTTAGCTGACGAACAAAATCTGGAGAATAGTAAAGAAAGCTATCATAGCGCTCAGCTAGGCGTTGATAATGGGTGTGGATAACATCGCTCATAATGATTTCTCCTCTTAGAGAATGGTCCGTAAAAATTCTTGGGTTCTTTTCTGTTTTGGTCGAGAGAAGATAGCATCGGGGGTATCGTCTTCAATAATTTTCCCCTCTGCCATGAAAATAACTCGGTCTGAAATATCCTGGGCGAAACTCATTTCATGGGTGACGATTAACATGGTCATTTCGCTCTCTATTGCAATTTGCCGGAGGACATTGAGCACTTCCCCCACCAACTCAGGGTCTAAAGCCGAGGTGACTTCATCAAAGAGCATGACTTGGGGTCGCAAGGCAAGGGCGCGGGCAATGGCTACTCGTTGCTTCTGGCCTCCAGAAAGTTGAGCCGGATAGTTTTCAACCTTGTCTTCTAAACCTACTAATCTTAGAAGATCAACGGCTCCCTTTTCTGCTTCTTCCCGGGGCATGTGCAGTACATGCACCATCGCCTCAGTAACATTTCGTAATACGCTCATGTGGGGAAATAAATTAAAGTGTTGAAAGACCATTCCCACCTTTCCCCGTACCTTACGGATATGGTGCCGATCCGCAGGCACTTCTTGACCACCACGCTGCATCGTCCAAATCGATTCACCGTCGATTTCAACCCGGCCTGAATCAATGTCTTCTAGTGTCATCAAAATCCGTAAAATAGTGGATTTTCCTGAGCCGCTAGGGCCAATCAGGGCAAGCTTCTGGGAAGGGGGAATATCTAAGTCAATCCCCTTTAATACATCAAGTCCATCAAAGGACTTCCGTACCTCACGCATCCGAATAATGGAATGTGTTGAGTCTTCTTTATCAAGATTAGGTTTGAGCAAAACGGGCTTCCAATTTTCGTACCAATCGGGAAGATAACAAACTAATGACTAGAAAAAGCAGACCCACTAGGGTGAGTGGTTCCAAATAGCGGAATGTTTCAGCACCACTAAGCTTAGCAGTCTGCAGTAATTCCATGACCGTGATAGCTGCTAATAAGGGTGTATCTTTAAACATGGCGATTAGATAATTCCCTAATGCTGGAATGACCGGTGGAATTGCTTGGGGAAGAATGATCGCTTTCCAAGTGTGGAAGCGGCTCATATTTAGAGCCATAGCAGCCTCCCATTGTCCTTTGGGGACACCTTCAATCCCTGCCCGGTAGACCTCTGAAGTGTAAGTACTATAATGCAAACCAAGCCCTACTACTCCGGTTAAAAAAGGTGAAAGCGTGACACCAAAATCAGGCAGGACAAAAAAAAGAAAATAAAGTTGAACTAGGAGGGGAGTGCTGCGTATGAACTCCACTACCCAAGCAGTCATGGTAGCCATAATACGAATGGCAGAGCGCCGCAATATAGCCCAGCCCAGCCCAAGAATCAAGGCAGCGGTCATTCCCAAAAAAGTAGCCTGAATAGTTACCCAGAACCCCCTTAATAGATCGGGTAAGATATCCAGTGCATACTGCCAGTCGAATACCATTTTCTATCGTCCTACAGCAAACTTGCGCTCCAGGCGCCGGATAATAAAAGCGATAATTTGCGCGAGAAGGAAATATAAGACTAAGACTAGTGCAAAGATCTCCGCCGAGCGGAGAGTCGAAGCACGCAGCATTTGGCCTTGAAAGGTAAGCTCGCTAAGGGTGATCATGGATACCAGTGCTGTGCTTTTCAAAAGCTCGATTAGCAGGTTTCCAAAAGGAGGAAGCATGGCAGGAACTGCTTGAGGAATAATGATACGCCAAAGGGTCTGCCGAGGGGTAAAATTAAGGGCAACAGCGGCCTCTCTTTGCTCTTGCGGTACGGCTTGGATTGCTCCTCGAACCACCTCAGCCCCATAAGCGCCAATATTTAAGCCCAGCACCCAAATGCCGGTCGCCATGGCACTGAGCTCAACACCTAACATGGGGAGAGCAAAGTAGGCCCAAAATAGCTGTACCAGTGCTGAAGTGCCGCGGAAAAGATCAATATAAACAATTGAGATAACCCGCAAATACCAGTGGCGAGAAAGTTGCGCTAAACCGGCTGTGAAAGCAGCGACTGCGGCTACTATTATCCCACCTACCGTAAGGCCTGCAGTCACTGCAAGCCCTGATAGTAGGGGGGGCAAGAGGTCAAAGGGAGGCGGCACGGCAAAGCAGCTCTCTTATCAGAGAATAAGATAAGTTCTAATCATTGGGCTGGCATAATTGCGCAGCAGTGATCTCTCCTGGTAAGTCTGCTTCTGTAAATCCAAAGGGTTCTATCAGGGAGAGGTGCTGAGCAGTTCCAATGAATTTCTCTAAGTGCTTATTGAACTCTGCTAACAACTTCTCATCTTCTTTACGAAATCCAAATGCGCCATAGCCTACTACTGTCTTCCCATCGATAATGGGATCGTGAAAAGGTTGAGCCCGCTCAATGCGGGTATCGGTTTTTTCAAGCAAGTTATGGACGGTTAGGCTAGTGGCTGCAAAGGCATCTACTCGTTTTGCCTGAACAGCGGCTACGGCGCTAGGTGGATCAGGGAGAATAACAATCCGATCATTAGGTATCCCCGTTGAGCGGGCATATTGAAGCTCCACCGCACCGGCCGTAACCCCTATACGCGCTGAGGGGTGGCTTGCCACATCGTCGTAGCTATGCAAATTGAGTGGATTACCTGCTTGGACAATAAAAGCTTCTCCAATTCCATAAGTTGGGTTTGAAAATGCAATTTCCCGGCACCGCTGAGGGGTAATGTACATGCCAGCAGCAATGATATCGAACCGCTTTGCCTTAAGGCCTGGAATTAACGATCCAAATTCTGTGAGAACGCCTTCAATATTTTTTATCCCCATTTGTTTGAGTATTTTTTTCGCAATTTCTGGGGCTTCGCCGGTCAATTGGCCTGTTTCATTATCCATATAGGCATAGGGCGCTTCATTAGCGTAGCCGAGACGAACCACTTTCTCTTGCTGGATACGTTCTAAAGTAGACTTATCGGCCCCGGAGGGACCTTGAGTCCCCTCACATCCCATGATAAGAATAATCCCGGCAAACATTGCCAGGACGCTAAACAGTTGTACTAAAGTACACTGAGGTTTATTTTTTTTCATCGTCCCTTTGTACACTAAAGTTCGTCATTTAAATAGGTATGAACTCGCGATTTGCAATATATTCTGGGCGCGGTGGTAATCCACAATAGGGCTGCACTAGGGTATTTTCCATGCTGTTATAGACGAAAAATATGTTGCTCCGTGGCCAGGGCGAAATATTAGAATTGGAACCATGCATAAGGTTACATTCGAAAAACAGGACTGAACCTGCGGGGCCACGGGGGGCCACTATTCCACCCCTTTCAACGAGTCTCTCAATATTTTTATTATCAGGCACCCCATATTCTTGTTTTTTCAGCGAAGATTTATAGTGGTCCTTGGGCGTCTTTCCTGCACAACAGAGGAAATACTGGTGTGATTTAGGGATCAGCATCAAAGGACCATTATAAATATTGTTCTCAGTCAAGGTTATAGAGCAGCTGATGGCACGCATACGGGGCATCCCGTCTTCCTCGTGCCAAGTTTCGAAATCAGAGTGCCAGTAAAATTCTTTACCCTGGAAGCCGGGTTTGTAATTAATCCGGGATTGGTGAATGTAAACCCGACTATTCAGTAGCTGCGTGATCATACTAACAATACGCTCATCCTGGGAGAGCTGTTTGAATAACTCATTGGTGCGATGAATATCGAATATCGATCGCACCTCCTGGCTTTCGGGTTCTAAGATGGTTTGTGGCGCCTCTTTGACAAGAGGCGCACTGGAAAGCGCATCCAACTCACGGCGGTAGCGCTGTACTTGTTCTTGAGAAAATAAGTTCTCAAAGAAAAGGTACCCATTTTCTTCATAAAAACTTATTTGTTCTTTATTCAAAGGACCCGAGTCTGAGTGTTGTCCGTAGAATACAGGATCGCAGCGTTCAATGAGACGCGGCGTATCACTGACGCGGGACGGATAAAGATCCTCATGGGAATCACTTAAAGCTTGATTGTGGCCCACGCAATAACCTCCTTATGCTTTATCAGTTCAACGCGCCTTGAAATCTTAAACTTTGTAATAGGGGACATCCTTTGTCGCCATGAATATCTTCGCCTCCTAGTCCAAAATTAATTTACAGATGAAATTCATTTTGGTTTTAGCGAGGAGATGATGATGGATGGTTATGCTGATTTAAAGCGAACCAAAGTTTCATTATCCTGTGCACCTCCCTGCGTACTTCCCTGGGTATCTCCGGTGCGCATCTCCCGCTTGTGAGCAAGAAGATCTCCTATTGATTGATCGATAATAGCCAGTCCTTGACGTAACATCTTTTCATCAATCGTCAGCGAAGGCAAAAATTTCACTACTTGATCTTCGGCGCCAGCAAGCTCAATGACTACTCCGTTTTCAAAAGCTTTTTTAGAAACCTCACTGGAAAATCCATTACGAGGTAATTCTAAACCCCAGATCATGCCTACACCGCGCACCTTCGCGTTAAGTTCAGGGTATTTTTCAGCAATTGAGTTTAGCTCTGTTTCCATGATCTCGCCCTTATACTTGACTGCTTCGGCCAGATCATCGTTATCCCAATAAGCAAGAGATTCGGCAGCGGCAACAAACGCCAAATTATTACCACGGAAGGTTCCCGTATGTTCGCCTGGCTGCCATTGATCCAGTTCTGGGCGCATTAACAGCAATGCCAAGGGAAGCCCACCACCGATAGATTTGGATAGGGTTACCATATCTGGAGTGATACCAGCACGTTCGAAACTAAAGAAAGTGCCGGTGCGACCATTGCCTACTTGAATGTCATCGATAATAAGAAGAATATCGAACTCGCGGCAAAGTCGTTCTAGTTGCTGTAGCCACTCATTGCTGGCAACGTTTATTCCTCCTTCTGCTTGAACAGTTTCCAGAATGACGGCTGCCGGAAGATCGACTCCGCTACTGGCATCTTCTAAAAAGCGACGGAAATATTCAATGGTGTCCACATCTGGCCCAAAGTAGCCATCGAAAGGCATAAAGGCCGAATTATTCCGGATCCCGTAGGACTCATCCCGATAGAAGGTGTTTCCAGTGACGGCAAGTGACCCCATGGTCAGACCATGGTAGCCGTTAGTGAAGGCGATGACATTTGATCGCCGCTTGATCATACGGGCTAGTTTTAATGCCGTTTCTACGGCGTTAGTTCCCGTGGGTCCCGTGAACTGTACCTTATATTCGAGGTTGCGGGGAGATAGAATCGTATCATAGAATTTTTGTAAGAATGTTCTCTTGGCCACAGTCGCTTTATCTAGCCCATGCATAATTCCATCACGCTCTATATATTTTAGTAACG
This sequence comes from Nitrosococcus wardiae, assembly GCF_004421105.1. Classification (NCBI taxonomy): domain Bacteria; kingdom Pseudomonadati; phylum Pseudomonadota; class Gammaproteobacteria; order Chromatiales; family Chromatiaceae; genus Nitrosococcus; species Nitrosococcus wardiae. The sequence goes on from NZ_CP038033.1 coordinate 2,194,812, forward strand.
CTTTGGAAATAATGGGGTTATTGTGGCCATAATTTAGCGTACCCGCACCGGCAAAAAAATCAATATACTCATTCCCTTGCTCATCATAGAGAAGGGAGCCTTTTGCCGTGTCGAACATGACAGGAAAGGAACGTACATATCCACGAACTTCCGATTCTAGTTGTTCAAAAATTCTCATAACGCTGTACCTTGCTGATAGTAAATCTTGGTTAATAGTGAATTAAATTAAGCTAAAGATTAAAACTTTGATGATTAATCAATGATTAAGGGAATATTTACCTGAGATTTTTTACATCAAATGGGCCAAGGCGAAGAAAAGGTTCTGATTCATGATTTCCTGTTGGAAATAAGGACTCCTCAAAGCCAGGCATTTCAACCAGTTCAGTGTTTAAGTCTCGGGCCAACGACATAAAAAGCGCGCGCGAGGCGGTGTTGGATGGGCTAACTGTAGTTTCTAAAAATGACACATTATGGTGTGCGTTGCGCCGTAAAAGCTCCTTGAGTGCAGATAACGCAAGTTTCCGCCCTCGGGCTTGTTCAGCGACAGCTATTTGCCATATAAATAGCGAATTTTGAGAGGCCGGTAGACGATATCCGGTTACGAAGGCAAGTAACTCATTGTTATCATCAGCAACTAAGCAGGTATCTGCAAAATGTTTACATAAAATGAGATAACAGTATGTTGAATTTAAGTCGAGTGTGCCGGACTCTTTTACTAGTCTCCAAATCTTGGGCGCATCTTGAATGCTTGGATGACGAAACAAAGGATAACTCCTTTTCCTAACTCTAAGAGCACTTTCACAAGTGCTGAGATGCTAACTTTCTATTCGTTAGCATCGATATTTAAGCTATGTAAATATGTATAAGGTATATAGGTTGCGAATTTATGCTTGAGTTTATAACAGGTTAATTTTAATTATCGGTTTAACTTACAATGAGATTTTCAATTCAAGGCATCTGTTACTGTAGTCAGGTTGGGTTTTCATACCAACCTCCTTCAGTTATCTGTGACTGATGAAGAAGTTTTTCAGTAGTAATGTTCGGATCCCGTAAAACTATGGTTTTGAACAAACTACCTCGAAAGGAGATAGACAGCTTTCATAACGTAATTGGCAACATATCATAACGATTCTGATTGCTGACATTCTTGACGTTATGGCTAAATGGTGAGTGTTATAGTGTATAGGACAAAAGAAAATAGATCAAGTTTGGTTATTGACTAAACTGCATTTAGCAAGTGCATTCATGCACCTTACGTTTAGCGTAGGACGGGCTGATAGATGGCGAAAACGCAATTAAAATTAAGGTTTATGGGTACCTCCTTGTACCCTTATGTTACTGCCTCTTGATAGGAATATGCAATTTTATGATCCAATGCCGGAACCAATAGCAGGACGTTTTTGTTCTGTTATCATGCGGGTTTTCGGCAGCTCATCTGAGAGCAGAGTTTCTTTTTCCAAGAGTAACTTTGCGCCATCATCAAGTTGTTGACGATTAGCATTAAGAATTTGCAAGGCTGTTTCCCGTGCCCGCTCGACCAATTCCCGTACTGCACAGTCAATTTCACGGGCTGTTTCTTCGCTATAGTTGCGTTGGATTGCACCTCTAGAGGTCATCTCACCGAGAAACGGCTGTTGCCGTTCTTCATAAGCCACATTCCCTAACTTTTCGTACATGCCGTAGCGAGTAACCATATTGCGGGCAATATCGGTTGCCTTATCCAGGTCATCAGCAGCTCCCGTGGAAATATCCTCAAAAAAAAGGATCTCAGCAGCACGACCGCCTAACAGCACGGCCATTTTGTTTTCTAATTCTTGGCGCGTCATCAGATATCGATCTTCCGTAGGGCGTTGCAAGGTATAACCTAGGGCGCCAATCCCCCGGGGAATGATAGAGATTTTATGTACCGGTTCCATCCCCGGCAGGGAAAGAGCAACTAGGGCATGTCCCATTTCGTGATAGGCCACACGTTTCCGCTCTTCAGGATTGAGTAAACGGTTCTTCTTTTCCAAACCGGCAATGGTGCGTTCAAAGGCATTGGTAAAGTCTTCCATAGTGACAGCATGGGCACTGCGACGGGTGGCTAAGATAGCCGCTTCATTGACCAGGTTGGCTAAATCCGCGCCGGAAAATCCTGCCGTCAAAGCAGCAATCTGTTCAGGGTCCACCTCTTTAGCACAATGAATCTTTTTCATATGCACTTTGAGAATAGCTATTCGTCCAGTTTTGTCCGGCCGGTCTACAAGAACTTGGCGGTCAAAACGGCCCGCCCGCAGCAGGGCTGGGTCTAGGATTTCGGGTCGGTTAGTGGCCGCGAGCAGGACAATTCCCTGACGAGGGTCAAAGCCATCCAACTCGGAGAGCAATTGGTTTAAGGTCTGTTCCTTTTCATCATGGGCTCCAGCGAGGGGGCCGATGTTGCGAGCCCGACCTAAAGCATCCAACTCATCAACAAAAATAATACAGGGTGCCGTTTTTCGAGCTTGTTCGAATAAGTCGCGAACCCGGGCCGCCCCCACACCTACGAACATCTCCACGAATTCCGAGCCATTAATAGAGAAAAAAGGTACTCCTGCTTCTCCGGCCACTGCACGAGCTAATAAGGTCTTGCCTGTCCCGGGAGGACCCACTAAAAGTACGCCCTTGGGTATTTGTGCCCCGAGTCGTCCGTAGTCCTGCGGTCGTTTAAGGAAGGAGACAACCTCTTTGAGTTCCTCCTTGGCTTCGTCAACGCCGGCCACATCATCAAAGCTGACTTGGGTATCTTTCTCCACATAAACCTTGGCTTTACTTTTGCCCACGCTCATCAGCCCACCTATGCCCTGTTTTTCAGCAACCCGGCGGAAGAAGAATACCCATAAGGCAAAGAAAAAAAGGATGGGGATTATCCAAGAAAGCAGCTGAGTGACAAAAGTATTCTCGATGATGCCAGAGAACTTTACCCCATATTGGCCAAGGCGATCCGCCAGTTCTGGGTCAACGCGGGTTGTGGCGAAACGTTCGCGCCCATCTAATGGTGTTTTTAATTTACCTTCCAGGTGTTGTTGGCCAACGTAGATTTCCTCGATTTGGCCATTCTGGAGTAATTGCTCGAATTGACTATAGGGAATGACCTTGACCTCTTGGCTGGTGCTCCACCAGTGTTGAAACAGCAACACAAGAAGCACCGCCACCAGTAGGTACCAGAAATTAAACTGGGCCTTTTTCTCCATGATGCCTACCTCTAATTTTTAGCACTCTAACTGTAGAGCTGTAGAGAAGATTTAGGTTGCGTCGCTGTTTCTTATATAATGCCAACATCTCAAGAGATCAATGCCCCTTAGCAGCGCTATTGAACCATAGCCTAATAGCCCTATTTTGAGTTTGTTTGCGTGAGAGAGATTACTGTCTGCTCTAGGGCCTCAGGGAGACCGGAAAGGACTAATACATCACCAGGCCGCAGCCGGGTGTCTACGGTGGCTCCAGGCACGCGGATTCCCCCCCGACGCACGTTCATGAGCGTGACCCCATACTTCTTAAGCTCCAGTTCAGTGATTGCCTTTCCAATAGCAGCATCCTGGTCGGTTAATGTGATGGCGCGCAATTGGTGGCGGTAATCCCGGGCTCTTTCTTCAGATTCATTGGTGTCGTGAAAAAATGTCCGCAGTGGACGGTAGTTGCTTTCACGGGCCTCATTCATCAGTTGTTCGACCCGTGAAAGGGGAATGCCGAGGAGCAAAAGCAACTGACCTGCAAAAGTTACACTGATCTCAAGTCCTTCAGGAAAGACTTCTGTGGCTCCAGCCCGGCGCAGGGAATATTCATGTCGGTCTTCCACGCTTCGCACTAGGATGGGGAGGTCCAGATGGTGGGAACGTACTTGGCCTATGACTCGTTGAACGATTGTCGCCTCACCAAAAGTAATGACTAGGGCGCGGGCCTGCTCCAATCCGGCAGCCCGTAATATGCCAGGATGAGTAGAATCCCCATAAACGACAGGTTCTCCGGCAGAACTCGCTTGATGAATCCGCTCGATATCCAGATCGAGAGCGAGATAGGGGATTTGCTCCCTATCTAGGAACCGGGCTAAGTTCTGGCCCAAACGACCGTAACCACAAATGATGACATGTTTCTCAAGGGTTTCTGCCTGGATCTCAATGTGTTTTTCTACCTTAATATCTTTTTGGGGTTGAGCAAGTAGCCAGTGGGCGATTGAACCATTAAAGCGCACCATTACTGGAGCCAAGGTCATGCTAAGTATCATGATAGCGAGCAGGATTTGAGCTAAGAAAGGTTCCAGAATGCCGTAACCAATAGCCATTGAAAGTACGAGCAGGCCAAATTCACCACCGTGTGCCAAGCTAATACTTGTTCGCCAGGTATGGAGTAAAGGCTCCCTGAACGCGCTAGCGAGTGCCGCAATTAAGGCCATCTTGGTAAGGATGAATAAGGGTAATAGGAGAGCAATCCAGGGGGCAAGTTGGGGCAAGGCCTGGATATTCAATTGCATGCCAATAGTGACGAAGAATAACCCCAGAAGCAGATCCTGAAAGGGGCGTATATCAGCTTCCACTTGATGCCGAAATTCGGTTTCTCCTAAAAACATGCCGGCCATAAAAGCGCCTAGGGCTGGCGATAACCCTCCAAGCTCGGATATCCAGGCGGCACTCAGAGCAAGCAATAAAGCACTGAGCATGAACAATTCTTGGGAACGGATAGCAGCAACATAGCCTAACACCGGGTGGAGCAGCCAGCGGCCAGCAAAGACCAGGCCCAGGAATATCAGCCCGGCTTTCAGAAGCTCCCAAATTAAGAAGCTGGTTAGCCAATCTTGACCCTTGGCTAATAAGGGCAAGATCACCAGGAAGGGAATAATGGTTAAATCTTGGAACAAAAGAATCCCAATCGCCAAACGGCCATGGCGGGTTAGCAGTTCCATTTGCTCCTGCAACTGTTTCAGAACGATGGCCGTAGAGGACATGGCTAGGGCACCACCTAGGGTAAAAGCACCCCCTAGTGGTACGCCTAGTAACCAAGCACTCAGGGCGAAGACCAATGTCGTCACGAGGACCTGGGCCCCTCCAATGCCTAATACCATGCGTCTGGCAGCTAACAAGGTGGGAAGGGAGAGATCTAGGCCAATGCTGAACATCAAAAATATCACGCCTAATTCTCCCAAAAACTGGGTCTCTTCCGACTCCGGTAACCAACCCAATGCATAGGGCCCAGTTAAGACACCGATACTCAGATAACCCAGAATCGGCGATAGACGCAGATGCTGGAAAAGGGCCACGGTGACCGTGGACAACAGAAGCAACAATAAAATGATTTCTAGCAAAGAGTGGGACATGGTTGATTCAAAAGCGATAAAAAACCAAGCTTGTGGTATCAAAATAGGTGTGGATTTACTCAGTCCTTTCAAGCTATTCAAGTGACAACTGAATAGCTTGGCATACAGGGCCTAGACCGCGCCTAAAAAATAACCATAGAAAGCCTGCTATTTGCTTAAACAAGCAAGGTAGAGGGTACGAGACCTTGAAGAGATAAGAATCTCTTCAATCCTCTCTTAGGGGAAGACGTCCATCTAGGCGGGCATAGAAATTTTGCATAGCAAAGGGACCTAGAAGGGTGGTCAGGGCAATCACAATCACCAAGCTGGCATAAAGCTGGTGATTAAAAATTCCTGACTCGTGCCCTAACTTGGCAAAGATGAGTCCCACTTCACCACGAGGTATTATGGCTATTCCAATGGCTATCCGTGCGGGCCAGGACTCAGGTATTAGGAAAGCTCCTGCCATCTTGCCGATAACTGCGGCAATAAACAAGGAAAGAGAAAAGATCCAAATAAAAGAAGAAGTCCAATCGACCGCTTGGAGATCGAGGGAGAGACCGACCGCCACGAAGAAAAGGGGGGTAAAGAGGTGAATGATGGGCTGCATAGTTTTCTCAATGTGGTCAGCAAACTGAGGATCTGTGGGTAATGCCATTCCCAAGGGGAAGTAAAAACGTCGAGATAAGGCCAACCCGGCAGCAAAGCCGCCTAATATCTCAGGGACACCGAGGAGATGGGCAATCCAGGCAAAGAACAGCACCAAGGCCACCATGGCGGTCGGAATCAGTCCTGGGATTTGACTGACTTTATCCAAGCGGCGAATCACTCCAAAGATGAGACGGGCCAGCACAGGGGCTAGAATTAAAAAGGCCCCGACAAAGAGCAGTATTCTTCCGGTATTGACGAGACTAATACCTCCACCGATAGAGAACTGATAGAGCAAGGCTAGCAGCACTACACCCATAACGTCATCCAATACCGCCGCGCCAAGCACGATTTGACTTTCGGGAGACTGATGACGCTGGAGGTCTGCCAAAACACGTACGGTAATACCGATGCTAGTAGCTGTTAAGGTGCTGCCAATAAAAAGTGAAGTCAGTAGGGGAAAATGGAAGATCTCATAGCTTAAGCTAAATCCCAGCATAAAAGGCAGTATCAAACCAGCGGTAGCGACAATGATGGAGCGACCTCCCGTGCGCATCAGACGTGTCATATCCGTTTCTAGTCCGACCCTAAAAAGGAGCAAAACGATTCCCATTTCTGCTAGGGACACGATGAGCGGGGTAGGTTCTAACCAGCCCAGTAAACTGGGGCCAAGGAGAATGCCAGCTAAAAGTTCACCTACCACAGCAGGAATTTTGAAATAAACAGCTAGCTCCGCCAGGAAGCGAGCCGAAAGCAAAATAAGCATGAGATGAAGAAAAAAAGTATGCGCTTCAGCTTCCATCCAAAATACCTCGTTTGCCTGATTCTTCTATTTATTCCGCTTAGCCCAGTAGTGAATCACCCTTGTAAAAACCAGTTGGTAAGCTGCACGCTGGTTAGAGACAAAGGCGAAACCCTGGAACTTTTATGTCTACCAGAAGATAAAAGTATAAGATCAGAATAAGCAAACAGGAGGAATTGACAGTGTTTACGATAGGGGTATTATCTTTAATAAGGTTTTAACAATCAATTAGTTAATTTAATTTTTTAATATTTTTATTTCAATACTCCAGACAGTTTTAAGCTGCCGTAGCCCCATAGTTTTGCAGGGTTTCATAGGCGGGATGGGATTTTATCAAACTGAAGTCTAAACCTAACTTTTCAGAAAATCGTTGGAGCAGATGCGCGTTGAATTTACGGATTTTCCAGCTCATGATAGAAATGACGTGCCCCTGTGAGTTTGAAGCTTGCTGACGGTCTTCAAGTTTAAGCAGATTCAACACGGTCATGGCGGCATTGAAGTGAAAATGAAGGGCTTCTTTGCTTCGCGCCTGGCAGTCGGACAAGCCGGTAAATTGCTTAGCGTCACGAAATAGAAATTCGATTTGAAAACGGGCTTTGTAGTACCGATACATCTGCTCCGCAGAGAGTTCGGTATCGGTCGAAAATAGCAGAGCGGTCTGCAACCTGTGCCCATCTGGCTTGAGCAAATAGGTGATGCGGATCGTGCGTTTGAGCCCGACACTGTGGACGACTGTGGTGTAAATATAGACCCCCTCCATTTCCCGGACCCACTTAAGGCGGCTCAAGTCGTCAAATTGCACCTTGCCGTCGTACTGCCTGCGACGGCCCCGGGGTTTTTGTGGACCCTGGTAGAGATAGCGTAGGTTGGCGTCGTGGCGAAGCTTGCCGATCTGATGAAGACCGATGTCCACGACCCCATCAGTAAACTTCTTTTTGCTGTAATAGCCGTCGGTGACCAGGTAATCGATAACGCGTGCCGGTCTTCTCTGAGATGCTGCAAGTACCCATCCACTCGTGTTTCATCCGGATGCTCAGGGGGAGGCGTCTGGCGGGTGGAGAAGCTGTAGGCGGTAGCATATTCCACATCCACGAAGGCCAGCGTAGAGATTTCCAGACCCTTCTGGGCCCTATCGTGCGTGCTGTTGTAGAACTTATCCAAACCATAGGTGTGCCGACCACTTTTTTCACTAAAGCTGCAATCCATCACGGCAATAAGCCGGGTACGCTGCGCCAAAAGATCGGCTAAACACAGACGATTGAACTCGACAAAATCAAACGGTCGCCGGAACCACCGGGCGTACGTCTTCTCATTGAGTTGGCTATAACGGCTTAAATTACGAAAGGTGGCTTTGCCACGCAGACACATCCACGTCGTTAATAACACCTTCATCAACTTACGTTGCGCCGTGGAGAGACTGGACATTTGAGCTAAAAGGGTTTCTATTATCAATGTAGGGGCCTTTGGTTATCGTCAAAAAATGGCGTTGTCGTAGACACCATTTTCCGATACCAGCAGGCCCCTGCCTACAGCAACAAGGTATAAAAACTGTCCGAACTATTGATCACAGGGACCTTTTTGTTTTTCTTGGTACTCGGGTCCCACTGGTAATAAAAACCCTCGACCTCTTCCTCGGATCCCTCTTCACTGAGGTCAAACCTCAATGGAGAAAACCGGCCACAAGAATTGATCGCTCCAATAATAAACTTCGCCTCCCAGGAGGGTTTGCCGTGAACAATGGCGAGGTTTTGCATCACGGCAAAAACGGAAGCGCCCATGCGGTTGGCCATCTCCAGGGCAATGACGCAGTTGGGGAGGTTGTCCTGATATTGTTTTGGAACCATGTCTGACTTAGCCAACATAGTGGCCATGCGCTGCACGGACTCAAATGCTTGAATGCTGCCGAAAGCAGACATCGGGGTTTCTTCTTTGACTGCTAGATTCTGTTCACTCATTTCTCCACTCCTTTCGGTCTCTTGGTATAGCGAAAATCCATGTAGCTGGCGGGCGCTACGGTGTAGCCCTTGCGCTTGATCTCTTTGCGGGTGTAGCCGCTCCCGTCTGGGAGCAGCGCAATGGAGGCCTCGCCCATGAGCGCCCTTAAATGATTCTGGGCCACCTCTTTGGCCGTCTTATATTGCTTCTCCAGCTCGGCGGATTGGCTGGCCACCTGGTGCCAGTGCAGGGCGGGTTCAGGGAGCTCAATAATCTCGCCGGTCGTGCCAGGGTAGAGCTTGCTGAGTAGTTGCCCGGTCGTGGGGTGCTCGTAATCTAAATCAGGCGGCACGCCTTCTTTCACGCAGTCCCAAAATGCCGCCTCGATAGCTATCAGACTATCGATTAATCCCGGGTCCCGGGGGATGTTGTAAATCCGTAGGTGGTTGCCGGAAAAGAGGGCGGCCAGCTTGCACAACTCGGCGCCGGTGACGGCCAGGTAATGGGTGCATTGAATAAGATAACTCTCAGGGACTTCGTCGCTGCCCTCGGGGCCCCACTCAGCGGATTTAAATCCGGCATTTTTGCATTCCATGATCCAGGGTTGCCCGGCCACGTCACGGTCGATGTTGGCGACCATGAAAGGGAACTCCTTATGGCGGCGCGTCCGGTTAACCCGGCGCACTTTTACCTCCAGGCGGCGGGCCGCTTCCTGTGCGATAACCTCTTCCAGGAGATTCCCGAAGTCGATATGCTCGCCTTCCACGTCTCCAAAATCGACCTGACCCGTTTTCTCGTAGTAAAGCTGTAGCGGTTGCTTCCATGAAGAAAGCCCCGCGACTATAGGAGCATCTGATCCACCCAAACCCTTTTCTCGTTCGGTCAATTGTTGCTCTGTTAACATCAGATATGCCTCCAAATCTTTCCAGAACGAATCCTCTTAATAGTGGATCGACTTACACCATACTTGTTCGCTAGAACTCCTGAACGTGCGCTAGAAGAACGAATCACAATAACGTCATGTTCTTTCAGCTTCGCTTTTACGTTTCTTTCTCCACGTGCGCCATTTGCTCGACCTTTTTTCTTGCAGTCTCTGCGGTTATCAGTATCAGTTCCTAGAAACAAGTGATTTGGCTCAATGCATAAAGGAAAATCGCATCTATGGCACACAATCATCCCATCAGGAATGGGTCCAATGAATAGTTCATATGCAAGTCGCGATGCTGTCTTAGTCTTCCCTTCAACGCTGATGCATCCATATCCATTTTTGTTTTTTGCGCCTATCCACATAAGGCACCCTGTTTCAATACGAATAGTCTTCTCCAAAAATCTATTGATTAGTGGGACAGTATTCATCTTGTTACGGCCAACCCAATGCTTCTTTCTTGCTAGGGCCTGCCTTTGTGCTTCATTCAGCATGGGCTTTCTCCCCGCCGTGCAATGCAAGAATGCAAAGCGAGGCAATCTCGTCCAGGGCAGTCGCTGACTGCATTGACTCTACCGTCGCCCAACTCTGAAAGTTTTGTTTCCTCGGTGATCTCTGGCGCCGCTTCACACAGCTTAAGGATTTTTTCTATGGTGTTTTTGTAGTCTTCCTTGCTTTTGATATCAGGTGCAGCACCCATGTCCATAGCAAACTTTTTCCCTTCTTCTGTAACGATGTATAGCACTTCCCGTTTTCATTAGGCACAATGTTAAAATAGCTTGTTTTCTTCAACCCGATTAGATGGGTTTAACTGTTATGCCTGCACCCTATTCATTAGACCTACGCCAAAAAGTCATTGAAGCCTATAGGAACAAAGAGGGTTCGATTCGTCAGTTGGCGACACGATTTAAACTGTCGAAGAACACGGTCAGTGGTTTTCTGAGGCGCTTTCGGGAGACGGGGACGGTCCATCCCAAGCGCCGGGAAGGGGTGGGGCATCCGGCAAAAATTGATGAGCCGAGGGCCCAGTATTTGGCCGAGGTGCTCCAGCGCGAACCCGATTTAACGCTCCAGGAATTGTGTCAGCGATTTGAAGTCCGCTTTGGCGAAACGATAAGCACCTCGGCCATGGACCGAGGGCTGAAAAAGCACCGGATCACGCGAAAAAAAAACGTTCTACGATCCCAAAAAGCACACGCCCCGGGTCCAACAACGCTGGCTTGAGTATTGGGTCGAAGTAAGCCTGTGTTCCCCTGAAGACTTCATTGTGCTTGATGAAACCGGGGCGGTATTGAATCTGACCCCGGCGTATGGACGGGCCCCTCAAGGGCAAAGAGCCTACGGGGAAAAGCCGACCACCCAAGGCGAGCGCATCAGCACCATCGGCGCCCTATCCCTGACGGGTGCGCTTCCCGCGATGTGCTTTGAGGGCACGCTCAATGGCCCGGTTTTCCTCTATGATGTCGAACATTTCCTCTGGCCTCATCTGCGGGTAGGAAAAGTGGTGATTTTAGACAATGCCGCTGCCCACCGATATGAAGAGGCGATTGAGCGAATCGAGCAGACCGGCGCCAAGGTGGTCTTTTTACCGCCCTATCACCCTGAACTCAATCCCATTGAATACGCCTGGTCTAAGCTAAAACATGTCCTGAAGAAAAAAGCGGCCCGGACAAAAGAACAGCTTTATGAGGCCCTCAGCAAAGCGCTCACGCTGATTTCACCCCAAAACTGTCAAGCCTACTTTAAGCATTGTGGACTCTGTCCCTAACTTAAATGAGAACCGCTATATATGAGGCCCTCGCTCAGGCCCTCCACACCCTTACGCCAGAGCAGGCCAAAGCCTATTTGGGGCATGTGGGCATCCGGGACTAACCTCATACGCAAAGGCGCGATGGGCTTCTTTATTCTCCAGACTAAAGTGTCGACCTAAACGGGAAATGCTGTAAATAGCGGTTTACGAGTAAAGACCAAATAAGATCGTGCTGCTATTTAGTCATAAACCGCTATTTAGTATTAGGTTGCTATTTAGCGATAGCCTACTTACCTTCTAAGGCTCCACAATATTTAGGGGTTCACCCTAGCTGCTACCGCGGCGAAAGGGGAGGGGATGAGGGGTTAGGGTGATAGTTGCCGCCTTGAAGTATTTATATATTGTAAATACACTATAAAAAATGAACTACGAGTGGGATGAGAAGAAGCGCTCGGCTAATTTGGAAAAGCATGGCCTAGATTTCCTGCGCGCCATCGAAGTTCTGGAGAGTTCGGAGCTTCTTGTGGTACGTGATAACCGCAAGGACTATGGCGAGGAGCGATTTATTGCCTATGGCTATTTAAATAATAGGGTTTACGTCGCGGTCTACGTACAGCGCAGACCGAAGGTGGTGCGCCTCATCTCCTTCCGCAAAGCCAATCGCAGAGAGGTAATGTTTTATGAAACGGCCCTGTCCAGAGGAACCTGATGTGGTGAGGTATACCGAAGAGGAAATCAAAGAGATGATCGCGCGCGGGGAAGATCGGACCGACTGGGATCGAGTGAAGAAGATGCGCGACGAGGATATCGTTATTGATGAGGATTCCCCGGAAATCACCGAAGAGATGATGGCGCGCGCCGAAGTTATCCGACGGCCTAAGGAAATTGTGACGCTGCGCCTGGATGCCGAGGTGCTGGAGTGGTTTAAAGCCCAAGGGAAGGGTTATCAAACGCGCATTAACGCGGTGCTGAAAGCGTATATGAGAGCACGTGAGGAACGGCGGTAGGTTGATGAAGCGGGTATTGCATGTGGAGATCTCTTCCCTGGAGAAATCCCTGGAGCAGTTTGGCAAGGCTCTAGAGCAAACCATGCAAGGGGCTGAATTGGAATCCTTCGAAGGTATCGGGTTTGAGAGCCTAGCGGAGTTGCTGGGTACACTCACGCCTAAGCGCTGGGAGTTGATTCGGCGTTTGAAGCAAGAAGGTCCGATGACTATCTATGCTCTGGCGAAAATGCTGGGGCGAGATTATAAAAACGTGCGCCTGGATGTAAAGGCGCTAGAGGAATGGGGAATCATTGAGCGGGATGAGGTGGAGCGTGTTCTGGTTCCTTGGGATGAGATCGATGTGAGGGTGCCGCTGGCGGCATGAGGGGCGGCGATAAAAGCGTAAGTGACAGGGTAAATTAGCTGAGCTAGAAGAATGAGTATAAATGCGTCAGTGGTTGATCTTTTTTGTGGTGCTGGGGGGCTTTCTCATGGATTTATTTTGGAATCGATGCCAGTGGCAGCCGGCGTCGATATTGACGAGAGTTGCCGTTATGCATATGAGTATAACAACAGAGCTCCCTTCGTTAAGCGGGACGTTGCGACTTTGAAGCCCCAGGAGATAGAAAATCTGTTCTATAAGCATAAAAGGCGTATTCTCGCCGGCTGTGCGCCGTGCCAACCGTTTTCTGTTTATAATCAGAAAAACAACAATCCGAATTGGCAGTTGCTTGCGGATTTCGGTAATCTCGTAGATTACGTCCGTCCGGATGTCGTCTCAATGGAAAATGTACCGCGTCTTTTGAAATTCTGGGAAGGTCGTGTATTCCTCAATTTTATAAATATTTTGAGGAAGGCCGATTATTACATAACCTGGGATATTGTCTACTGCCCTGATTATGGCCTACCTCAAAAGCGATCTCGCCTAGTGCTTCTGGCCTCCCGCTTGGGGCCAATCACCCTATCTAAGCCGATGCATACCAAAAAATACCTTACCGTCAGAGATGCCATCGGTAATCTGAAATCCATTGATGCGGGCGAAATCGATTCGTCCGATCCTCTACACCATGCGTCCCGGCTTTCGGAAACTAATCTCAAACGAATCAAGAATTCCAGACCCGGTGGTAGCTGGCGCGATTGGGATAGCAATTTAATCGCCAACTGCCATCAGGAAAATAGCGGGCGAGGGTATGCCTCCGTCTATGGGCGTATGGTATGGGACGAGCCGTCCCCTACCATTACCACCCAATTTTACGGATTTGGAAACGGACGCTTCGGCCATCCTGAGCAGGATCGGGCACTTTCATTGCGTGAGGGTGCTATTCTGCAGGGATTCCCGATGGACTATCAGTTCGTGGAGCCGGGTCGGCCCATCTATTTCGCAAAGCTCGGCCGCATGATCGGTAATGCAGTTCCGGTCGAACTCGGTCGAGTAGTCGCCCGGTCTATTAAACAACATTTGAAGGCTTACGAATGATGCAGAGTAGTTCCGACTACGAAATGACATTGAGCCTCAATGTACTGGAACATTTGGGCATTAACCTTTATAGCAACGTGCCGTCGGTTTTGTCGGAAGTCGTCGCCAATGCCTGGGATGCGGATGCCGATTCGGTGAAAATTTCTCTTTATCTAGGAGAAGATCAAATTATCATCAAAGATGATGGTATCGGTATGACTCGGGAGGATGTCAACAACCGTTTTCTCCGTGTCGGTTACCGCCGCAGGGATGAAGGACCGGCATTGACCGAGAAGAAGAGAGCTCCAATGGGTCGCAAAGGTATAGGAAAACTTTCTTTGTTTTCTGTTGCGGACACTGTTGAAGTACACACGATCAATGATGGGCAGAAAAGTGCGCTCAGGATGCAACTCTCCGAAATACGGGAAAAGATTAAGGACAAGAACGAGGGAGTTTATAACCCGGAATCTCTTTCCGAGGGCTTGGTGAATTTTGAAAAGGGTACTCGAATCATTGTATCCAAGTTGCGTCGTAAACAAACCATTGGAACTGCGAAGGCTCTTAGAAGGCGGCTGGCACGTCGATTTTCTATTATCGGTGCTCAAGAAGGATTTGAAGTCTATGTAGATGATGATGCGATTACGCCGGCCGATCGCGATTACTATGATAAACTCCAATATTTATGGGCCTACGGTAATCAATCGACCATTGTCTCTCTATGCCGTAATCTTTCTCGTGAGCCTGAAAATCGATCGGTATCAGCTTCTGAAATTAATCTAGATGTTTCCGGCTGGGTGGGGACCGTTCACGAATCCGGTCAACTGAGGGACGACGAGAGCAGCGATAATCTGAATCGTGTGGCAATTTTCGTTCGGGGTAAAATGGCCCAAGAGGACATCCTAGATGACTTCAGCGAGCGAGGAGTCTACGCAAGTTATCTGATCGGAGAGCTACGGGTCGACACTTTGGATCAAGATGATGAGGAAGATACGGCCACCAGTAACCGACAGCATTTGACGGTTCCAAGAAAGCATTGGAGATACCTGCAATCAATGACTGGATGGGGAAGTTGCCCAAGCCTCACCAGAGGCATGCTAAAGCATGGCTGGGAAAGATTTATCGGATCAAGACCGACCGGCCGGAAGAGCGCAAGCAACTTCTGAAGCATGCCGTGTTCGCTTTCGAATTCTATAGGGCGCATCAAAATCTCGAAGCCCTCGAAAGTATCAATGATACCAATCTAAGTGCGGCGTTTGACCTCTTCCAAGAACTCGATAGTCTAGAAGCCAATTTATACGGGCAGATCGTTCAGCAAAGAATAGCCGTCATCAGGACACTACAGGAGAGAGTTGAAGAAAACGCCAAGGAGAAAGTCATTCAAGAATACATTTACGATCACTTGTGGCTACTCGATCCGGCCTGGGAGCGTGCCGAGGCTACTGAATATATGGAAAGAAGGGTCGGGAAGCTCTTCGAAGAAGTTTCCGCTTCCTTAAATGAAGGAGAAAGATTGGCACGTTTGGATATCGGCTATCGAGAAACGGCAGGCAAGCACGTAATCGTCGAATTGAAGCGCCCGGGGCGTTCGATAAGCGTTTTCGAACTTAGCGCGCAGATAAACAAATACCGCAGCGGTATGAAGAAATTTCTTCAAGATCTGGGTCGCCCGCATGAACCTGTGGAGTTCGTGTGCTTACTCGGGCAGCGACAGAGCGAATGGAATGATGATCCGAAACTGGTTGAAAATAATTTAGAGACAGTATCGGCGAGGATCAAATTGTATGAAGAACTTCTGGAGCATGCTTTCCGTGCGTACAAGGACTATTTGGATAGCCGTAAATTCGTCGATCGATTGCAGGAGGTAATCAAGGCGATAGACGATTATGAATCTGAGAATGGAACGTAATCCTCCAGTCGATCCGCAACGCAGCATCCTGATGTCGCGCGTCAGACAAGCGAATACCGCGCCGGAGATGCTCGCCCGTAAAATTTTGCATCGGATGGGTTTTCGATTCCGTCTCCATCGTCGAGATCTTCCCGGTTCACCGGACATCGTTCTTCCGAGCTACCGCATCGCAATATTCGTTCACGGTTGTTTCTGGCATCGCCATCCGGGGTGCAAAAAAGCCTCGATACCTAAATCCCGAAGAAGCTTTTGGGAGGAAAAGTTCGCAGCGAATGTCGAACGAGATAGAAAAAACTATATTGCCCTGAATGAGCTAGGTTGGCACTGTGTAATTATCTGGGAATGTGAGACCAAAGATATTCCGGCGCTGGAGTCTCGCCTTCAAGCTGAATTGGTCAAGTATATGAAGTGGAGAAATTGAGAGAAACCAAGAAAAAATTATAGATTTTCAAGGTACTAAGTCATAATCATGATTTATGCATTTACCACCCGCCCTCGGCGTTTTGTGATGCCGGATCTGACTGTCTTAGAAACTGCCTTAGAATTGGGTTATGAGGATATTACTCCGTCTCTCCCCTCGTATCCTCAAGGATATCGTGTATCAATACTGATAAGGTGCCCATGGCCATTTCGGGCTGCTTTGTAATGGCACCGGCATACCCGCGCGCAGTCCGCTCTCCTTTGTAAATAGCTGCAAAAGCAATACCCACGCACTCACCTGATCGGACCCTGTCCTCCAGGTAACGGAGTGCCGCGATCATATCACTGGAGGTGATTTTTCGTATTTGCCGTTAAATTTCTTGGTGATCGTCAGATCTTTTTGGTCATTCTCAGACATCATAATTCCCCTCAAGCGCGCCCTTATTGTCTCTTTCTCCTGGCATGCATTAATAGCTCTTGATCAAGCTGCCGGAGAGCGCCCAGAGCAAAATTGGGGTCTTGCCCAGCATAGCCGGACCAACCCTTCACCACTCGTCGCCCTCTCGCAACTCCTATAAAAGCAATTCCTATAATACGCCCCTGTTCTGCAGCTTTAAGAAGTTTTTTTAGGGTGTCAACGGTTCCTTCTGATCTATGTTGCTCATTCAAAGTCGTTATTTTTGTTTTGCTGACCGTCTTCTTCTCCAAAAATGTCCTCCAAGGATTCTCCAGGGCCAAGGATTACACCTTCATCGTCTCTACGGTCTAGCCCACTCCTGCGCTCAAAATCCACTTCATGAACATTCTGCCGGCGGTCCTTACCGCTGCGGCGGTCTTTCTTTCCCTCCTTTGCGTTCTGATCTGGTTCAGAAGAAGGCGTTTCGCGGAATGGAGGACGAATATGGATTGCGTTCTCGTTAACCCCGAGCAGCATCAGGATAGCTTTTACTTTCTCTGGTGGGGCCTGGGAAATCAAGCGGGCAAGCTGTAGGGCATGATCCGGGAAATCAGCAGGGGCTTCTCCATACATAGGGCCTTTGCCTATAGCCAGCCATTTTACAGAGACATTAAGTTTCTCCGCGGTAAAGATAAGATTTTCAGGCTTTAGCCCTTTTGTTTCTCCACTTTCCCACTGAGCTACAGCAGCGCGACTGACCCCGACATAAGTCGCCAGATCTTGCTGGGTCAGTTTTGCCTTCCTGCGGGCGATTTTAATGCGCTCACTAATACTGCTAGCCATGTAAGAAAGCTTACATTGGCTGTTAGTTAGTATGCTTGACCTGTTTTCGTAAGTATGCTTACATAACCTCATCATGACTAAATCCGAAGCAATAAAAATGTTTGGAAGCGTCGGCGAGTTAGCTGCTGCTCTCAAGATTACTCGCCACGCCATTTATCAATGGCCAGAAAAAATTAAAGAACCCAGGGCAAGCCAGATAAAGCTGATCGCGCTTCAAAGAGCTAACCCTGGGCTGTTTTCTGGCTCTGAAAACAAAACCTATCAACACCCTAAAGAAGACCCAGCCGCATGACCGTCTCCTGTCAGCACTGCCGCCACGCCAAGCCTTGGCTTGTCCATGGCGGGGTCCACGTCGAATGCCTGGCCAAAGGCGAGCGGGGATACGCCTGGGATATCGAGCGGCAGTGTGGGCAGTTTGAGCGCAAGTCATTGCAAAAACCTCTCGTCTATCCACCTCAAAAATCAGTGCGCAGATGATAGATGGGCGGCAATGCAAATACCCGCAAAATGCGATCGCTCGTTTTGCAGCGAGTTGCAGAAAAGGGTCAGAAGCGCATTGCCGAGCGCATCGAGTCCACTGTTACGCGGATATCGCGGTTCTTCTCGGGCAATGGCGGGCTCACGCTGGACGAGGTGATCGAGACGCTAGACGAGAACGATTTGAAGGTAGTGGACAAGGACGCCATCACCATTTCAGCGGAGGAGTACGCCGCGCTGAAGCTGTTCGCGCGGAAGGGGCTGAAAGATTAACGCTCTCTACCGCCATCCCCGGGGCGGCAATACCGGGGACACCGACGGGAACCGTTTGGGTCTGGCAGGAGTGCCAGGCCCGTTTTTTTGTGGAGGGTGGTGATAGATGAAAGCACTAACCAGAAACCATTTGACAATGAGCTCCCTTGAGATTGCCAAGCTGTGTAAGAAGCAGCATGGCCATGTGATGAGGGATATTAAGGAGCTTGATAAGCAGGGAATTTTATGTGCCTCCAAATTTGGGGGCACATATCCGGTAAGAGGCAAGAGGATAAAGCAAGATGCAAAACCTCGTTAATTTGGAAGTCCTGGACCAACAGCTAACTATGTCCTCCGTCGAGATCGCGGAGGTCTGTGGTAAACAGCACAAGAACGTGCTCGCTGATATAAGAGCCCTTGAGGAGCAAGGGGTTATCGATGGGCTGAAATTCAAGCGTAACTACAAAGACTCTCTGAACAGGGAGAAACCCTGTTATCACTTGCCAAAACGCGAAACCCTCATCCTCACCTCCGGTTATTCCGCCAAGCAGCGGGCCGCGATTATTGATCGCTGGCTTTATTTGGAGGAGCAAAAAAACAAGAATCTATCGCCTGCGGAGCAGCTACTGATGCAGGCTCAAATGCTCGTTAAAAGCGAACGCAGAATAGCCGCCCTCGAGGAGCGGCAGAGAATTACCGAGGGCAAGCTGGAAGATTTCGCTACCGGCGCGGAGCACTTCTCTATCACGGCCTATCACAAGCTATTCCTTGCTCAACAAATCTCCAATAACCAAGCCAATTCAGACGGGCGCAAGTTATCCCACATCGCCAAGAACCAGGGCATTAAGTTAGGCCGAGCTCCGCACCCGGTATGGGGGACTGTCAACACCTACCCAAAGGCGCTCCTGGATGCTTACTACCGTGGCGAATATCAAACCCACTGAAGGAGAACTCCATGCTAGCAGAACATCATCTCATTGATCCCCCTATCCTCGATGCTCGACGCAACGACTTCATGCATCAAGTGGGCTACACCGTTTGCCGGCAATGGCAGGAGGGGATGTGGCGAGACATTTTGCCCCATTGCGATCGACCCCATTCTGGGAGGCGGGTTTCTTATGTGTTCGGGCCCAACCTGAACGACATCGCGCGCCGGGAGTTCGCTGAAGGCTGGGATAAGCGCCTCGAGGAGACCCGGGAGCGGAGGAGGCCTGTTGGCGTGGCGAGAGACCGGGAGGGGAAACGAATTTTATTAGCGCTGCTGCTGGGCTGCGCTTTGTTTTGGATAGCCGTTTTTAGGCTGATTTTTTGAGTCATGGAGATCACCGAAGACGACCAAGAGTTTTTCGAGGAACGTGCCGCGATCATGGAATTTGAGGGTGGGTTATCCAGGGAAGAGGCTGAGAGAGAGGCTAGGAAGCTCATGAAACGGAAAATCGAGCGGCGCGCCTATCTTATCGATGAAGCAAAACAAGGGGGTTAAAAGTGGGCCACATGGGCATACAAGAAGCGATTGTTGAGGGCGCCATTGTATGGGGCGTGAAGGCCGTAGCCATTATTGGCGTGGCGGGGCTTTGTGCGTGGGTTTGGAATCTGTTGAAGAAGTAGTAACCCTGTTACTGAAGGAAAGAAATATTATGGAATTCAAGATCAGTGATAGGGAATGGCAGGTTTTATTTGATGAACCCTCCCACTTGTTCAAGATGTACGCTGCTATTCGAAAATATATGGATTACCAGACGGGAATGTCGGGCATTAAGCGGCGTTTTTCTGAGCAGTTTTTTAGCGGCGTTTTGTATGTTGAACCCAAACCAGGGAGACCTCGGGCACTAAGTGGCTATCCGACGAAAAAAGAGATTTATTACTCTATCCAGTCACTAGCAAAAATCAAATCGGATGACGGAACCCCTCTCATTATTTTGCGTAAGGATTTGGGGCCTTTTGTTTTCGAGCTTCCTCTGGCTTCAACTGGCCATTCTCAATGGGGAACTAATAGGGAACTAAAGGGGAACTCAACAGGGAACCAATGGGGAACAGAAAATAATAGTAAAAACAATGAGAAAGAGGCTGATAGTGCACCTAATAGGGAACACCAAAAATCACAATACTCCCCTCAAAAGGGCACACTTCTGGAGTCTGGTAATAATAATATAAATCTCTTTAACGGGCGTGCGCGTGTAGCAAATAACTGGCCAAGATTTCAGGCTCAAGAGAAATATCCACCACCTGATGAACTCATCCCGGACGGGAAGACAAAAATGCATGCGCTGAATAAATATTTCCCTGAAGACCAGATCCCGGCGTTAGCAGAATCGCTACTGGATTGGCATCGGGCTAACGGAGTTTGGCGGACAGACTACCAGGCGGAATTGAGGCAGTGGATTACTAGGCGGGCAGTGGAGACAAAAGAAAACCCGGTTAACCATGGAGACCAACCGGGCAAATGTGGAAGTACTTCCGGGGGTTATTTTGAACAAAATCGGCGATTTAGTCAACGAAAACTTAGCGCAGCGGAGCGCCAACTTGAACTCCAACGAGAATTTGAGCGGCTGCACCCCGATGAGGGGGCAGACATCATCGACATCACAGGGCAATGTGCACGAGTTAACTGACAAGCTCATCACCCGGCTCTGGGCCAAAATGACGCAAATCTATGGACACAAATGGTCGTCGTCCTATGGAGACTCTACCGATCAAGGAAAGCTCACGGAAACGGCACGTACTTGGAAAAAAGGGCTTCGCGGGATTACAGGAGAACAGATTGCTCATGGTTTGGCTCGGTGCCTTGAACGTGACGATCCTTGGCCGCCGACGTTGCCTGAGTTTAGGGTACTTTGTCTTGGATGTGATGTGCCACATAAGCAAAATGCTGCGGCTTATCGCAAACCTGAACATTTGGCGTTGCCCAAACCCCGACCCAGCCGAGATAAGGCAAGACCTTATTTGCAATCACTGAGAGCGGCGCTGCGTGGAGCAGAGCAGAGCAAAGAGGAGGTGTAGAGGTTATGCCTGAGAACATCAAATACTCAATCCTCTACGCCGATCCACCTTGGAGCTTCAAAGTCTGGAACCGGGATACGGGAAGCGGCCGCAGCGCCGAGTCCCATTACCGAACGATGAGCCTGGAGCAAATCAAGGCGCTGCCGGTGAATGAGATTGCCGAGAAAAATTCGGTGCTGTTTCTCTGGGCTGTTAATCCATCGCTGCCCGAAGCCATTGAGGTCATGACCGCCTGGGGGTTTACCTACAAAACAGTGGGTTTTACTTGGGTCAAGGAAACGATGAGCGGCAAAGATCATGTGGGCATGGGCTACTACACGCGGGCGAATGCTGAGCTTTGCTTGCTGGCAACCAAGGGCAAACCATTGTCCAGGCAAAGCCGATCAGTGAGGCAGTTAATCCGGGCCAAGGTAGGACGGCACAGCGAGAAACCCGCTGAGGTGCGAGACAGGATCGTTGAATTGTTTGGTGATTTGCCACGGCTAGAAATGTTTGCGAGGGAGAAAGTATCAGGATGGGATTCCTGGGGGAATGAGGTGTTATCGGATATCGAGTTAGAGGCAGCCTAAAAATGCAACGTCACCCCAAATACAAAGAGGGCCGCCGCGCCAGGGAGGGCGAACCTTACAACAGGACCGAGATAAAAGCGATCCGGCATTTTAGTTCCCAATTTTCTTGGGAAGTCATTGCTAGGGGGCTGGGTAGAACTAAATCGGCGGTAATGTCCCAGGCATACCAGCAGGGG
This sequence comes from Nitrosococcus wardiae, assembly GCF_004421105.1. NCBI lineage: Bacteria > Pseudomonadati > Pseudomonadota > Gammaproteobacteria > Chromatiales > Chromatiaceae > Nitrosococcus > Nitrosococcus wardiae. The sequence goes on from NZ_CP038033.1 coordinate 2,216,662, forward strand.
ATACATAGAAGGGGTAGATGTGCTGATTAGCGAGAGCGATATAACCAAAGCAGTGGAGGAAACGATCTCAAGGGCGGAGAAGCGGGGGAGTGTGCTGGTGTACTTTTCCCCTCACTATCGAAAAATATCGATCTCCCCGAAGTGGGCGATGAATAGAAAAATCAAGGATTTTATTTTAAGCCATCCGTTTTTGATCGCGGGGCATTGCAAGAAAGAGGAAGGTTTACAAAGCGTCGAGTCCGCGATCCGTGAAATGGCAGAGCGGATTAATAGCGATGAGGAACATTTGGAAATGCTCATGGATGAGAGGAAAAAGACGTGGAGCAGAATGGGGCCGAGTCGTCCTAAGAGAAAGCTGCCGGCAAGGTGGAAAGATCTTAATTTTCCGTTGACAGTGAGGTTGAGTGGGAATGCTTAGACTCACCGAACAGCAGTACCAAGCTATTCAGGGGCGCACCAAGGAAGGGGTGTCCCTACCTGTACCGAAAAACACTGACCCGTTTGCACGGATGAACAAAACGGAAAAACGCTATGCCCAGATTTTGGAAGCTAAGAGGAAGGCGGGTGAAATTAAGGACTGGAAGTTTGAGTCAATTAATTTGCAGTTATCTAAGCCGGACAAAGCGGCCAAGCAGAAAGGCACATACTATAGGACTGACTTTATAGTAATAACAGATTGTATTGAAATACACGAAGTAAAAGGCGGTTTTATCATGGAAGACGCCGATCTGAAATTCAAGATCGCGAGGGAGATGTACCCCTGGTTCCGGTTCGTGATGATGCAATATAAAAAAGGAAATTGGTTAAGGGTTAGATAAATCCTATGGTTTTTAGCTTTATCAAATGACTAATCGTTAGTTATGTTTTTTGGAGATAGAAAAATGCAACAAAGCAAAGCGTGGTATCAGTCTCGTGGTGTTTGGGGTGGCGTGGTTACTATCGCGGCGGCGGCGGCTGGAGCTGTGGGTGTCGTGATCTCCCCTGAGCAGCAGGATTTGATTGTGAATTCCGTGGTGGCGATTGCCACAGGTGTGGGTGGTCTGCTGAGTTTGTACGGCAGGCTGAAGGCGGATAAACCTATCCAGGGGGCAAAGTGATGGGGGTAATCTTGCTCAAGTATTTACCTCAGGCGCTGATGCAAATCGTTCCTTTGATTGCGAAAGAAATCGAGCGGCGCCGGCTGCAAGAGAATGAGAATGACGCATTGGAACTCGCGATTGTGCGCAGGAAGCGGAAGCGGATGGGGAAGGAGATTGAGGAGATTGTGAGGGAGAATCAGGAGTGAATTTTAAATGGCCGAGCACAGAAGATAATTTGTTAGTGCCGTGGTATACCGCAGCTTGGCGCATAATGCTTTTTCCTGCCTTCTATGTTGGAGTGTTGATTTCTACATTGGCTTTGTTGATTTCTCACGGCAAACACGAGGCGACAAGTTTTTATAGGGATGCTTTTTAACTATGAACAACTATACCAGTGATATCAGCATTGGCGCTCAAAATACACCGGTAGAAGCAGACTCCACTTTCGCGTTTCTGTTTTTTGTCATCATTGCGGTGATATTGCTAGCTCCTGTTGCTGTGCTGCTTGTTGAATATATCAGACTTAAATTCTTTGAGTTATTTGGAAAATGAAATTTATCTTGTTGCACTACTGTCCCATAAACTTTCATGAAAACTGCACTGATGCCTGAAGAGATAGAACTTCCGGTTCTGGCGGATCGCCTCGCAGCAGTGCTTGAAGGTCGCGCCGCTCAAACAGATTGAGCTGGAGCAATCGAATCATCTGCTGAAGAGAGCAGTTTATTTTGCTGACGAACTTGAGATAAGCGAGCAACAAATAGGCACAAAGGGCGATCCAGAGTTGGGTCATGACCGCGTTTTTTGAGGTCCCCAAGAAACGCTTGATTTTTAGATTTTGTTTGATCCACTTAAAAAACAATTCGATCTGCCAGCGAGATTTATAGATTGCCGCGATAGTGCTGGCGGCAAGATGAAAGTGATTGGTGAGAAAGTAATACTGGATGTGGGTTTCGGTATCTTTGAATCCGATGCGGCGTAGAGCGATGGGGCAGTTTTGGGCCTTGGCGCCGGTCAGTTCGAGGGTCTGATCGCTCGTCAGGCCCTTGGATTTATCGACTTTACGGCGTTCGACCACGCGATAGCGGGCCTTTTTACGTTGGCGCGTGACAAAAAAGATGCCCTGGGTATGGAGTTGATGATACCAGGCATAATCGGTATAGCCCCGATCGAAGACCACGATACTGCCTTTGGGTAATGCCAAAGTACGGGCCACGGTGATATCATGGACTTTGCCGTCAGTGACGGTCATCAATGCAGGGAGCAGCCCGTCATGATCCAAGCCAAGGTGGAGTTTGACAGCGCCTTTAGTGGTGCGAAACCTGGCCCAAGAAAAGACGCTCAGACACAGATCGAGAGTAGAAGCGTCAAGTGAGTAGAGTTTGTTTTTGAACCGGAAACCGTGGCGGGGAGCGAGCCCTTGACAGCGGGAAAACAGTTTGGCGAATAACGCTTCGTACAGGGCATAGGGTTGTTTCTCATTGACCCGGGCCAGAGAGGAGCGGCTCACCGGCACGGCACCTAAAGGGTAGAGTTTTCTGGCCTGGGCAGACAGATTACTGACTACATCACGCAAACTCGTGCGTCCTGATAGCTGTGCCAGGGCCATGGAAACAAATTGTGACCAACGGGTCATCTTGCGTAGTTTCCGGCCCTCGTGGTGTCGATTTGCCAGCACCTCGAATTCATGTCTCGGAACTAGTTTGAGTCACTGAGAAAATACGGTATTATGATGCGCCAAGGCCTGAACTCCTTCTTGTTCTTCAATGACTTGTCGTGATTTCATTGTATCAAAACAAGTGGGTTTTCAGGCCTTTTTCGTTAATTCTTAGTGGGACAGTAGTGATACAAAGTGATCAAATTTTAACTAGTTCACCAACATTTAAGACATTATTTTCTGGGAGCTTGGTAGCCTTTGGTGCTGTTTATTTATCAGGCATGATTGCTGCTAAAATTGGAGGTCTTTGTGAGGATGCGATTGACTCCCATCAAGCAATATCAGGTCTGAGGATAAACCCTGCTGATGATAAGGCTCTACAAGAATTTTCTAAGGCTAATAGGAAAAACATTTGGGCTGCATCTGTCTCAGTAGTAGGCATGATCTTTGTAAATTTATTTTCAGTATACACTGCTAAATTAATCGGTATAGGATGATAGTAAATCCCGGCCTCAAGCCCTGTCCATTGCCACCCGTGGGCTTGCGGCAACACCCGGCCCATAAGCCACACTTTAACCACCATTCCTGCATCAGGCTAAATATCAGGTTTTTTAAGAATTAGGTAGCACGTCTCTACCTTCTGCTGCATTGATGAGGCGCGGAAAGGCAAGGGTAGCGGGTTTCCTGCCAGCTTGCTTACGCAGAGTCGTTAAAATACCTGCCTGAAGAAGCTGGCGAATAAGCGGATGGGCGCTGGGTTTTGGAATACCGGTGCGCTCTATAAAATCACTGGTACGAAAAATAGGTCGGTCAAATAGAGCATCTACAATTTGCGCGCTGTGTTGAGAATGGGTAATCTCCCGGATTTGGTGCTTCATCTCTTCATGTAAGGCCATAATTATACTAACCCGGTTATGGTTACCCCGGGCCTGGTGAATAATGGCGTTTAGAAAAAAGGCTATCCAGCCTGTCCAATCTCTTTCTGTGGAAATTGCTTTCAGCCGAGCGTAATATTCTTCACGATGGGCTTCCAGGTAGCTTGACAGGTAAAACATAGGCTCAGATAGGCGTTTCTTGCTGTAAAGGAATAAAGGAATCAATAGCCGTCCGATACGGCCATTACCATCTTTGAAGGGATGCAGCAATTCGAATTGCGCGTGGACGATAGCTGTCTGGGAAAGTGGATCAAAATCATTGAAATTTAAATATACTTCCAGTGCTTGGAGATGATCTAGCAACTGCAGCGGGCTAGGCGGTATGAAAGTCGCTTGCTCAATGGCACAGCCCGGTGGGCCTATCCAGTTTTGTTCTTTACGAAACTGGCCCGGCTCCTTACCTTGACCTCGTACACTATCCATTAGCAGGTGGTGTAATGTACGAATAAGTCCCAAGGTAACTTGACGTCCTTCGGCCAGCCATTCACGGGCGAGTACCATGGCCTTCCGGTAGTTAAGAATCTCCTGAATATCTTGTTCCTTTTGACCCTCATATTTTTGGCCGGCTTCATGTTCAAGGACTTCCTCCACTGTAGCTTGTGTACCTTCAATACGAGACGATAGCACCGCTTCTTGGTTGGTGAGAGGTGAGAGCATTACCGCAGGGTTAATCATGGCCTGCAGCAAGCCGTTGTAAGTGGCCAAGGCTGCGCTCGCTTCGCTTACTAAAGTGATTAGCTTGCCTTGATCTAGATTGGCTAAGGGTAAAGATTCTGGGTGATAAGGCTTCACTGAGTATCCTACTTGATGAGTTTTTTTCAATGTTTGTGAGTAGGATACAAGTTTGTGTATCTTATTTCTATAAACTAGATACACAAAAGGGGTTGAGTATCATAGGTGATACACAATAGAGCTTGTGTATGAAGCTTTCGTTTATCTAATACATAACCGTGCTATACGCAAGCCCCCAGAGAAGCACTGAACAAGACTGGCCCTTTACCTGTGCGGAGTCCGGGGTGTGCAGAGCTAGTGGAAAGGAGGGGGTTGTCAATAAGACAGAAATACTCTCCCGAGTTTTTATTCTTTCTTCCAATATTGACGCTTAACGTTAAACGCTATATAATTTAACGTTAAACGTTATATCATTACCTCCATGATCAAGAGCTTCCGCTGCCAAGAGACCCAACGTCTGTTTGAAACCGGCAAATCCCGCCGGTGGCAAAGCATTCGCAAGGTGGCAGAGCGCAAGCTCGTTCAATTGAACAATGCGCGGGAGCTACGGGACCTAGCCTCTCCGCCAGGCAACCAACTGGAGACATTGGAAGGCGACCGCGCTGGACAGCACAGTATCCGCATCAATAAGCAGTGGCGGGTGTGCTTTGTCTGGACGAGCGAGGGGCCGGAGGCCGTTGAAATTGTGGACTATCATTGAGGAGGTAAACCTATGTTTAAAAATGGGATGCGCCCAGTTCATCCTGGAGAAATCTTGCGCGAGGACTATCTTGTGCCGCTTGAGATGAGCGTTAACGCGTTAGCGAAAGCACTGCATGTGCCCACGCCACGCATTAATGAGATTGTGCGGGAGAGACGTGGGATTAGCGCGGATACCGCGTTGCGATTAGCCCGCTATTTTGACACCACCCCTCAATTCTGGCTGGGACTACAAGCCGAGTACGACCTGCGCGTTGCTGAAATAAAAGAAGCCAAACGTATTATCAGCGAAATCCAGCCCCGGCATGTTGCTTGATTAGGAAAGGGAGGGGGTTGTCAACTAAAGGATAGCTATAAGCGGCCGATAGCCTACTGGATTTAATCTTACTTTTGGCATAAGGCGTCGTTTAGGGCGTCTACTTCATGTTAGTGCTACAAAGGAGGTCCCATGACAACTTGGTACTCAAAGGATGTCGGTGATGGAGTGGCTGCCTTCGGGCCAAGCACTGCGATTCAAAGAGCATTCTTGAGGGTGGTTGATCAGGGTCGGTTTACGACAGATATGGCGGTCTTCTCGCGTTACGACCTGTTTCGAAATGTCGTCACTCTTTACTTCACGCCCTCAGCATCCGCACTGGCTGTCAAGTTTGGTGCCACTCCCAGTGAAAAGCCAATCCCGGATTCTCGTTTTGCTCGTCTTGTTGGGGACCAAAGGAGTAGGGAAATTCACTTCCCCAATTACGAGCCGAGCAGTAGGCAATGAAAGTAAGTAAAAGGTGAGGACCGCCGGTGCCATTCCATTGCGCGGGTAGAAAAAAAGCGGCGGCCCTCAAAAAGGAAAGGCTATTTAATTATATAAGGCAATAAACGCTGAATGTCTTATTTTTTTGAGAACTCGTTCACAGTTTGGTTGATTGCTCGACGCTATGTTGCCCCCCTATCACTTCCTTAGTAGCTTCTTACGCTCATTTATTCACTTCGTAGGGGTCCAAGAATACCCGTGCTGCTATATCCCCGACGCTGTTTGCAGGTTGGGGGTGCCTATAGGCTATAATTTTTGCTAAAAGCGAAATAGTTCTCATTTTTGAGCAAAGCGTCGTTTAGGCGTCTACCTTATGCTTAAGCGCCGCTCGTGGGCGCTTTTCTCTCGTCGCGACGTTTCACTGCTGCTGGAGCGGACACTGCGCTGTGCCTTGTGCTCGCGATGGGCTCATTTGGATTGCCCACTCTGCCTGGGGTGCCGCTCAGCTCTCGGGACGTTAGGAATATAAGAAGTGGATGTATTCAAGTGTTCAGTGAGGTTAAGCGATGGCAAGGTTGTGACCTGCGATGGAATAGCCTACGAAGGGAAGCTTTGGCTCGTTCCTTTGTGGCTTAGACATCCGAGAAACCTCGTTGTCCTACCCGAGCGAATAATCCGCTTTGATTCGTTCCCGCATCAGAAGACGGAAGGGGGTGATCTAGATTACCAAAGCATCCAACTCCCCATACCCAAGTCCGCCCTTCGGGGCGAGGTACCGGAAGGTATCGAATATATCGATCACCCACAAAACATTCAGGTTCCAGTTCACTTACTACGCCGTTAGTAGATAGGACATTTGCTCCTATGCACTCGTTTCCTGTGGCCACGCCAGGAAATTCTCAGGATCTATCCTGGGTTTTGCCGCTTGCAAGCCTGCCCCAGGCTAAATATCAAGCTCCAGAGAATCACTGAGCAAGACCCTGCCTAATATTGTTTGTAAACCTCTAGACGGCTTGTTGAAAAAGTTATTTAGCCTATTGATGTGTTACAGATAGAAGCTCATTATGCTCTTGGATAAGCCCAGGTAGTTATTCAGAACTGACGTTTATAGGAATTTACGGTGGGGGAGGTATTAGAAAGGGGAAGTCCTGATGATCTTCTAGCTGACAAAGCTTACCAAATTGACAGGGTGAGCCGGATAAGAGCAGGGGCTCACCCCGCTAAAATAAAAAACTGACTACAGAATATAATGCCTCTATTTTATGAAATGGGTACATTATTCATCAGTGGGACATGCTCCTATCTTGCGAGCCTCAATGCCCTCCGTGATAAGGCATACCACCTGAACCACCGCTGCCTTGTCTGAGGACAGCCGACGATGCGGACTTAAAATTCTCAGGAGTAAGGCCGCCACGAGCTAGGGCAATCTCAACAATGGAGGTTGATTTCGGACTAAGTTCGACTGTTGAGCTGCTGGCTTTCATAATGGCAGCCTTGACCTCTCCTTGGCCCGACTCAGCCACTTTTGTAGAACGGGGATAAATCGCTGAAAGAATAACCGGGTAAGCCGCCCCCGCAGGCAATTCTATCCTGTAGCGTGGACCGTTGTTGACCTCTGCAGTGGCGATGACTTCGCCGTTACGATCCGTCGCCGTTAGCTTGGCCTCCTTTATCGGCCCGTCTTCTCCGGTCATCGATCCCGAGATCGACACTGGAACAGCAGGCTTGCTTGCTGATTTCTCAGCTTCACTGCAAGCCGTACCCACAACGAGTACCGCGAAGACCGCAGCCGTCATACGCAACCGCGCCATAGAACAATAAACCAACTCTTTCATGGGTTTTAACTCGTATCTATGAGAATAAAAGCATATAGCCAATCCAATTGGCTTCGGCGCCCACCCCATTTCGTCAGGCTTTTCTATCCTTTACGATGACACATAGCTGTCTCGGTGGCACAATTTAAGCAGTTTCCAATCCCCTTAGCAAGGCACAATCCATTAAAAAGCCAGCTATACACATCCGGGACCTTCGTCTGCGGAGAACTGCGATGGTACTGACTGGGAAACGCCTTATCGCGGCGGCGCTGATCTTCTCGCTAGCGACCAGCACAGCGGCTGCGGACAGGTTTATTGTAGTGGCCTCTGCCACCTCCACCGAGGATTCGGGACTGTTCAAGGAAATCCTTCCCAAGTTCAAGCAGAAGACCGGCATCACTGTGCGGGTGGTGGCCCAAGGGACGGGACAGGCTCTGGACACCGGCCGGCGCTGTGACGCCGATGTGGTATTTGTCCACGATCCGGCTTCGGAAGAGAAATTCGTTGCCGAAGGCCATGGCCTCAAACGCCACAGGGTAATGTACAATGATTTCGTCTTGGTGGGGCCGAAATCCGATCCGGCCGGTGTTGCCGACGGCAAGAACATCACCGCAGCATTGAAAAAGATCGCCAAGGCTAAGGCAGCGTTTGCCTCCCGCGGTGACAACAGCGGCACCCACAAAGCGGAGCGGCGCCTGTGGCAGGCGGCCAAAGTGGACCTAGAAAACGCCCAGGGTCCCTGGTACCGGGAGATGGGCTCCGGAATGGGCGCGACACTCAACACCGCAGCACAGATGAATGCCTATGTCCTCACCGATCGGGGAACTTGGCTTTCGTTCAAAAACCCTGCGGATTTGACCATTCTGGTCGAGGGCGATGAGCGCCTATTCAATCCCTACAGCGTCATCCTGGTGAACCCAACGAAATGCCCCAACGTGAAAAAGGACCTGGGGCAGGCGTTCATCGACTGGCTGGTATCGCCCCAGGGCCAGAAGGCCATCGGCGCGTACCAGATCGGCGGTAAGCAACTTTTCTTTCCTAACGCGAAAAGCTGAGTAACCTATTCAAGCAAAGAAGGTTCCATGACGAGTCTCCAGAGGAATACTGAAGAAACGCACCCTCGCCGACAGGCCAAAAAAAAAGACGGCAAGGGAGACCTCCCCTGACCGCCAGAGGGCATCGGCACTGACTTGTGCCGGAAGAAGGGAACCCACCACTCTCCCTAAGAGGCACGGTCTTTTGTCGGGGGGAACTCTTGAAGCCTTTCTCTCTGAGAAAGCATAAGGTTAATGAGCTCGGCGCAATTTCTGGCCTGGAGTTTTTTCATCACCTGCGCCCGATGGATTTCCACGGTTTTGGAACTAATGTTCCACTCAAAGGCCATCTGCTTGTTCAGTTTGCCCGCTATCATCCCTTCCATGACTTCCCATTCACGCCGGGTTAACTGGGCCAGCCGAGCGGCGATTTCCGCCTTTTTCTTTTGTTCGATTTGGCTTTGCAGAGCTTGGGCGAGACAGGTTTTTAGACGCGTTTTGACCAATCCCGCACACTTCAAGGGCTGGATAATAAAATCCGTGGCCCCCGCCTGCATGGCCTGGACGCCCTCGGGCACCGTCGCCTCTGCCGAGACGAAGAGCAGCGGAAGCCGACTGCTCTGGTGCTGCAGCTGTTGCTGCAGTCTTAAGCCGCCCATGTGGGGAACGTGCATATCGAGCAGCAGGCAACCGGAGAGGGTGGGATCAAAGTCCGCTAAAAACCCTTCAGCGGTGGTATAGACGGAACAGGGGGCGCCCGTGGATTCACTGATTTGGCGTAGCGCCTGGCGCATCCCGCTATCGCCACTCACAATCAAGAGGGTGGCTGCTGGGCTCACAGATTCTGGGGTATCGCCAAAGCTCCGCCGGTACTGGGTGAGATCAGTGATGGGTTTTGGATGGGAGTGACTCATGCCACACCTCCGGGACAAGGATAAGGTTTACTCAAGGGATTTAAAGCCGCTTCTTGAGCCGGAGCGGAGGTGAGCGTGCGCGGTAGTGAACAGGGCAATGACAGGCGCCGCTCTGGCTGGGGAGCGTGTGGGAGAGGCTGTTTACGGCATGCCTCTCTAATGACATCGTGGCCTTCCTTAAGCGCGAAAGCATTTGGCCGCCTGTACTTAACAGGAGTTTGGCAACTTTTAGTAAAGTTAGAATGAGAATCTAAATGAAGTTCAAAATTCCTGTATAAGTGTTTCTACGTACTTTTTGTCGTTTTCCTAGCTTCTTACGTTCATCAGGATGAATGCCATTGAATGCGTCCTGGGACGACCGAAAGAGGCCTTTAATGCATTTATTTGAAGACGGAGCTTTCAGGCGTTAACCCTGGGAAGCCACTCACCCTCTCATTCGGGCCGGAGAGGATACGCTGCCTTTCTCGATAGCACCCCCTGTGAACCCTATTGCCGTTCCGCAATAGGGGTAATTCGCTATACCCTTTCCCCTTGTGATGTGGGGAGAAAATTCTACCCTTTGATTAGAAAGAAGACATGCTTGGCGTGACTTTTGTCGATGAAAAACTGAAAGGAGGAACTTCAGGATGGTTGCGAAATACAAGATGATGTGTCATTCCCTCTTGCTTGGCGGGGTCTTATCGCTGGTTTTAACCCCAGCCTTTGCGGGAAACCCCTCTGGCAGTGAAGAAGGAGGGGCCGCAGGGAAGGAGAAGATGCATAAGGAGATGCACAAAAAGGAGTTCCAAAAGCTCGATAAAAATAGCGATGGCATCATCGGCAAGGATGAAGTTGAAGAGGCCATGAAGAAGAAATTTAAGCGCATGGACACGAATAATGACGGCTTTATAGCCCAGGAGGAGTGGCAGTCCGCTATTAGGGAATATGAAAAGGAACATAAAGAGGAACATAAAGAGCAGCTGAAAGAGCACCACCGCGGAGCACAGGAAGGCAGCGAAGGACACCAGAGAGAAGGAATGTAGCCGGCGAGAGGGAAGGGAGTGCCTGTGAAAAAACTTCCTTAAAGCTGATAGGTACCCTCTTCTTTACCTCCGATTGCAGGGAGCAGTAGATGAACCGTGTAGTCCAATCGCTGTCTTTAGAGCGCCAGGGGAAAGGGGGGGATGTCAACTCAAGAATTGGGATTGGCAGAGGAAAGGGTTAGCCTTTTCAGCGTGACTAAATCGTGACTTCGTTTGTCACGGCGTGACTAAAAATCGCCTATTTTGTCACGTTTAGAGGTGGGCATGGCGGTTAAGTGTCTGATTTTAATTGATATAAATTTTAGGACACCGCACTTAGGGCGGTGGTCCAACTTCCAAGTTTCCGGCCACCGAGGATATAGTCGGACAAATCCCGGGTCCGAACGTAGGCCAGCAGGCCAAGCAATAGCATAGCGAGTAGGTAAACCACAAAAGTTGCTGTGAGAGTATTTTGAGCAGAAGACATATTTATTTTTTCTAGTGAATAAGGAACGATGGAGTTGGAAGCATTTCAATAAAGCCGACGACGGAATAGCCAGGCAGCAAGAAACAAAGCGGTGAGGGCGATGAGGGCCATCGGCCAGATTTGAGCAAAAACAAATTCAGCAGGGGTATCCTTGAGGAAAATACCTCGGGAAATCGCTAGAAAATAACGCATGGGGTTGAGATAAGTTAACGTTTGAATCCATTCGGGCATGTTGGCAATGGGGGTAGCAAAGCCCGAGAGGATCACGGTAGGGACAATGAAAAAAAAAGCCCCCAGTAGCGCTTGCTGCTGAGTTCTTGCTAGGGAGGAGATCATCAATCCGATCCCAATACTGGAAAGCAGAAAAAAGAAAAGGCCCAGGTACAGCAGTAGCAGATTTCCAATGAGGGGGACCCCATACCAATAGACTGATACGAGAAGGATAAGAACGCTTTCTGCCAGGCCGATAACCAGAGCGGGTACGGTCTTGCCGATCACGATCTCGAGGGGGTGCAAGGGGGTTACCAGAAGCTGCTGGAAAGTTCCTACTTCTTTTTCCCGAGCTACGGCGAAACCGGTAATGGAGAGGGTGGCCACCAAGGTGATAATAGCGAGAAAACCCGGCAGTACAGACCAAAGGCTTAAAAGGTTCGGGTTGAACCAGGCCCGTTCCACCAGATGGGACGGTAAAGGCTGGATAGCCCGTTCCCGATTAAAGTCAGCAATAATTTGGCCAGCGTAATCCAGGAGAATTAAAGCTGTGTTGGAGTTGCGCCCATCCACAATCAACTGTACCGGGGCAGAACGCCTTTGTTTCAAATGCTGGGAAAAGTTTTCGCCAATATGAAGCACAAGATCCACATCACCGGTATTAACGAGTTGAGTGATTTCGGCATCATGGGTTAAAGTTTCCACCAGCTTAAAACCCTGTCCCGCAGTAAAGCGTGCTGCCAGATCCCGTCCCAAAATGCCGCTGTCTTTATTCAGGACGCCAAGTCGGATATAGGTCACATCCAGGGTGGTGGCATAAGGGAAAACCATCAACTGGAAAAAGGGCAAAGCCATAATCACCGCACGACTTCTTTTATCCTTTAGAGTCGCTAAAAATTCTTTTATTATCAGCGCCCTAATACGGCCCCACATGATGACTTTACTCCAAACGCTTATGGGTGAGTACCCGGCTGAGGGTAAGTAAAACACTGGCCATTAAAAAGAGGGCGGCCGCGTTAGGGAGAATAATGTCCCAGACGTTACCTACTAGAAACAAGGTCTTCAGAATCTCAATGAAATAACGGGCGGCAATGAGATAGGAAATTGCCTGAATCCATGCGGGTGTGCTGGCCAAATTGAAAATAAACCCCGAGAGCAAAAAAGCCGGTAGAAAAGTGACCATGATCGCAATCTGACCGGCCACAAACTGGTCCTTAGCCAGGGTCGAAATGAGTAGTCCCATCCCTAAGGTCGCGAACATAAAAAGGGCAGCCGTGAAAAAAAGTACCCAGAGGGAGCCGTGAAAGGGGACCTCGAACAATCCTACCCCTATGGCAAGAGAAAGGGCCATGCCTCCCATCCCTAGGAAAAAGGTGGGAATCAGCTTACCTAGGAGCAGTTCATCGGCAGTCGCCGGGGTCACCATAAGGGCTTCGATAGTGCCCCGATCGTATTCTCGGGCCACTAACAAGGAAGTGAGTAGAGCCCCCGTGAGGGTCATAATAATAGCAATCAAGCCGGGGACCAGAAAGTTCTGACTGCGGACCTCTGGATTAAACCAGATTCGGAACTCCTGGTTAACGGGTTGCTGGAAAGTGAGTCCTTGATTGCGGGCATGGAGTTCTAGCCAGTCACGCCAGACTCGGCGCACATAACCGAGGATTTGGCGGCCAGTATTGGCATCAGTGCCATCCACAATGACTTGGATGGGCGCCCCTTCCTTTTTATGGATCTGTTCTGCAAAGTTTTCCCGGAGTACTACTATTCCTTGCACTTTTCCTGCGAGTAGGGCCTTCTCGGCGATCCGGCGCTGAGGCAGGAGACGCGGCTCAAAGTACTCTGAGCCCATAAAAGAAGCGGTAAAGCTGGCGGTTGCCTCAGTGGGCTGTTCTACCACCAGGGCGACCTGGACATGTTTGGCATCTAGGGAGACACCATAGCCAAAGAGAAATAACAGGATTGTGGGGAGAACAAAGGCAATGCCGATGCTACTTGGATCGCGCAGAATTTGCCGGCTTTCCTTGACGACGAGTCCCTGCAACCGTTTTAAACTGAGATAGGGAGAAGGTCTCGAAGGCAGGGGGGATTGTTTGGGCATAGAGTTAGCCTTGTTGCCGTTCTTCAATCAAGTGGATAAAAGTCTCCTCAATGCTGGGTTCGGGGTGCTCTGGAGTTTGATATTCTTGCTTCAGTTCATCGGGGGAGCCCAGGGCAATTAATTGTCCTTCGTAGATGATAGCGAGCCGGTTACAGTATTCTGCTTCCTCCATAAAATGAGTGGTCACTAGAATGGTGACTCCCCGCTCGGCCATTTCATTGATCCGAAGCCAGAATTCACGCCGGGTAAGGGGATCCACCCCGGAAGTGGGTTCATCCAGAAACAGGATCTCCGGCTCATGCATAATGGCACAGGCTAGAGAAAGCCGCTGTTTATAGCCCAGAGGCAGTGAACCGCTGGTCTGGTCGGCAAATGCATCAAGGCCGAGTGCCTCAGAGAAAGTTTTTATTTGTTGCTGGAGGCGCCGGCCCTTAAGCCCATACACCCCGCTAAAAAAGCGCAGATTTTGATTTACCGTCAGGGCTGAATAAAGGGAGAAATGCTGGGCCATGTAACCGATGCGGCTGCGTGCCACTGCGGCGGCACGGCGCAAGTCAATGCCGGCCACGAGAGCCCCCCCTTCAGTGGGGGGTAAAAGGCCAGAGAGCACTTTAAAAATAGTAGATTTGCCGGCCCCATTGGGGCCAAGTAGGCCGAAGATCTCACCTCGTTGAACGGAAAAGCTCACCCTATCGACGGCGGTGAAAGAGCCAAAGCGGCGAGTGAGGGCCTTCGCCTGGATAGGCGCTTGTTCAGTTTTTTGGGTGATATAGTGTGCGGCCAACTCAATTTTGCTTTCCATAAGACCTTTTTTCCGTTGAGGCTGGAGGGCGGCCACATAGGCATCTTCCAAGCGTGGTTTGACGGCCTTAATCTCCGCTTTCTGGTGTTCTCCTTTTTTCCCAATGAGATCTTCCAAACGGGGTTTCTCCTTGCCTTCAGTAGTTACAAGGCGTAATCTTTGGCCGCGCAATACCGCATCAACAATATTGCTTTGTGCTAGCGCCTGGCGTTGGAGTGAGCGTAGATTCGCCTGGGGGGCAGACAAGATAAAAATTCGGCCTTGCATTGGTGTGATGAAATCTTGGGGCGTTCCTTCGTAGATTTTTCGGCCGTAGTCGAGGGCTAAGATCCCATCACTGCGTTCTGCTTCATCCAAATAGGCGGTGCTCCATAGAACGGTCATGCCCTGCTTGACCAGGGTGCGGACAATCTCCCAGAGTTCCCGGCGTGAGAGGGGATCAACACCTACACTGGGTTCATCAAGCAAGAGTAAGCGGGGCGGCCGAATCAAAGTACTGGCAAGTCCCAGCTTTTGTTTCATACCCCCGGAAAGCTTGCCGGCGGGTCGGGTTTGGAAGGGTTCTAGGCCAGTAAAGCGCAATAGTTCCTTAAATCGTTGTCCCCGTTCCACACCGCCTAGGCCCTGTAAGTCAGCGTAAAAGTTGAGATTTTCCCGCACCGTAAGTTCTTCATAGAGGCCAAAACTCTGGGGCATGTAGCCAATCTGTTGGCGAAGTTCGGCCATTGAGTGGGCGGTATTTTGGCCTAGCACCTGCAGGGTTCCTCGGGAAGGCAGTAGTAGCCCCGCCATTAATCGCATGAGGGTGGTTTTGCCCGCCCCATCAGGTCCTACCAGAGTGGTTATCTGAGCTTCTGGGAGGCTCGCACTCAAATCGGCGATTGCCGTCGAAGGGCCGGTGGTCGCGGTGAAGGTCTTGGTGACCTCCTTGATTTCGACCACTGAGTTTGCCATTCCCTAGGGGTTGCCCTCTAGATGGTTTTGCAAAGGAATGATCAGGGTAACTGGCATCCCTTGGTGTAGCCCATAGTCCGGGTTGGCAATAATGACCCGAATGCGATAGACAAGGCTGGTCCGCACCTCCGGGGTCTGAACGGTTTTCGGAGTAAATTCGGCGGTGGGTGAAATAAAGCCAATTTGGCCCTGGTAAGGTTGCTCAGGGCGGCTATCGGTGAAGACTTCCACCGGCATGCCGGGGTAAATTCGTCCCAAATTAGGCTCTGAGATATAAGCCCGTACCCATACAGGGTTTTTAAGGGCAAGGGTATAGACCGGTTCACCTGCAGTCACAATGGCCCCAGGCTCTAGAATTCGAACCCGGATAGTTCCCGCTGCAGGCGCATAAATTTCGGTGTCCTGCAAGTCTTCCTGGGCTAGGGCCAGTTCTGCCTTAAGGGCCTGTGCCTCCGCATGGGCGGCTTCAATATCTTCTTGGCGCGGCCCTTCAATAGCCAATTGTAATACTTGACGGGCGGCTTCGAGATTAGCCGCGGCCCGGTCACGGGCCTCACGAGCATCATCGACAGTTTCCTCGGAAACAGCCTCAGTATGGGCTAACGTTAAGCGACGTTCATAGATTCTCTGGGCATTTCTAAACGCAATCTCGGCAGCTTCTTTTTCGGCTCGGGCCTTTTTGATTTCTTCTGGCCGGCTTCCCGTTTCCAGTTCTTTAACTACCGCCCGTTGCTTTTCAAGCTTGGCACGGGCCGCAGCCACCCTATCGATGAAGCGATCCTGTTCAAGGACGGCGAGCCGTTGTCCTTGGGTGACTTCATCTCCTTCTTCTACTAACATTTGTTCAACCCGACCAAAGACGTTAAAGCCCAGGTTGACTTCCCGGATATCGATATTGCCGTAGAGCACCAATCGTTTTTGGGGTTGTCGCTCCTGTTGCCATAGGTAATAGCCACCAGCGCCCAGGGCGATCAACACTCCCATTAGGCTGAGAGCGAGTCTGAGCGTGTTTACTCTCGCCATTTTTAGCGTCAATTATTCTGAGTTAAATCAGTCTATTAATACTAACACTAAAATTAAAGTTGATATTGTCATTAGGGTAAATACCCGTTTCTTAATCTCTGTGATTTTCGAGAGAGGCGGCGATGTGGCACTAGGGAACAAGTAGTTTAGAAGGGCGCATGAAAGCGAGGGGAAACCAGCAGGAGACACCCTCATAAGAAGGGATGCCTAAAAGTTAATACCTTTTCGGTCTCTAGCGAGAGGTTCAAAAAACTGGAAAGTAGGTGGGCTCCGGAGGTATGGGGCGAAGTTAATTGCGAAAACGTCCTAATACCAGGCAAGCATTGGTGCCGCCAAAGCCAAAGCTGTTGGACATTGTGGTCTCAAGCTGCACCCCATCAATGCGTTCTCTGGCAATGGGGAATTCCTGCGCCCCCGGATCAATCTCATCGAGATTGGCCGAGGCGGCAATAAAGCCATGCTCCATCATCAGTAGCGAATAGATCACCTCATTGACTCCGGCGGCGCCGAGGGCGTGCCCGGTTAAGGATTTGGTCGAGCTGATGGTTGGGATACCCCCTTCCCGATCCGCGAAAACTTCTTGGATAGCCTCTAGCTCTTTAATATCGCCTGCAGGCGTGCTGGTTCCATGGGCGTTGATGTAATCCACAGGGCCATCAATGGTGGCTAGCGCCTGCTGCATACAGCGCACGGCCCCTTCACCAGAGGGGGCGACCATGTCGTAACCGTCAGAGGTGGCACCGTAGCCTATCACTTCGGCATAAATTTTTGCTCCCCGGGCTTGGGCGTGCTCTAAGTCTTCAAGCACGACTACACCGCCGCCACCAGCGATGACGAAACCGTCACGATGGATATCGTAGGGGCGAGAGGCTTGGTGAGGAGTCTGATTGAATTTTGAAGACAAGGCCCCCATGGCATCAAACAACATGGTCAGGGTCCAGTGGAGTTCCTCGCCGCCGCCGGCAAAAATAATGTCCTGTTTGCCAAGCTGAATTTGTTCCACCCCGTTGCCGATGCAGTGGGCACTAGTAGAGCAAGCGGAGCTGATGGAATAATTGATGCCTTTGATTTTGAAAGGAGTTGCCAGGCAAGCAGAATTAGTGCTGCACATGGTTCTCGGGACCATATAAGGCCCTACTCGGCGAACTCCTTTTTCCCGCAGAGTATCCGCCGCCAACACCAGATTCTTGGTGGAAGGGCCGCCCGAGCCCATGATGAGGCCCGTACGGGGGTGGGAGACTAGATTTGAAGCGAGTTCGGCGTCAGCGATAGCCTGTTCCATGGCAAGATAATTATAGGCCGCACCGTCCCCCATAAAGCGGCGAACTTTGCGGTCGATGAGGGCTTCAATATCGATGTCCACAGAGCCATGAATCTGGCTGCGCAAACCTAGATCCGCATACTCTTGGTGGAACTCGATCCCTGAACGGCCGGCTTTTAAGGCTTCAACTACTTCTGCTTTGTTGTTGCCAATACTGGAAACAATACCCAGCCCCGTGATAACAACGCGTCTAAGCTCTCTTCCCATTTTATTCCTAAATCTTTCCGGGCCCATTCCTTAAAGCAAGGGTGTAAGGCACGTTTGTTCTAAAGATCATCAAGAGGGCTTTAATAATGGCCTAAGCAATATAAATTAAGGATACCAGGCTCAGTGAAAATTGAATAGATGCTTGAAGCATTGCAGGGCTTTAGTCTAGAAAGATCTCTTTCACCTTGCCTTCTTCAAGTTGGAAGCAGTTGCCTTTGACCTCTACTTCCACCGGTGCTGCCCCGCAGGCCAGGGATCCTATCTTTAATTTCTCACAAGAAATCTCTAGCTCCAACCAGTGCCCGCGGTAGCGCAGGTGCATGTGGATATTCTTTAGCCCTTCCGGGAACCGAGGGTTGAGGTGCAGCACCTGGCCTCTCGCCTCCAGTCCAGGATAGCAGCGTTGTACTAAATCGATACAGCCTGCCATGGCGCCGAGATGGATACCTTCAGGGGTGGTGCCTCCCTGAATATCTGCGACATCAGTCTTTAGCGCTTCCTGGAAGAGTTGCCAGGAGTGTTCCCGATCCCGGCGGGCGGCGACCCAGGAATGAATAATCCAACTGAGGGAGGAACCATTAGAGGTACGCTGGAGGTAGTAATCAATGTTCTTGGGAATTTTTTCCGGATCAAAAGCATAGCCGAGTTGTGCGAACAGCTCACCCAATTCCTCTGCAGAGAAGAGGTAAAACAACATGAGGACATCGGCTTGCTTGGATGCTTTATAGCGGTTGACAGTATCACCTTCCGCCTCCAGAAGGCGGTCTAAACGTTGAATATTATCGTATTTCTTTCGGTAGCCTTCCCAATCGAATTCTTTTAGATTGCCATAGCCTTCGAATTGGCTAATGATGCCATCGTCATGGAAAACGACTCGCATTTTACCGCTGATGTCTTCCCAGCGAGTTTTCTCGGATTCCTCGATGGCCAATTTTTCGCAAAGCTGCTGACACTCTTGCTCAGGCAGCAGTTGGAACAACTCCAAGGCTTTGTTCAGCACGAAAACAGCCATGAGATTGGTATAGGCATTATTGTTGAGGCCGGGGCTTTCAGCTTCTGGATAAGCATCGTGAAACTCATCTGGGCCCATGACTCCCAGAATTTCATAACAATCTAGCGCTTCGTTGTAGGTGGCGATGCTTGCCCAGAACCGGGCAATCTCCAGGAGCATTTCCGCCCCATAAAAAGCGAGAAAATTTAAGTCGCCGGTGACTTGAAAATACTGCCAGATATTGTAGGCGATGGCCGCGTTGATATGCCGCTGCAAGTAAGAATTATCGGGTATCCAGCGTCCCGATCGGGGGTTAAGATGAAGTTGCTGGGATTCTTCCCGGCCATTGCTACCGCTCTGCCAGGGATACATGGCGCCTTTATAGCCGAGTGCCTGAGCGGCCTTGCGTGCTTCATTCAGTCGACGGTAGCGGTACATGAGCAGGGTTCGCGTGATTTGAGGGGCTCGATAATTGAGAAAGGGAAAAATAATCAACTCATCCCAAAAGATATGTCCCCGATAGGCTTCCCCATGCCAACCCCGGGAAGGCATACCCACATCAATATCTAGGGAGTGCATAGAGGCACTTTGCAGGAGATGAAAACTGTATAGTCGAAGAATTTGCTGGATATGGTGATCGCCGGCGCTTCCAGCAATTTCCAGCTGCATATCAAACTGTCGCCAAAGATGTTTCCACGCTAAGCTGTGGGCATCGAGCAGGCTTTCAAAACGAGGGGATTCTTGGACGGTTTTGACCGCTTCTAGGCCGCATTCGGAAATGCCCGGATCCCGAGCCGTATAAAGGGCCACTGTCTTTTCCAAGGTGAGGGGGGTTCCTTTCTCCATTTCCACGGTGAATGCCTGGGCAATATAGGCGGTTTCCTCCTCCGTTTGCCGCTCTGTCGCCACGGGTTTATTAGCCAGGAAGAGCTCCAGCCTAGCTGCCTGGGTAAGGGTCAATTGGGACTGATTCGTTCGCACCTTGAGCAGAAGAATGTGCCCATTAATCAGGCGAGTTTCCACGGGCTCCAAATGTCTGCTATTAAGTGCGCGGTATCGGGCTACCCCGGAATTTCTCACTTGTCCATCCAAGGCCGAGTGCACCTCCAAAGTGCCAGACCAATTTAGCGGGGTAATCATAGTCTCCAATGCAGCCAGGTGCATGTGGGCCATACTGACCAGTCGGTGCTGAATGAGCCGGGTTTCCCTGCCTTTTTTATCCCGAAAATGAACCACCCGGGTTAACATCCCTTGTTGGATATCAAGTTCTTGACGATAAAAGAGAATATCCGCCTCTTCCAAGTTAAGCCACTGTCCATCAATGATTCGGAAGTCTAGACATAGCCAGTTAGGTAAATTGACTAAGTCTTCATTCTCGACCGTGCGCCCGGCGATGGCAGTCTTCAAGCGATTATAACCGCCCGCCAGATAAGTTCCGGGATAGTGGATCTTATCAGCCTGGGATTCGGGGGCTGCCCCGCGGGTGGCAAAGTAGCCATTACCCAAGGTGCATAAGGCTTCCCGCAAGCCTTCTTCCTGGGGTTCAAAGCCGCGGTAAGTCAGGGTCCAGGTACGGCGTTCTCCCAGTATTCGGGTCAGGGCACGGAGAAATTCCCTCACTTGAGCGGGGTCTCTCAGTCGGTATTCAGCGTGGGTATCCCGGGCCTCTTCTCCCACAACTAATCCTAAACCGCGTTCTTCCAGGACACGAAAGGCATCTTCATCGGTAATATCATCGCCAATATAAAGGGGCAGGACATCGGGGCGATTGAGTTTTAGTTTGTCTAACAGCCACAATAGGGCTTGCCCCTTATCCCAGGCCACATCAGGCTGGAGGTCATAAACCTTCTTGCCATCACTTTTATGTAACCCGGTATGTTTCTCCAGTGCTAAATCCACAATCCTTCCCACGGTGCCGAGTTGGGCTTCTGCCACATTCCGATAGTGGATGGCGATGGAAAATCGCTTACGTTCTAACTGAGCCCCTGCAATATTTTCAAGCTGCTCACTTAATTCTTTCTCCGCCTCATCGAGGACGGGCAAGCAGGCTTTAGCCTGTGCTTGCTCCATTTTCAAATCTTTGGGACCGGCGATTTCAAAGCCATGGCTGCCTGCATAATAGAGGTCCTCAATGGCGACTCGTTGGCGCACGTCTTTTAAATCTCGACCACTAATAATGGCAACTAAGCATTGCTCTGCCAGTCCCCTCAAGGTTTGGCCCATGTCATCTGAGAGAAGCGCTTCTTCAGGACGGGAGACGATGGGGGTGAGGGTGCCGTCGTAGTCGAGAAAAATGGCGATCTCGCACTGGGCTATTCTATTTTGGATTGCGTCCAGGGATTCTAGGGCCGTAGAAAGATCGAGCATGTGTACGATGGTCCCTATTTCCACCAGATCTTTAATGACGATGTCCGCCCCAGCCTCTTGCAAAGCTCCCATCTGATTCTTCCGATCGACCCCAATTACCCGGCCGAATTTTCCTTGTCTGCCTGCTTGAACGCCGGCTATCGCATCCTCAAATATCACACAGCGTTTAGGCTGCAACTCTAATCGGTTGGCAGCTTCCAGGAAAATATCCGGATGGGGTTTACCCTTGAGGTCTAAAGCTTCCGCATCATTGCCATCCACTTTTACGTCAAAGAGATGGGAAAGCTCTACTGCCTCCAGGACTTGGCCACAGTTTTTGCTGGAAGAGACCACGGCCGTCTGAAACCCTTTACTGCGCAGGCGCCGGATCAATTGGACGGAGGTCTGGTAGACTTCTACCCCTTCCGTTTTTAGCTTTTCTTGAAAGAGTTCATTTTTGCGGTTGCCTAACCCACATATCGTCTCTTTCTCCACTGAATCGCTGGGACTGCCATAAGGTAATGCAATATTGCGGGAGTGGAGAAAACTTTTCACTCCTTCGTAACGGGGCTTGCCGTCCACATAATCGCGGTAATCACGGTCATCAAAAGGCTTGAACTCAGCCCCTTTGGCCTGCTTTTGCAGAAAGTCATCAAACATGGCCTTCCAGGCGGCGGCATGCACGCGAGCTGTGCGGGTAATCACACCGTCCAGATCGAAGATGACAGCGTCAAAGTGGCTGCGGGAAATCGTCTTGTGGGTATTCAGTAAAGGCATTATTGTTAAAGAGGTAGTTTTCCTTGGTTGAGATTTAGCCAAGACGCGCGTTCGAAGACTTTACCCCCTTAGCCGCTCCCTCTTGTCTGCCCAATCGATACGCCTGCACAATTCGGAGTGCTTGACCCACCAGCATTGGCATGAGGCTGACCCCCAGAATAATTCCCCAGCCGCTGGTGTCGGGAGGGACAGTTTGCAGGAGAGTCGAGAGAAACGGCAGGTAGACCGCTGCTAGCAGCAATGCGGTACACAAGCCGATCGAACCCCATATCCAGGGATTGCGGACCACATCATTGCGCAGCAGTGTCGTCTCTGGGCGGCGCAGGTTGAAGGTAAACCACAATTTGCCGAAGGCCAGGGTCAGGAAGGACACGGTGATGGCCTGTTCACGTTCCAACCCCAGCCCATACCAAGCCGCGGCCAGGGCGCCCAGTACGCCGGCCGCGATCAGGGTCGACCAGCCGCCGATGGCGATCCAGTGACGGCGCGCCAGCACCGATTCGCCTTTGGGGCGTGGGGGGCGGTGCATGATGCCGGGTTCGCCCTGGCCCATCCCCAGTGCCAGCGCGGGAAAAACGTCCGTGATCACATTCAGATAGAGAATCTGCAGCGGCAGCAGGGGCAGCGGCAGAGAGGTGAGCCCGCCCATGGCCACGCCAATATCGGCTTTTTTGAGCGCCGGAGCGTCATTGACGCCATCACCGGTCATCGCCACCACTTGGCCGCGTTCCTGAAACAGCTTGACAAGGTGGAGCTTCTGGGCGGGGCTGACCCGGGCGAAAATCGGGGTCCTGAAGATGTCTTCGCGTTCGTTCTCATTCATCTCCCCGGGGTCTTTGAGCTCGCGCCCGTGATGGACCCGCGGCGCTTTCTCCTCCACAATGCCCGTGGCGCGGGCGATAGCGGCCGCGGTAGCCGGTTGGTCGCCGGTGACCATCACCACACGCACCCCCGCCGCTTGGCATTGCTCGATGGCCGCACGCACTTCGCGACGGGGCGGGTCGAGCAGCCCCACCAATCCTAGCAGGCGCAGTCCCTGGTAGGGCTCTTCTTCGGCGGACGAGACGATTTTATCGGCGACGGCCAGCACGCGTAGGCCCTCGCCGGCGAGCCGCTCCTGCTCATCGAGCCACTCGCGGCGCTTGGCCTCACTCATCGGCGTCTCACTATCGCCACCCCCCCCAATGCGGTCACAGGCCTCCAGCACCCGCAGGGGGGCCCCTTTCACATTCACTCGTAAGCCACCGTCGCTGCGGTGATAGGTGGCCATCATCATCACCTCGGAACTGAAGGGCTCTTCGCGCACCTCTTCATGGTGTTTGCGCAATTCGCCACGATCGAGCCCGAGCAGCCGGCCTGCGCGCAGGAGGGCCGTCTCGGTGGGGTCGCCCTGTTCCTCCTCGGAGGGGCTATCAGGCGGCGCAAGGGCCGCATTGTTGCACAGTACGACCGCCTCGAACAGGCGGCGCAGCAGCGGGTCGGCTGCCGCCGCCGCGTCAGGTTCGTCCCCGTCGATGCTGCCCTCGGCCTCATTGAGCGTGTGCTCGGCGGCGGGGGTGAGGATCCGACGCATCGTCATCTGGTTCTCGGTCAGGGTGCCGGTCTTGTCGGTGAAGATGACCCGCGTGGCGCCGAGCGTTTCGACCGCCGGCAAGCGGTTGATAAGGGCGTTGCGCCGGGCCAGTAACCACATGCCGCGGGCGAGTGCAATGGTGGCGACAATCGGCAGGCCCTCGGGAATAGCCGCCACACCCAAGGCGATCGCGGTCTCGATCATCTGGCGGGGTTCCAGTCCCGTGGCCAGCCCCACCCCGGCGATAGTGGCGGCGATGGTGAGCGCGATCCAGGCCAAATGCCGGCCAAGTCGGTCGAGGCGCTTTTGCAGGGGCGTTTCTTCCCCTTCGGCGCGCTCGGCCATCTCGCTGATGCGGCCCAGCTCGGTGTTCATACCGGTGCCGATCACCACGCCGCGGGCCGAACCGTCCGTCAGCGTGGTGCCCTTATAGAGTAGGTTGAGGCGCTCGGCTAGCGGCGCCTCGGGCGCCACCTGTTTCTCGACCGGGACCGATTCGCCGGTCAGCGGGGATTCATCCACCCGCAGATGATGGGCCTCCACCAGCCGTATGTCGGCGGGAGCTAGATCCCCGCCCTCGAGCACGACTATATCGCCGGGTACCAGCGCCTCGTCAGCCACTTCCCGCATCTGCCCATTGCGCAGCACCCGGGTGCGCGCCTCGGCCATTTGCTGCAGGGCTTTCATCGAGCGGCGGGCTTTCCATTCGGTAAAGAACCCGATGGCGGCATTGATCAGCAGCACCGCACTGATGGCCATGGCTTCAGGCCCGTGTTGAAAAATCACGGCAACGGCGCCCGCAATCACTAAAACAATAATTACCGTGCTTTTGAACTGCTCAAGCAGAATCTGCCAGGTGCTGCGGGTTTTCCCCTCGCGCAGACGATTGGGACCGTAGCGCTCCCGTCGATGCGCGGCTTCCTCGTCAGTCAGGCCGCGTTCGGGGTCGACCTCCAGGGAACGGAGCGTCGTCTCCGCGTCTTCGGCATGAGGGTTTCCCCTGGGGCCTTCCGACGATGCGGGGATCATCGGTTTCTTATTTTTTTTTAGGTGCATGAGTACGAGATCATCTGCTTTTGGTCTCCCTTATCCCGTTGCGCCACGCCAGAGCCCGATAACCGGATTCGGTCAATTCATCCACTTGGTGTAATACCTGCTGTCGCCTCTCCTGAAACTCTCTCTATTTAAGTAGGGGAGGCACCTTCTTCTGGAAACTATCTGGGGAAACTAGAGAAATAAAGGATCCATTTTTATTATTTGGAAGATAGCTCACAAAGGTATTCTTTTCCATGTCCAAGCTAATTAGATCATTCCTCAATTAAAGAGTATTTTGAATTTGAGCGTTCAGGAACTACGCGGGCTGCTATTGACGACTAAAGTGTCATGAGGGTGCTTTCTAACCGGCTCTCGCTCTCGCAGGCCTCTTGCCTTCTTCAATGGAGTTTGACTTGGGGATGGACGCTGCGGTGGAACAGATGGGAAAGGGTCAGCATGGCCGTGCGAAAGGGGCCAAACAAGACTATCTGGTGTCTCTTATAAAGGGATAAATACACCAGTCGGGCAATCCACCCTTCTATCAGGAAGCTGCCGGTTATCGTGCCCATCAAATTCCCCACCGTACTATATCTTCCCAAGGACACGAGTGAGCCATAGTCACGATAGTGATAGTCCCGAAGCGGTTTTCCTGCTAGCTGGTTGCGGATATTTTGATACAAGAAGCGCGCTTGCTGCTGGGCGGCTTGGGCGCGAGGGGGCACGGTTCCTTCATGGCCTATCCAGGGGCAGGCGGCACAATCACCGAGAGCAAAAATGTGGTCATCACGGCTGGTTTGCAACGTCGGTCTTACCACCAATTGATGACGGGGATTGGTTTCCAAGCCAGCTAGCGCTTTTAAGAAGTCAGGCGCTTTGACCCCGGCTGCCCAGACTTTGATTCGTGCCGGAATAAAACGCCCACTGTGGGTATGAATCCCTTTTTCCGTAACTTCAATGACCCGCTCATTGGCGAGGATTTCTATGCCCAATTGACGAAGCTGTCTTTCGGTAGGCTCCGCTATCCGGGAGGGCAATCCAGACAGGAGACGGGGCGCAGCTTCGATAATGCTGAGCTTGATATCGGCAGGTTTGACCTCGAGGCCATAAGCGGTAAATAGACGAGAGACGGTATGTAACTGGGCGGCCAGCTCAACTCCTGTAGCGCCACCCCCGACAATGGCGACATTGAGCTCTCCACGTGCGAGGGGTTTGCCCCGGGCATGGGCACGTACGTAAGATTCGATGAGTTGGCGCTGAAAGTCGGCGGCCTGCTGGGTCGTATCCAAAAAGAAGCAATGGCTTCGGACGCCGGGAATCCCAAAATCATTGCTGACGCTACCCACCGCCATCACCAAGGTATCATAATGAAAATGGCGTCGGGGGATAATCTCTTCCCCTTTTTCATTATAAGTCGGCGCGACAGAGATTTCTCGTTGCTGGCGATCGAGAGCCTCCATCCGCCCGAGGCGATAGCGGAAGTGGCTCCAAGCCGCCTGCGCCAGGTATTCGATTTCATCTTCGTAGGAATCAAGGGTTCCCGCAGCCACTTCATGGAGCAAGGGTTTCCAGATGTGGGTAGGGCTGGCTTCTATCAGCGTAATCTCCACCTGTCCTTTTTTGCCGAGCTTTCGGCCGAGGCGGGTGGCGAGTTGCAGGCCTCCGGTCCCCCCACCCACGATGACCATTTTATGGTGATGTGGAGTTCCTCCTGCTTTTGCGGTTGCCATGGTGTATCAGACCTTTGTCAGTGCGCTTGACCTTGGTAGTATTCTCTTATTCACCTTAGAACATAAGCGCGCCGCGATCTGAGAATATTGAATCCCTGGCCTTGCGCAAAATACTGTGCTTTCTTAAGGGAGCGGAGGAATTTCAAGAGTGGGGGCCTTCCTCACCCGAGGATGAAGTCCCTGGCGCAGGTGCTGAAGAGGACAGCAGGCGCTCGCTCCTGCCCCGGCGGGTGAGGCAATAACCTGGAATACCGGCCAACCCGCCAGCGATTTCCGCCACGATGAGGAAGTTCTGCGTATGGCATTATCGCCTGCACGAAGGGTCGACGTGGACGTTTAAGCTGGCGCCTGGGCCGCCAAGACTGTGTCCTCAGAGCGTGTGACAGAAAGTCCCCGCTACGGGTTTATCCGGATGGCAGGCTTAAGTGAGGGAAGATACGCTGCTATTGAGGAGAACTGGCCAAGGAGGGCCCCCCTTAGGGGGTTCCCCCAACGGAAAAAGCCAATGGATTTGAGGATGAAAGAACACTTATTTTATCGATCGGGCGCACGCGGTGGGGTTAGGCGTCATCCTGGATGTGGTCTACAACCATTTGGGGCCTGAGGGGAATAACCTCAAGGCATTCTCTGCCGATTACTTCTCCCATCAATACCACAGCGAGTGGGGCGAGTCGTTAAACTTTGATGAAGAAAACGCCGCTCCGGTGAGAGCCTTCGTTCTGGCCAATGTCCGCTATTGGCTAGCGGAGTTTCACCTGGATGGTTTGCGCTTTGATGCCACGCAGCAACTTTTCGATGCCTCGCCCGAGCCTATCCTCTCGGCTGCCGCCCGGGAAGCCCGGGTGGCGGCGGGAGACCGCGGGATATTTCTCGTGGCGGAAAACGAACCGCTCCTTGACCTGAGCGCGCGGCTGACCCAAAGGCCACGGGTGCAGCACCGCTAGCCTGGATAATTCATGAGATCACCACAAAGGCACTAAGAGCGCAAAGCAATCAACGGACAATCACCAGCATTTACTTGCCCTGGAGCCGGCGCTTGAATGGTATTTTACGCCTCAGTGGCCAATTAGCCTGAGCGTCCCTGTTGCCTATGAAGAAGGACGCGGAGTTGAACACGGTGATGTGGAAATCGAACTTTGGGAGGTGATAAGAGATTTTGATCTCAACAGACTGCCCCTATGTGCGTCATGTCGATACTGATTGCGGCGAGGATGGCAATGATGTTCCCGTTCCCGAGGAAAGTCAGGTGAGAGCAAATGAAGCAAGCACGATGGCCACAGATTCGGTACTGGCAGCCGAAGAGGCCGGGCTACGATACGTTCACGATGATAAACCCGGTATCACGCGTCATCACGCCGGCTGCGGCTTTAGTTATCGGGATGCTATAGGCCGTCTTATCCGCGATAAAGATCAGCTGCGGCGGATCAAGTCGCTGGCGGTCCCGCCGGCATGGACGGATGTCTGGATATGCCCTGACCCCCACGGCCACATCCAAGCTACAGGACGCGATGCTCGTGGGCGCAAACAGTACAGGTACCATCCCCGATGGCGGGAAGTGAGGTTTGCCGTAAGTGCTATGTTCATCCCGAGGTGGTCAATGCCTATCTGGAGGGGACACTGGCGGGAGAGCTTAAGGAAAGCGCAGAGGCAGACTTGCCGGTGGAATTTGGCCAATTGGACAAAGGGGAAGCGGTGGTGCTGGCGTTTCTTCAACGGCGCTTAAGTATGGAAGGGAATAGATAAAGAGTGACGTAAAATCCTGCTTACCGGAAGTAAAAAGCGTGTTTCTTTGCTGATGGTTCACCCATTCAAAGCCTTGCTTATTGGCGGGCGACTGCGTTGGTCGGCTCGCCCTGTGCGAAGGTGCGAAGGTTTTCGACGGTCGTATCGAGGATCCGCTGCACGGCCTCTCGCGTGTTAAAAGCACTATGGGGCGTGACCACTACGTTTCTCATATGCACGAGAACCTCATCTGCCAGCAAAGTCGATAAGTCATGATGCTGCTCATATACAGCACGAAGTAGCTCTGCTTCCTCGCGGACTACGGGCTCGTTGGGTAATACGTCCAGACCGGCTGCGGCAATCTTGCCGTCGGCGAGGGCGTGAACAAGCGCTCGAACATCGACCACTTCCCCACGGGCGGTGTTGATGAGCACGGCCTGATCAATTTTTGAGTAGATGAAAATCGAGATGCCTTCAGCCTCGGCATACTGGCTCGCGTTCTTGGCCGTCAGCGGCTGGTCAGTAAACTTTAGATCGTGCTCCGCGGCGAGCGCCTCGAATGTGTCGCGTTCCCAGTCTTCTACCTCAAAGATGCAGAGTTTCATTGGCATGACTTCTTGCCCGTTCTTAGCCGACGGCTGTTCCCTAGGGCTTACCCCCCTCAAGAAGATTTGACTACCCAACCCCCTATTCCACACGGTATGGGAAGCAGCCCGTCCGGAAGTCTTCCCCGGTCCTTGGAAAAAGGATCCCGGACGGGCCTGCGTGACTGACTACGACTGGCGCTCGGGGCCCTTGAGCTCCTCTTCACGCAGCTTCTCTGAAACCACCTCACGCTCGGTGGTCTCCCGCTTGCCCACATGAACCCGCTCCTTCTCGCGGGCCTGCTTCTGGACCACGGCCTCCTCATGGTACAAGGGAATATAGTATTCCTCCTCGCCCAGCGTTTCCGGAGAGACCTTTTCGCCCGAACCCGGCTCGCGCTCGACCACAAGTTCTTCACTGCGCAATTCGACGGGCTGCTCTTCGGTCTTGCTGCGCACCACCTTCCTCAGGCGTACACTGCCTTCTTCCACATCGCGCTTGCCTACCACCATCTCCTCCTCCTTAAGGGGAATGCTCTTCTCCTCACGGGGAATGCTCTTCTCCTCGGCCCGGCCGACGTCGGACTGCTCCCTGGCAGTATAGGAAGCGGTCAAATCCGGACCCTTGTCCTGGAAGAAGGTGTAGATCTTGCGCTCGTCCTCATCGCGCAGATCCTCCCGGGGATCGCAGGTCGGCGAGGCCTCCACCGTGGCCTTGTCGTAGGCCAGCCGGACCTTGTTGCCCCGCGAACTCAGCTCAGCGCCTTGGGCAGGAATGACGTGGTTGGCGCTGCCGTGCGTTTGGATGCCCAAGAAGTACGGGTGCGCATTATCATCCACCCAGACGTTGGCGACTTTGGCAAATTCCTCACCGTTGCGATCGTAGACCTTGGTATTGAAAAGTTGATGAATATCCACTTCCGTGGCGGTATGCGGTGCCATGGTGCACCTCCTTCTTGATTGTGGTAAATAGAAAAAATCGATTTCAGAAATCATCGGGGATAGATCCTTCCCCCTTAGAAGATAATTTAAGATGTCTTTTGCAGCGATTACTATCAGGGTGATTCCCTAAAAGGCAAAATAAAATTTAACCCCCTCCGGGAAGGGCTTGAAAACACGCGGTAAAGGATGATGAGGGGCCAATGGGGATGGTCGAGGATGGATAAACCGCCTATGCTTAATTCTAAGTATCTCAGTAAAATTTTTGAAGTATTTCCGGAGCGAGCCGGTGGCGTGGAGCCGGGGGAGAGGGAAGTCCCCGCAAGCCCTTTTTTTAGGGAGGAAAAACGGGTTTGCGGAACACCACCAGCTCGCTCCTAAAACACCTCATATTTTATGCATAGGTACTTATACGCAACTCCATCAATTTCTCCCAACTGACTGAGATTCTCTCATCTTCGTGTCCTTTGTGTCTTAGTGGTAAAAAATTCAGGCTAGGCTGATAGTCTATACCCATCAGCCTCTCAAACCCTCACTTAGCCTGACTAACTAGCAACTTATGCTCTTGGATAAACCCATGTAGTTATCCAGAACTGACGTTATTTTAAGGGCGCTGCTTTCTTCAAGGCCCGAGAAAAAAGAGGGCTTGGTACGTGCAACAGCTATTCTCACAGACGGGGTTCCTATTATTTTCTATACTTGTCACTGGTTAATGGGGGAACAAAGAATAGCCCAGAGGATAAGAACAAAGAGGGGAGAAGCCGTAATGAAGCGAATTGATTTTTTGGGATCCAATTCTGTAGGCACCTTCATTTGGATGCGAGGAGGAGGTCTCCTTATCACTCTTGTGATGTTGACTGCTTGTCCCGGCTCTCCTCCTCCTGATTTTCCTTCTCCTCCGTCACCTACCCCTGAGCAGAAACTTATAGTCAAGGGCCGGGATCTTTTTTTTAAAGAGACATTTAACGGCAATGGCCGAACTTGTAGTACCTGCCACCGAGCAGAAGCGAACTTCACTATGGATCCCCCTCAGTTCATTGCCACCTTGCCGGACAAGGATCCCTTGTTTGTCGCCGAGTTTAACCCCGATCTGAATGAGAATTTTGAAAAGCCGGCCTTGATGCGCCAATTTGGGTTGGTTGTTGAAAATCTGGATGGTTTTGAAGATTTGGAAAATGTCTTCGTGCTGCGGGGTGTACTTCCGACTCTGGCTTTGCGTACTTCGGTAGAAAGTCCTCAAGGCCCGCGCTTGGGTTGGTCGGGAGACGGTTCAGCGCGGGAGGGAACCCTAAAATTATTTGCACTTGGCGCGGTCATCCAGCATTTTCCTAAGACTTTGGATAGAGATCCGGGCGTTGACTTTCGGTTACCTACGGAAGATGAACTCGTAGCCTTGGAAGCTTTTCAATTGGCTTTGGGCCGGCAGGAAGATCTGCAACTCCCTCTTCCTTTGAAGGGAGACAGGGCCAAGCAGGGACAAGAGGTATTTCTTGACGACACCCTTGGAAAATGCAACATCTGTCATCGCAATGCCGGAGCGAATGCCCGCCTGGGAGGCCAAGATGCGGGGAATGCAAATTTCAATACCGGCGTTGAAAATCTACCTCACCCGGGGGGCAAGCAGATTCCCCCAGATGATGGTTTCGGCACGCCCGGGGATGGGACCTTCAACTCTATCCCTCTTGTCGAGGCAGCTGATACAGCGCCCTTTTTCCATAACCATGCGATTGATACCTTGGAAGGGGCGGTGGCTTTTTATAACAGTGAAGCTTTCAATAATTCCCCCTCGGGTCAGACATTGGCAGGCTTAGATCCTAATGGCATTGGTATCCAATTAAATCCAGAACAGGTCGTTGCCGTCGCTGCTTTTCTCCGGGTTATAAATGCTCTGGAAAATATTCGGTGGAGTATAGAATTGATTGAAGGTGCGATGGGCAAGCGTTTCGCTCTCTTTGGTGATAAGGATGAACAGCTGAGGATAGCCAATTTTCAAATTTCAGATGCCATGAAAGTATTGGAAGAGGGCGATTTACATCCCCAAGCAAGAACGGCTTTAAGCACAGCCTTTACTTTCATTGAAAAAGTCAGAAAAAACGCTGCATTAATGCATCTTACGACCGAAGCAATTGCTCAGTTGAATAATGCGCGCAGCGATCTCATTCGATCCTAGTGATTCGCCAGTCTCTTCCCACCAGGAGTAACAATGGAGCAGCGATGGTGATGTTTAAAAAGCAACCTGGTTTAGGAACGATCCTGTTTTTGATGCTTTTTATCTCAGGCGCCGATGGCGCTAATTCTGACAGGGGTGAAGAATTTATAGAAAGATATGAAAAGTTTATTCCTTTTGACTACTCTCCGGGGCTGGAGAGTAAGAAGGTGGCTATCGGCAATATTGTTGCTATCGATAGAGAGGCTAAGATGGTGACTATTCGCATAGATTCTGAAACTCATCGCTATAAAGTGATGGAAGACACCCCTATCTGGTTAGATCAGCCTCAGCGTAAGACGAGAAATTTAAAGGGCTCTCTGAGCGATCTTGAGGTTGGTTTGAGAGCCGAAATACAAACGGACCCGGGGGAGGATAAAGAGGTTGCTAAATGGATCAAGGTCCAAATTAATGAATAGCGGTCGAAAGGGAGGTAATCCTTCTCCCGTCCCTCCTATAACCCGACAGTTTTAATCATAGAATCCACTATGTTGTGCATTCACTTTTCCACAAAATGGAAAAGGTCCAATGTTCCGGTCGGGAGTACAGATCAGTGTTGAGATATACTGCGGGCGCCGGTATATTCATTCTATCTTTCCTGATCGCCATTCCGCAGGGCCTTACGGAAGATGAGGTCACTGTGATCATTGAGCGAGTTGAACAGCTCGAGTGCGTCGATGAAACACTGTGGTGGTGCGGATCGGCGGGTGACTTTTATGCCAAAGTGACCCTCGACGGCACCTCCTTTCAGAGCAACTCCATTGGCGATGATGCGGATATCTCACCGAATTGGAGCTTCCGGCACACCGTTTCGTCGCGCCGTATTCCCATACGCCTTGAGATCTGGGATTCGGATGGTGGGCTGCGTTTTGGCGACGACCACGTGGATATCACCTCGGGGAGTGGACGTAACCTTGATGTGAACTTGAACCTGGACAGCTGCGCGATCACAGGCGGCGTCTCGGGGACCTGCGGAGCGACGCTGGTATCGAGTGGCACTAGCGATGACCGGGCCCGTATTCATTTTCGCATCGAGGTAACTCCGGTACGGCTAGGGGAGGTGGAGGTCATCGGCGAGCGCTTAACGACCCTCGAGTGCGTGGATGATTTTCTTTGGTGGTGTGGCTCGGCTGCTGATTACTACGGGCGCATCGGCATAGATGGCATGGAGCAATCTAATGAAGGGCGCAACGAGAGTACGCAGTTCGGCAATCAAGATGACGATGCGGCGTACTGGCGGTTCACCCGCTGGGTGAACCTCAATCGGGCAACGCTTCCGCTCAGCGTCCGAATTATGGATTCCGACGGCTTTCTCAATCCGGATGACACAGTGGACATCCAGCCCGGAGCGGGGCGGGTATTGGAGCTGGACTTAAACCCCGCAAGCTGCGTGATCAGCGGCGAGGCCACCGGACGCTGTGGGGGCCTCCTGGACGTCAATTCGCGAATCGATGTCAGCGGTAATCAAAGCGACCGTGCACGTATGCAGCTACGGATCCAAGTTTACGATTCACCTCGAGTTTACGTGCGCTGTCTACATTCGCCAATCTGGCCCCAGCCGGGCGACACGGTAACCTTCAGCGCCGAGGCCCTGGATGCGAATATGCGCCCCATTGTCGCCGATCGGATTGCGTTGCGCCAGCCAGCAACGGGGGCTGGGACAGTGCACACCTGTGAGAACGCCTCGACCTGTGAGGTCCATCTCAATGCAACGACGAGCGGTACCTTCAACTACAGCTGTTTAGCCGAGGAACGGGGTGTAGCCACCACTACGGGCAGCCGCGGCTCAACCATTGGAACGCCAGCACGTGGCCGCGCGGTGGCCGTACTACAGCACCAGACCACCGATCGGGCAATGGACTTTGTGTTCATACCGGATAGCGATAACTATGCGAGCGCCAATGATCTCAGTTTTCGCAATGACGTCTACGGTGTGATTTGGACTGCATTTTTGTCCGATGAGCTGTTCCTACGCAATCAAGACCGGTTCAATTTCTGGATCGCGCAGGATAGGGGAGATGCTCACGGCTTTACCACCGGATCACCCTGTTATACGCCGCCAGCAAACTGGACCACGGACTACCCGTTTGCCGATAGTGGGGTGCTGCTCCATACGGATGATCTTCGGGACTGCGCCACGGGGGGAATATTCAGCAGCGAGCCCGGGTCGACTGAGACCGTGCGCCATGAAACCGGGCACAGCCCCTTCGGGTTGGCCGATGAGTATTGCTGCGACGGGGGGTATTTTCAGACGAGCGTTAATCCCAACCTGTTTGGACCGGAACCTCCCGGCAGTACCGCGGCGCTAACCGCGTGCCAAGCCGATCCGTTAGCTGGGCTGCGCGATTCCTGTCTAGGATTTGTGTCTTCACGCATTAGCAGCGGGAATCAGTTTTTCCGTGTCGATCATGCCCCGGCCAGTAGAGAGGTAGAGGTGGAAAACGATCGGATGATAGATAATAAGGTACCGCGCGCCGCCGATGATCGCCGTATTCAGGCCATCATCGATGCCCTGCCTTGAGTAAGATGCTGGGTGAAAAAATCATGAATAGCCTATCGCGGAAAGGCCTCTGGACTATGTTACTGCTGCTCGCAGGCTGCAATGAGGTCCCCAAAGGCGAGCAAAATCCTACGATGGCGCAACATCGAGAAGAGACGGCTGTTGTCCAACGCATTGATGGGGGCACACTGACCACCGCGCCAGAAACTGCTGCGCTGCCGTCTCCGGCAAAGTTTACAAAGGTACTTGCCGTCGACATGCGCGTCGACAAGCACAATACTGTGGTATTAAAGAATCCCAGAATCTATTACGGTGCACCGCCCAACAGCCTCGGCAATCCCCCTATGTTCATGGCGCAATTATTAAATCCCCAAGGCACAGTGATCTTCACCGCACTGCTCTGGGACCCGCGTTGGACATTTGTCTGGAGTGACGAAGAAAACAGAGATTTTGTAGATGTGGCGGAAGCGGCCGAAACGGTGGTCATCGTGCCGTTCAAACGCAATATGAGTACGATGCGCCTGGTCAGAAAGGAAGAACGTATGGCCTCGATAGACCTATCCCAGGCCATCGCGGCGTTCTGCGCCCAACATCGTGAAGACCCAGATTGCCATAGACCTGATCCGGAAAAACCACAATAATTCGCAAGTAGTGGATGCCACGGGCTACCTTTGAGATCAGGTGGACAGGCCCTGTGGGCCTGGATAACGCAGGCGCCATCTGCTGAAACAGGTCACGCAAACCGTATTAGAAGGTTGAAAGAGAACACGGACCATTGACCGAACAGCAGTATCAAGCTTACGAGCTCATCTTTTTCTCTTTGGCATTTGCCATTGTGGTTTTTTTCCATTTCTATTTCCGCGTGGAGGATTGGGATTGGTTACTGCTGTCCGGCATATTGACCGCGCTCCTTGGTCTCTGGTTAGTCAAGTTCATTCCCAGGAAAATAAATCACACGCTCACGCGTTTGTTCAATCGTAAAGTGATTTCATTAGATTCTGCGCAGGAAGATCATTTAAGAAAAGAACTCAAGGAACGTGCTGCCATCTGGGCGACCGCCTCAGGAGGTCTAGTGGGTAGCGCTGTTTTGATAAGCTTTATTATCAAAAATGGGTTGCCCTATCCTGCCGCCCAGATCCCCTTAACCCTCTTTGAAGCCATTGGGGGTTATATTGTCGGCCGCCATCTCGGAATCATGGCTTCTTACGGCCGACTCGGTCATTGGCTAAAAAGGCAGGGAATTCGGATCCAAATCAAGCCCGGTTACCCCGATGGAGCGGTAGGGCTTAAGCCCGTGGGCGATTTTTACTTCTTCCAAGCGATGCTCTTGGCCTTGCCTGTGCTGTATTTATTCCTTTGGTGGTTGATGATGCCCTTGTGGCCGAGATATGAGGCCTGGAGAAACATCTACCTTGGGCTATTACCCGTCGCGATCACTTTTGAAGTGATTGCTTTTTTGGTGCCTGTGTGGTTTTTCCACCGGGAGATGCAAAAGCAGAAGATGCAGCTTTTGAGGGAAGCGGATGTTCTGGGGCAGGAAATCAATGATGTGGAAACCACTTTAATCGAGTCTCAAGACCCTGCTCAACGTGAACTTCTTAAAGATCGGTTGTCCTTTATGACGAAACGCTATGGGGAAATCGAACATATGCCCACCTGGCCCGTCAATGCGAAAACCTGGCGTTACTTTTTTATCAATAACCTCACCTTAATTCTGCTTCCATTATTAAGTGAGTTCATCAAAATGCTGGTAAACCCACTCATTAAAATAATGAATAAACTCTTATAGGCCTTGGAACAAAACTCATTTGGATCAGACTCCTCTTTCTAGGCGAAACTCCACAAAAGCCCGGAGGGGGGTCACGGCTAAGCCATAAAATTGACCTTTACACCACACGCTATAATGGGAGAATAGCGCAACGGCCTAGGGCTCAAAAAGCCCATCCGCGAATATCCAGGCGGCACAAAGAAACCGTCTATGTTCTATATGCCAGAGCTTCCAGATAAGGTGGACAATCCACAAGGGGCAATGTCTTTAGCGAGAAGGGGGTAGCGCCGCTTTATAATTAACCGCTTTAACACTGAGGGTTGACCGCGGTGCTGATGAATGGACCTTTTTCTATCTTTGTCACAGCGCCGCCGTATGCCTTCCTCTAAAGAGACGTATTGATGCTCCATTTAGTTGTGGTGATCCGCACCCTGGGCGTTCTTCTGCTCGTCTATAGCGTGGCGATTATCCCGCCTTTGCTCATCTCGGTGGGATATCAAGACGGTGAATGGCCCTATTGGCTGATAATCTGGATGGAGGCTTTGTTACTCGGGTGGGTGATGTGGTGGCCCCTGCGCCGTAGAGAACTCGATCTTCACCGAAGGGATGGCTTTACTATAGTGACCCTTTTTTGGTTTATCTTGGGCTTCATCAGCGCGGTGCCTTTTCTTTTTATGCCCCAACTCGATTTTTCCGATGCCGTGTTTGAGGCCATCTCCGCCTTCACGACGACGGGTGCAACGGTGATAGTGGGCTTGGACCAGTTACCTCCTTCGATTCTATTTTGGCGCCAGGAACTGCAATGGCTAGGCGGCATCGGGGTCATTGTCACCGCCGTGGCTATTTTGCCCATGCTCGGTATTGGTGGGATGCAGTTATATCGGGCGGAAACTCCGGGACCCATTAAAGGAGAAAAACTGACCCCCCGTATTGCCCAAACCGCCCGGGCCTTGTGGTTTATTTATGGGGGGCTGACGATAACTTGTGCCACAGCTTATTGGCTCGCGGGTATGTCCTGGTTTGATGCCGTGGCTCATAGCCTGACCACCGTCTCTACCGGTGGATTTTCCACCCATGATGACAGCCTAGCGTATTTTGACAGTGCCTTGATCGAAGCTATTGCCTGTCTTTTCATGTTGCTTGGCGCCATTAATTTCGGGATTCACTACTTGGCTTTGCACAAGGGACGCATTGATCTCTATTGGCGCCAAGACGAAATCCGCATTTTCCTAAAGGTTGTGGCGATATTGATTGCCCTGATTGCTGCTACCTTATTCCTCTCCGGGACATATACGCACCCTCTCACGGCCCTGCGCTATGCCGCTTTTCAAACCATCTCGGTGATTACAAGCACCGGCTATGGGACCGCCGATTTTTCCCTGTGGCCCTTGTTCCTGCCCGTGTTGCTGATTTTCTCCAGTTTCATGGGGGG
The DNA here is from genome assembly GCF_004421105.1 of Nitrosococcus wardiae. NCBI lineage: Bacteria > Pseudomonadati > Pseudomonadota > Gammaproteobacteria > Chromatiales > Chromatiaceae > Nitrosococcus > Nitrosococcus wardiae. The sequence continues at coordinate 2,253,968 of NZ_CP038033.1, forward strand.
CTGTGCGGGATCGACCGCAGGAGGCATGAAGGTGATCCGTTTTTTGCTATTAGTCAAGCAAGGCCGACGGGAGATTTATCGGCTGGTTCACCCCCAGATCGTACGCACGCTTAAAATAGACGGCCGACCTGTTGCCGAGGAGGTCACCAGTGCCGTATGGGGGTTTTTCTCCCTTTATATCCTGCTCTTTGCCATTCTCATGATGGTGCTTATGGCCTATGGTATGGACCAGGTCACCGCCTTTGGCGCCGTGGCCACTTGCTTGAATAACTTGGGTCCCGGCCTCGGGGAGGTGGCCACGAATTTTATCGGGGTGAGCGATGGGGCCAAATGGTTGCTCAGTTTCGCCATGTTGGCTGGTCGGTTGGAGTTATTTACGGTCCTGGTGCTATTTTCTCGAATATTCTGGCGTAGTTAAAAGCTGTTGGAAGACCTTCGCATTTTGCCGCACTAAAATCTCCTATTTTTAGATAAAAGCGTGTTTGACCTGGTGTACTATGTACACATAGACTATGAAGCTCATTCAAGCTCATTTCCATTTATAAGAGTAAAACAGGAAAGCTTGTATCACACAAAAAACAGTCCAACAGATAATGAACTCAAACGCATATGAATAATGAATCTAAATTTCGCAAAGCCATGGATGAGCATTTAACACTCGTTGAAAAATTAGGAGACGACCATCCCGAAGCGATGTGGGCCATGTGGAGAGTCATGGAGTTAGCCCCCCAAGAATTGCAAGATTCCATGATGGCTAAAGCCAAAGCGGTGGGCCTCATACCCGAGAAGCCTGATGGATATTTCGACAATAAACCTGTTTACCGGCTAGAGAATATCGCCAAGCGGCTTGGGATGACGCCACAGGAGGCTGAGGTCGCGATATATCAAATGATCGCCGAACGACAAGCCGCCGGGCTGCCTGTTGACGAGTTAGTTATGGATGCCGAAAGGATAGAGAAGGTACATTAATCTTAGCCGTTCTAGCCGGTACCGCCGTACCGGCTAGGGCCTCAACATAACCCCATTCTGGAGAGATGATGATGCCTACAAGAAATTCAAAAAAAAGACTTTGCCAGAAAACGGTTGTGCCAGGAGATCACCAGAGGCTACGAGATCGGGCTGCTCGATAAATCGGAGCTGCCCTGATCGCTTACACTTATCAGGACAAAAAAACCCCTCTCTTAACCTTCGCTTTCACTCCACTCAAACCCTCCCCATCGGCATCTAGCTTATGCCGAACTGACATTGGCAAACGGCGATGGAAGTGGCATCAATAAATGCTACTCCTGGGCTTGGCCCTTACGCTGCTGGAGATAAGCACACAGGGGAATCAACACTGAAGGGATTAAGGCCATAATAGGGTAGTAGACGTCCGCCACCCTATTGAAAAGTTGGTATCAACGACTATCTTTAATTTCTCAAGCGATGCATAAAAATGGGAGTCCAGAACATCTGATGGTCCTTAACTTAAGAAGGAGTATTTATCATGAAACGAGCAAAGAACACATTATTTGTATTAATAATACTCTTATTATGCATACTGCTTGTTCCAGCTTGTGAGAAGAAAGACCAAAGTCCGATACCACCAGCCGGTACAAGTGTAAGCACCACATCTGAGGTATTTAGACAAACTGCTAGGGGGTTAGCGCAAGACTGTGAGCGAATTGGTGGTTGCACCTGCATTCTTGATGGAATTCAGACGACGTGCGCTGTTGTTTTTGCCTGCTTGGATGCCGGATTCTGCCAACGGGTAGAGAGGTAGAGAGGTAGAGAGGTAGAGATGCGGCAAGCGGGGGTTATCTGCACCCTTATCCGCAGACTCCTCTAAAAAGTAAGAGGAGGGATAGTGTTACCGAGCCCCATGAGCTAGAGAATTCATTATTCGAGACGGCTGATCGAGACGGCAATGGTGCGCTTAATAAGGAGGCGTTTCTCTATGTTCCATAAAAAGTCGCCGCAAGAGTAATCGCTCGCGATGTCGCTGTTTCCTCAGGACAAGAACCTAGATAGTACACTCGCTCTTTGGCGTGATGGCTATCCCTTTCCCTCAAAGCGGTTTCAGCATTATCAGTCCGACATCTTTCCTTAGGGTGCAGGCGATCATTACCACACTCACCGTTGTCCAGGAGAATGGATCACGATAGCACTCATGAAGCGAGCACTACGCTTACTCACCCAGTCTATGGAGTATGCTGAACCCAAACAGGATCTGCGAATCAGCCTCACAAGAATGCCAACTCTTCCGAAAAGTCGATTTCTCATCAGCCGCGTAAAGCAAGCATCATGATGGGCAGCAAGGAGAGCTAGCCTGGATTGCTTCGATAGCTGCTCGGAAGATTCAGCCCCGGTGTTGATGCTTCCCCAAGATTAGCGGTGGAAAGCTCCTTGCGGATCAAGCGGCGGGCAGCAAGAAATCCCGCCATTACGCCACAAGCGCCGGCTAAAAGTGCTAGGAGCACAAGACTCAGCACTTGCTCTCTGGTTGAAGAATCGAGTACCTGGAGGGTGGTCTCGTTAAGGGGAGCTCCCTTGACGCTCACCTCCCCGTTTCTGTCCACCACGAGGAGCTCCCGGGTGTTGTCGTTGCTCACAATCCGCAGGCCACTGACGCCGGCTCGAAGCGTCAGCCAGTCGTCTGTCTCCTGCCCAGGCCACCGATTGCCCGCGTAAATCTCCCCCCCCTTTCCCTCATTGAAAATCAACCCGGTTCCGGCCCCTTCAGAGCGAAAAAGGCCCGCCCCCTGCGTGAACAGCGTCTTCCGGTAGTCGATTCCCATCATGGCCCGGCTTTGATCTGAAACCATGAACCGTCCATATTGAGGAACCAGGGCATTCTGCGCGTAGAGTACCGCTTCGAATTGACCGTCTTGTTGGTCTTCCGGTCGGTCGAAACCGTGGGCAATAATGGAGAGGGCATGGGAGTTGGGGTTACCAAAGCCGACGATTTGTACACCATGCTTGGCCATATTGGGATACACCCCAGGTTTTCCGGCGTTTAGGACGTCCACTTCTAGACCGGTCAATTGGGCATCAAAGTCTTTGCTGCATTCCTGTACTGCTTGTGGCAAGGTGGTCTCGATCACAGGGTTATCGCAGTAAGAACGCGCGGAGAAGAAGGAACCCCACGCGGAGGCGCCGGAAACAGCCGCGGTAGAGTCTCCCCAAATGGGCACGGCGTTGGCGCCAGGGAGAACGGACGTCAACTCCACCAGCAGCGATTGATAGTGGTTGTGGGCACTATCGTAGTTTTCTGGCGTTTGTTCCGCCACATCAACGGGTTCTGCGGGTAAACCGTCCCACAGTTGCCAGGGTGTGCTCTGGGTAAGAACATCACTGATAAAGTGGCGTCCCCCAAGGGGGGTGCCAAGACCTGTATATTGAAAGGTCTTTCCGGTCACCCCACGCGGAGATTCCGGATGGATGAGCAAGAGGCGTTCATTATAGATTTCAGTTGCCTGAAGTTTCTGACTCGCCTTCGAGTCACGCTGGGCAAAAGCAGGAAATATCGCTATTTGCAGGTTCAAGGCAAGTGCCCCTACCAGGATGACAATAATATTTCCTAAGCGATTCAGCCGATGGCGTGGGCTCGGAATTACTCCCTCAATATCGACTCTAGGGTTGAGAATGGGACAGGGATAATAGTTAGACACGAATGTTCAAATAGATAGATGAGGAATAAGAAAATCAAAGCAAATCGTTCATTTCTTTTGATAAAAATTACACGGTGTCGAGGCGCTTAGCAAGGCATTTTTAGCCTGCTTCCACGAACTTGTTTATCTCCCCTTGGCCGCCTGTTGCTGTTGGGCCCGGATGTTTTTCTTCCTGGAAAAATTAAATGACTTCGGCTATAGGTGTGATATCAGTGATTTTTTGCTCTGTTTAGAGAGAGGGTCTGCGTCTTACTAAAATGCAGGTGTGTCAGTCTATTTCGTGCTGGGCATAGCGCTCAAGGAACCGGGAGATGTACTCCAGGATAGCCATGTCCACGGATCAGCCCAGCGTTTCGTTCTTCCCGGGCGCATAACATTTGGATTTTGTTCGGGGATGGGAACCAAAATTGTACTTGGCGGTGCCCATCTGACATATCCTAAAAGGTGCTTACCAAAAATGAATACCAGGGGAAATAGCCATGCCGCTCACGACTGAGTCCACTACGTTTACTCGAGACGTGCTCGGGCGTTACACTTGCAATACGTTTGACGAAATGCTCGTCACCATTGACCCAAATGCACGGGCCGCTGCGGGTCTACCCCCACGCGGCGATCTTCGGCCATTCGACTTCATCATTATTGGCGGCGGCACATTCGGTGCAGTCCTTGCCGAACATCTCTGGTTCCGCAGCACAAACCGCAGTGAGCGCATCCTTGTACTCGACGGTGGATCATTCCTGCTGCCAGAGCACGTGCAGAATCTATCGGTGCTCGGTCTCAACGCTGGCGGCCCGCGCAAAGATCATTTGCCGCAGAATGAAGTCTGGAGGCTTGCCTGGAATTCAAATGATCCTATTGGCTTTCCCGGCCTGGCCTACTGCGTCGGCGGACGCTCTGTGTTCTGGGGCGGCTGGTCGCCGCGGCTGCTGGATTCGGAACTACCAAAAAACCTCTGGCCGAAGGCGGTGGTGGAGGATTTGACGCCGAAGAATCTACCCGACGGCCGCAAAGGTTACTTCCACCAGTCAAGCGATCAGATGGGTGTCACCGAGACGAACGACTTTATCTTCGGCGATCTGCACCGCGCAATGCGAAAGCAGCTTTTCAACGGCCTTGCCGCTGGCCGAATAACCGACGCATTAGATCTCGCAGCACTGCCCGACCATCCTGAGGTTGAGTATCGAGACACGCCTGCGGCACTCGACGACCTAGCTAACACATTACCTAGTCCGTCCTCTATCCAGAAACTCCGCAACTTAGTTAAGGTGCTCGGCATTGATAAATTACCCAGCTCGCCCCCTATCCAGAAACTTCATAATCTAGCTAAGATGCTCGGCATTGACAAATTACCCAGTCCGCCCCCTATCCAGAAACTCCGCAATGAGGCGAAACTCGAAGCACCACTTGCCGTGCAAGGACAATCGGGCCATGCCGGATTCTTCCCCTTTAACAAATTCAGCACCGTTCCGCTGCTCATGAAAGCAGTGCGCGAGGCAGCCGACCAATCCGGGTTTGATGACGTGAAAAAGCGGCTGATGTTCGTGGCCCGCTGCCATGTGATTCGGCTGAACACCATTAACGACATGGGCAGCCAGCGTGTGAACGAGATTATCACTGAACGAGGGCCGCTGCCCGTATCGCCGGATGCCAAAGTGATCATCGCGCTCGGCACAATTGAGAGTACACGGCTCGCGCTACTCTCTTTTGGCAGCGACGGAAAGATCGGCAGGAATCTCATGGCGCATCTGCGCTCGAATGTGGACATCCGCGTGCCGCGTGCGGCGCTGACGGCGTTGCCGGAGACGGCGAAAGCGCTTGAGACGTCGGCGCTGTTCGTCAAAGGCCAACACCAGTTCGAAAAGTCAGACGGATCCCCAGACGGTGTCGGGCACTTTCATTTTCAGATTACCGCATCGGGATTGAGTGCGAGCGGGACTAACTCTGAGGCTGAGCTTTTTAAGAAGATTCCCGATATCGACACGTTCGATGCACACAAGAACGCGACCGATACGCAGGTTGTGATTACCATTCGCGGCATTGGGGAGATGGAGCCGAAAAATGATAATGATTTCAGCAATTCAGTCACACTTGATCTCGATCCGCAACAGGACGACGAGTTTCAAATGCGTCGGGCGTTTGTCAATCTTCAGCCGAGCACTCGCGATGAGGAACTGTGGAACGCAATGGACAAGGCTGCAGATGACGTCGTGAAGGTTTTCGCCAACGGGCAAAAAATCGATGTGATTAAAAATGGGCAAGTAATTGCAGAGCACGTCGATCCTAGCCAGATTTCGAGAATTCTGCCATATAAATTCTCGGATGCAAGTGGTCTGGGGCGCCGCGACGGCCTCGGCACGACTCATCATGAAGCAGGCACACTGCGGATGGGTGAGGACCCGAATAAATCAGTGACCGACGCCAACAGCCGTTTTCACCATATCACCAATGCATATGTCGCCGGGCCTGCACTCTTTCCCACAATCGGCTCGCCGAACCCAATGCTCACGGGCATTGCGCTTACGCGCCGACTTGGAGATCACTTAATACCGGAGCCGCCGCTGGCAATACCGGAACCAAATTTTACCTATTTGTTCGACGGAAGCGAGGCGCAGTTCGTGAATTGGCAAAAGGTCGGCGGCGGCGGCTTTCTCCGGTTCGGCCGAACCATAATCGCGCAACAGGATGGGAGAGGCATTGGATTGCTCTTCTACACACCGCAGCGCTTTGAGAATTTTATTCTGCGCCTTAATTTCTTGCTCCCGCAACCCCGCGGCAACAACAACGACAACTCAGGCGTCTTTGTCCGCTTCCGCGATCCACGTTTGCCTGAGCCGACCCTTAATCCGAACGACCCGCCGAATAATCCTGCTCTTGTCGCGGTACACACCGGGTTTGAAATTCAGATTGACGAAGAAGCGCGCGGCGACACACGTTTTGGCGAGTCCGATGGTTCGTTCTTTGCCCGCACCGGAGCCATTTACAAAATTAAATCGCTAGGCACGGAGCCGGGGCAGCAGGATTACAAGAACAATCAAAATCTCGCCGCGGAGCGCTGGCACAGCTACGAAATCGAGGTAAACAACCAGGACTATATTGTCCGCCTCAATGGCCAGGAAGCAACTCGGTTCCGGCGTAGCGCGACCGATACGGTCCGGGGGAATCCGCCTAGTGTCGATCCCGATTCGGGCTTTATCGGCCTGCAGACACATACCGGCAATGTCGCCTTCGCAAATATCCGAATCAAATTAATTGGGTAAACTTTGGATATCGAATACAAGTTCCCCATTCAAGCAGGTGAGAGAGAAAACTAGGTTCTATCCCAGGGGTACTGGCGCGCACTCCCCGCGGCGGTCAATAGAAATTCCCGCCTGAGCCGCTTTGCAAGCGCGTCTTTTAATAAGCTTTCCCTAAGATCACGGGCCGAGAATTCAAGACGCTCCCTAATCGAAGAAAGACGTCTGCCCGTGCTATTTGTGGAAAGACGGTATTCAGTAATATCGATTCCTGGGCCGTTGCGTGCGTTGCATGCCAGAAGCCAGAAGGCAGATAAAATACCGAACCTGGGTGCAGATGGACTACCTTATGCTCTGACGACATTTCAAGAGCCAATGAATTAAGCCAAAAGCTTTCCATAACCCGGGCCGTTTTAACCTCTTGAAAACTAAAGTGGAAATGCTAAACCCTGAACTAAGGGCGGGGTGATTTGCCGCCGCATGGAAATATGGAAATAAAAACTCTTAAGGGGAGAACCGAGCAATAAGTATCTCAGTAAAAGTTTTGCAGTATTCCTGGAGCGAGCCGGTGGCGTGGAACCAGGGGACAGGGAAGTCCCCACAAACCCTTTTTTCAGGGAGGAAAAACGGGTTTGTGGAACACCTCCGGCTCGCTCCTAAAACACCTCATATTTTATTCATAGGTACTTAGCTTATGAAGGCCTGCATGCCAGGTGCAAGAGAGTGGCATTGGCTAGGTTTACTGGTGAAAAGATCGAAAGCAGTACTGATAGAAAAGGACAAATATCGAGGAGGCTTGATCATGGTAGGCGCGTTATCAAAGCCGGAAGACGCAATTCAGCAGCAAGCTTATCCGTTCCAGGGGAAGTGGGATGATTATGATCCGCTGATGGAGTTGATCGGCGATAAATCCTTTATTTTACTAGGTGAGGCCACCCATGGCACCCACGAGTTCTATGCCACCCGTGCTGAGATTACCCAGCGTTTGATACTGGAGCAGGATTTGAATGCGGTGGCAGTGGAAGCGGACTGGCCAAGTGCCTATCGGTTGAATCGTTATGTGCGTGGTTTAGGCAAGGACAGTAGCGCGCAAGAAGCGATGAGCGACTTTAGGCGCTTTCCGCTGTGGATGTGGCGCAATACGGTCATTCACAACTTTATCGAATGGCTGCGCGAATACAATCAACAGTGTGCACCGGCACAACAAGTGGGTTTTTACGGATTGGATTTGTATAGTTTGTATGAGTCCGTAGCGGTGGTACTCGACTATTTACAAAAGGTCGATCCAGAAGCGGCTGAAGAAGCACGCAAAGCCTATGAATGTTTAGATCATAGAGGGGATGAGCAGCGCTACGGATCCGGTGTGATGTTGGGGCTTCGGCGATCCTGCGAAGACGAAGTGGTGCAACAGTTAATAGCCTTGCGTCATAATGCTTTGGATTATGTCCAACGAAATGGTATGGCGGCAGCCGATGAACAATTTCAGGCGGAGCAAAATGCACGCCTGATTAAAAATGCCGAAGCTTACTATCGTGGTCTGTTCAGCCGGCGCGTCAATACCTGGAATATACGTGACCAGCATATGAGCAATACGCTAAATGAGTTGCATCAACATCTCTCTGCCCAGGCGGGGCGTAATGCCCGGATTGCTGTGTGGGAACATAACTCGCATTTGGGCGATGCCCGCGCTACCGAAATGGGTCGCCAGGGAGAATTAAATGTGGGTCAATTAACCCGTGAGCGGCATGGGAGCAATTGCGTGCTGATTGGTTTTACCACCTATACTGGTACAGTCGCTGCCGCCTCCTCTTGGGATGGTCCGGTGGAGCGCAAGTTAGTGCGGCCGGCGTTGGCGGAAAGTTTTGAAGACCTGTTTCATCGCACCGGTCTCCGCCGTTTTCTGTTGATTCCCTGCAAGGGGAGCGCTGAAGTTCTAAGAGAGTGGCACTTGGAGCGGGCTATCGGTGTACTGTATTTGCCGGAAACCGAACGGGCTAGTCACTATTTTTATGCACGTATGGCGGACCAATTTGATGCTGTGCTGCATTTTGATCAAACCCAGGCGCTCGAACCGTTAGATACAATAGCGGAATGGGAAAGGGGTGAGGAGGAAACTTATCCGTTTGGTGTGTAGATGTGTGTAAAAAAACTGTATTGAGAAGATAGATACCCTTGACGTGGCTAGACTATTCCGGACACTTGTGCCTTGGCTACCTGGCCCCAGCTGTGTTTGCTTAAAACTTCCACTTTCTGCATTAATAGGGGAGGTGGGTAGGTCTAAGCGGAGGCTAAGGTCTGCCAATCAGCAGCCTCTTCCTGTGGGTGGGCGATCACCGCCAGCGTGCTCGCCAGTGACCCGACAATGTGTTTAGAATCCGCTATTGAAAACCGCATTCCCTGCCGACAGAGGAGATTTTGACGATGCCCGGCCCCTTCAATCACCCCTTGACGTCGCCACGCCAGCAAACGGCCCGTATCCCCACCGGAGTTCCGGGCTTAGACGCCGTGCTCGGCGGTGGGCTGCCAGGCCATCATACCTATTTAGTGGAGGGGGGCCACGGCGCGGGAAAAACCATGCTCAGTCTCCAATTTTGTATTGCCGGGGCGCAGCGAGGCGAGCGGGTCCTCTATCTGAGCACCTGCGAATCCGAGGAAGATATCCGCGAGATTGCCCACGCCCATGATTGGTCCCTGGAGGGGGTCCACCTTCATTATCTTGACCCCCAGGAGATCCTGGGGGAAACGCCTGCGCAGTCGGTTTTTCATCCCGCCGAGATTGAGCTTCCCCAGATGGTCGACACCCTCCTGTCGGTGATTGCGGCGAGCGACCCGCAGCGGTTGGTGATCGACTCCTTGGCGGAGATTCGCCTGTTGGCCGATAGCCCCCGCTGGTTTCGCAGCCAGGTGCTCGCCCTCGGGAAGCATTTGGCCGACCGCTCGTGCACTATCCTCTTTTGCGACGATCAACTGGACGAGCGGGAGTCCGGCCAGAGCATCGTCCATGGGGTGATTCGCCTTGAACAGCGGGCCCGCGATTATGGTCCCGACCGCCGCCGGCTGCGGATCACCAAGCTGCGGGGACACCCTTTTTACAGCGGCTATCATGACATGGCCATTCGCACCGGAGGCCTTGAGGTCTACCCGCGCCTGGTTGCCGCGGAGCATCGCCAGGAGGTGGCGCCAGCAGTGATCTCCAGCGGCTTGCCCGAATTAGACGCCCTGTTTGGCGGGGGGATCGATCGCAGTACGGCCACCCTGCTGCTCGGGCCGTCCGGCACCGGCAAATCCATTCTCGCCAGCCAGTTTGCGGTGGCGGCCGCCGGGCGGGGTGAGCGCGCGGCCCTGTACCTCTTTGATGAGCGGGTCCACACATTCTTGAGACGTGCCCAGGGGCTGGGGATCGATCTGACCGGACAGCGGGACCGGGGCCGCATTGAGCTCCAGCAGGTTGATCCGGCGGAGATGACCCCCGGTGAGTTCAGCCACCAAGTTCAACAGGCCATCACCGAACGGGACGTTCGGCTGGTGGTTATCGACAGCCTGGCCGGTTACGCCCACGCCATGCCCGATGAGCGCTGGCTGACGCTCCACCTCCATGAGTTGCTCGCCTACTTGAGTCAGCAACAGATCACTGTCCTGCTGGTGATGGCCCAGCACGGGCTGCCCGGCACCCCGCGGCACGTTTCCTTCGATCTGAGCTACATTGCCGATTCCGTGCTGTTGTTCCACGCTTTCGAGTACGCTGGCGAGATTCGGAAGGTGATTTCGGCCTACAAGCGCCGTGGCGGCGCCCACGAAGCCGCGCTCCGGGAGCTTCGGTTCGGCCCAAAAGGCATTGGCATCGGCGCGCCGCTGCGCCAATTTGAGGGGATCTTGACGGGCACCCCCCACTTTACCGGAGAAGAATTAACCCCGATTGACCCCCACCACGACCAAAGCTAAGCCTTGGCACCTCATTGGCGTACTTTTGGCATCAGTAACCTCGATGAGCGCTTTAGTGTCGAGGAGTATTGTAGGGTGCCAAACTTAAACTCAGTTCTACGGCTTCTCTCACTGGGTGTTTCCTCTCAGTTCCACTCACCTCAAGTAATCTGGCAGTAGGTATTAATTTCAGAATCGCCAAACCGGAGTTGTTGATCAATAAAATCAGGCACTTCTTTTCCTAATCCGCGCTGGACAGCAACGAAGACAGCCCGGTGAAAGTGGTAGATATCCGCATTCTCATCACTGTGAACGATGGAAGGTTCCTTCGAGTTACTTATCCCATGGCAAGCTAGATCGATGAGGCCCAAAGAGACCGTTGACCTATAATCTGCCAAATCAATCACCTCATACCCAGCTTGTTGGATGAAACTGCCGATCTTTGAATTGACCACCGCATCCAATATTAAGAATTTGCGGTAAGGGGCTGTAAGGGCGGTGATGATTTTGAAATCAAAGCAATAGCAGACATCCTCAGTGCCGATGTTGTATTCGGAGCGCCCACACGGCTCGGTCAGCGGGCTGAGTTCCATGCCCGGCTTCCAATCAACTACATTTTCCCCATCCTTATAAGGATCTAACAATTGGCCCGATTCATTGCATGGGTAACCCGTTTTCAGGTCTGTGCCCGCTACCGTGGTAGAAATATCACTCATTGCTTGCTCCTCGTGGTAGAGGCCATCCCTAGCCGTTATTTTTTCTCGCCTCCGCTTCTCCTGGCTTCCAGTAGCTAGTCTAGTTCCCGCTTGGCCTCTATTTCATCCGCATCAAACTGCGCATGCGCCGAGGAGGTGTCAACAGGACCCGCCGACTAAGACCTTTTGAATCGCAGCCCATCACTCGGGATCCAGAGAATTTATAAAAAAATAGCCCGGAGAGGAATCCGGGCTAGTAGGAAGGCTAAATGCCACGAATTTTCCGCCTCGTGGCCAGACGGGATAGGGGGAGGCTCTTAGAGACAAGTTTATGTTTATGCTCGCGAGAGTGCTATAAAGGAATACCCTATTAGGAATAACCCTAGGTGAGCATGCCCCCCCTGAAGTCGGAACATTTCGGATTCCTCATCTAGGCAAAATCAAAAAAATACGTTGCGTTCTAGCCAACTATTTTTGTTTTTTATCGGTTTAACCCCCACGCTTTTTGGAAAAAAATTTTCTCCTTCGGCCTCATTCTAAGCCAAGAAGATAAAAATATAATTATTCTTACTTAATAACTTACATTGTTTGCAACGTTCTTCTTTATCGACCTGGCATGGTAAGTGCCCTATGGAGGGAAACATCCGATTAGTCCCAAGGGTGATAGGCATTTCCAAGCCCACCTTCTACAAATACATTCGTGAGCAGCAGAAAAAACCAATAGAGTGTAAGCCGTGCTACCTAAAATCCTTAGTGTGTATTTTTACAGTAATTGGGGTGCTATCCTATCTGTAAAAAAGGCCAAATCGCTCTACAGCTATATGGCATATATTCCAAGTAGAATCTTCCTTCTAATGGGTGGCTGTTGCTTTGCTTTTGGACTACCTGGTATGGAGGAATTAAGTGAAAGGCGTCAAATCGGACCTGTGGAGATCACAGTTCCTTCAATGGAAATCGATATACCGGCACCTGAAATACGGGAAGGCCTTATGACGACCGCATTGCCAGGTAAGGCTGAATCTTTGGTGGAGCTGGCTAAGCATGATCTCGCCGAAAAGCTCGACATCAATTCTGATGAGATCGAACGTGTTCTTTTCGAGGAGGTCACCTGGCGGGATGGCAGCCTAGGCTGTCCGCAATCCGGCCGAGCCTACCCCCAGGTTCTGGTCAACGGGACACGCATCATTCTGCGAGCTGTGGGCCGGGATTGGCACTATCACAGCGGCGCGGGCCGCGCTCCATTTTTGTGCATGATGCCCCAAGAACCGCTCTCCGCCAAGGATAATCCCAGCAGCGGCTCCGGGGACCGTTAACCCCGAACCAATATTCGTTTTTGCAAATTTTTAAAAAGGGCACCCCTGGCAGAGTGCCCTTTGACGATACGATATTAATGCCAATCCGTGTCGATCCTGACGAGGGTGAAGTCGATAAGACCGTCATTGTAGCCGCTCGGCGAAGTGATATCATGATAGGTGACGCTGCCGAGGTACTTGGTGGCGGTTTCCAGACTGCTCCAATCTACCGTCACAGTGTCGGAGGCTCCCAGTATTGCGGAGGATGGCGCCGTCACCGTCATATTGCCGGCATCGGCTGCCCCCAGTGCCCAACTAAAGAGGGTGTAATTGGCATCCGGGCCGTCGGTCTGCCAACCATGGACTACCACCTGGTACATCCCTGGATCAGGGTTCTCAAGATTGACTTCTTCCGCTGAGGTGGGTGTTCCACTACTTCCAACGAAGTCGGCCGTATCAGGGTCAAACACGTACAGGTCTAGGTCGTCTTGCCCATCGGTGTCACCGTCGAAGAGGGAAAACCTGGCGTATTTCGTTCCCGCAGGAATATCAACCACATGAACCGTGATGCCGACCCCGGTAGACAGAGCCGTGTTGATGTCATTCGCGGGATCATCCACCACCGTATCGGCCTGGGTCTCTGCCGGGATCAGTCCGTGGGGGTTGGCTGCAAAGTCACCAGAATAGCCGAAGGTAATCTCATAACTCAAGGTGCCATCGGTCCCGGTTCCCGAAACTTCATCTGGAGCCGCCAGTACAACGGGTTTAATGGCGATCGGGCTGCGCACATTGTGTACGCTGTCACTCCATGCCAGGGAACCGAAGGCCCATTCATCCAGGGTTGCACTCGAAGTCGTGGTGAAGGTGACCTCATAGGTACCGGATTCCCCTTCGGCGAGAGTCAGCGATGAGGGGTTCACTGCGACACTGATTCCCGGCGGTGCATCGACCGACACGTTATAGGTGGCCGCCCCCGGTGTTACGCTAGTGACCGTGCGCGGGACCGTCTGGACACCGGCCAACTCGGCGATGCCAATGGAGGCCAGGTTTAGATCGCTGGCATCGAACGAGAAACCAAAGCGTTCGAGAACATCACAGGTGTTTTGGCTTACGCCGGTGGTGGCTCCGCACAAGAAAGCCTGATAATCCCGGAAGCCGGCCTGGTAGAGCCATCCCGGATCGACGGCGGAATTCGGAGCGATATGCCCGCTACCCATGTCAAAGGGATCGGCCGGTGTCGCGCCGTCCTCCTTCTTGACATCTTGCGAACCAGTGGTCATGAGGGCCGATTTGATCATGGCTGGTGTCCAGTCCGGGTGGGCCTGTTTCAGCAATGCACCTACCCCGGCCACATGCGGGCTCGACATGGAAGTGCCGCTGATGGCCAGGAAGAGCTCACCTGGTGCCCCAAAGTAGGGATTGGGCGTGTTCCCGGCTAGGATGTTGACGCCTGGGGCAGTTACATCGGGCTTGATGATGTCAGGCGCAATCCCATTCGGGCCGCGCGAGGAGAAGGCTGCCATCCAGGGGGCAGGAATCGTGACCTTCTCGCCACCAGTAATCTGAGCGGTTGCAGTGGGACCAGCACTGTCGATGTAAGCTTTGGCTGCTAGGCCGTCGGTGTTATTGATATGCACGGTGGGCACAAAGTGGTTATCTGTGATCTGCGCCTCGGTGTCGCTGGTGTTGTAGAGCACCATGCCGGCGGCGCCGGCCTCAAAGACGGCCCGGCTTTTGTCCACCCGGGCGATTTCTCCCCGCAGGCAGAGGACGATCTTATCTGCCACCAGGGCTGGATCGAGCGCATCCGGATGGCAAAGCTCCGATCCGGCGTCTTCGGCATCCACTAAAGGCAGCACATCCGTGCCCCCCGTGAGGGAAGCGCCGAAATACTCTGCACCATTCTCTAGCTTCACAGAACCCTCAAAAGTGCGATCCTGGGTGCTGGCTCCCACTGCGGTGATCCACGGGACGGAGGCCGGTCCACTAACGGTATCGGGACCCGGACCCGAGTTCCCGGCGGAGGTTGCCACGAACACTCCCGCCTCCGCTGCGAACAGATAGGCTATATCATCGGGGCCGAGCAGGCTAGCTCCGCCGCCGATCGAGTAGTTGATGACATCCACACCGTCGGCAACGGCATCATCGATGGCCTTTATAATATCCGATACAAAGCAGCCGACATTGTTCCAGCACACTTTGTAGGCCGCGATGCGGGCGCGGGGAGCAATGCCGCTTACCATGCCTCGGTCGATACCGAAGATCTCAGCCGGGACATTTGCATTGCCGCCCGCCGTGCTAGCCGTATGGGTGCCATGTCCGTCCCTGTCGCGAGGTGATAGGTAATCCTCCGTGATGACCGTGGCGGCTTCAGCGCCCACTCGATAAAAGCGTGCCCCAATAAGCTTATTGTTACAGTCCTCCTGGGAGAACTGCTCGCCGGAAACGCACTCGCCGAACCAGTCCGAGGGCGGCGGGCCGTAGGCGGAATTGCGCTTGCCGCTTCTCCCGGATGCGTCACTGAGATCCAACTGGTCCGAGAAGCTCGGATGCTCAGGCCAAATACCGGTGTCGATCACGCCGATGATGATGTCCTCCCCGGCATTACCCCGGCCACCAAGCTGGTCCCAAAGTCCTCTTTCAGTCAAGCCCAGGAACTCCGGCGTGTTATCCGTCTCAATCTGTAGGATTTCCTCAGGAAAGATCATCTGAACGTTGGGGTGTTTGGCGGTAGCAATAGCCTGTTGCCTCGTAAGAGCGGCTGAATAGCCATTGAAGCTGTAGACGTAATTGTAGAACTGTTCAACCGCGCCGGTAGCGTTCAGTACCGCTGCCTGTTGATCCCTAAGGTGATTAGTGTACCCGCGTATCGAAGCACTGTGAGGATTTATTTTCTTCCCCTTAGTCAGCTTTGTAGCTGGAAGATCTTGAATGCCACCGTCGTAGGTAACAACCGGCTCATCGACTAACTGGACGATGTAGGTATTTGTCCCGGTTTTGATCCCGAACGTCTCCGCCAGCGCTTCATCTGGCACACTGACGTCCGGGCGGTTATCCTGGGCAAATCCTGGCATAGTAATGCTCACCACTAAGATGAGCACTGCTCCAAGCAAGCTAAAAATTTTTCTCGCCATAATAAACCTCCCTTTATTCAAAGCTTGAATGATCTTCATCTTTCATATTTTTTGACAAATTCCGCCTTGCATTCCTGGTCTGTTATGTCTGTCATGATTGCCCTCTTGCCCCTTCTTAACCGGCCTCCGAGGCAGCTATCTACGTCTAGAAAAGGGGAAGCGACGCCCATTCCCACAGCAGCAATATGGAGCATCTGCCTAAAATGCTCTTGATAGATTTATAGTTCACCAATCTGGGAATTACCGTTGAATTTTGTATGCGGAGGAGTCTTCTGCCGACCCCCAGCAGCGACTCATGATAAGGTTAAGGGTTGGTAACGATTTGTGTGCTACCCATATCGCCAGCATTATTTTTGGTCAGCACGAGGGACTTGTAAAAGGGATCGCGCCCATTGCCGCGGTCTCATTGTGCCGGTCTTTAAGGAGGGCAATGATCACGCTATCGCCCTTTGTTCCCAACTCGACCTAGCCCGTGGCCTCCTGCAAGCCGCACAAAAAGGGGCTCATATCATCAATATCAGCGGTGGCGAACTTTCCCCTTCCGGTACGGCCCATCCTCTCCTGGCCGATGCGGTCCGGCATTGTGCCGCCCAGGGTATCCTGATGGTTGCTGCCGTCGGCAACGAGGGCTGCGATTGCCTTCATATTCCCGGCGCATTGCCCACGGTATTGGCGGTAGTGGCGATGAATGCCCAAGGCAAGCCGCTTCCCTTAAGTAACTGGGGTCAAAATTATCAATCCAGATGACCCTAAGCAGCTGCTGGCTTATCTTGAAGAGAGCCCTTGGAATGCGGCGGCCATTCTCTGGACCCTCAATCTAGATGCGACCCCCATTTATGAGATACAGGGACAAGGAGCTTTTGCCAGTGATGGTGGGGCCGGTGCGCTCCTGGTTTGTGCGGTAACCTCCTTAAGCGAAGAGGCACTAAAGATGAGACTTCCAACCCAGCCAGCGGGAATTCTCCCCGCTGCATTTGCTCGGGGTTGTGCCCGGGCAGCCAGGCTTGTACCTCCAGGCGTAGACCCGGAATGTTATAGGGATTGCTACCGACCGTGCCTTGAGGACTGTTTACAAGATCCAGCACTGGGCAGGCATAGCGTCTGTGTTCCGCTTTGCAGACAAGAATGCACTGCAGTATGCACTCCACAGCCATTACCCCCGGAAGGGTGCATTGACATTCATTATGTTCCCCAGTGCTATCGCCCCAATCCTTTTACTGAGTGTTGTACCACGCGCCATGAGGTCAGGTGCACAGAGTGTCATTCAATCTTTACGCCTGCCTCTGGGGCGAGCCACTTTTTTTAGAATGGACGGCATGCTTATCAAGCGAGGGGGGTATGTCAACGCATGATTCTCGTATATGCAACGCCCTATTGAAGAGGTATGGGGAGATGAGACTTCCCAAACAATCGGCAGGGACCCAATTTACTAAATTTTTAACATTTAGTCAGGATGGTATTATCCCTACTCAAGTGGCAGCTCTACAATGGCATTCCGCTCCACAAACTGTTAGAAGCTTCAGACAAACTCTGCCCACGTGTAGAGCGGAGGGTGGTCGATCAGTTATTGTGATGGAACCGTGCGGCAGCGCTCCCAAGGGGATTCCACCGCCAATGTGCCCAACCGCTAGAGTAGAGTGTGATTATGTATGCAGATGGCCGAGTGGTGCGGAAGGGCGAACAATAATTTTGTTATGAATATCCTTTCCGTAATAGATTGCATTTTTTGGGTAAATTGGTATGACTTATCTCCCATCAGTGAAAGACACCATCAGTATAGCATTGTGGCTATACTGATGGTGATGACCTGGAGAATGGGCACCCTCAACGCGAGGAGGGTAGACGAAATTTGGCTACGCTGTCCCTAGAGAGGCCTGCCCGGTTCAGCCAAATAGCCAATCTGATTAAGGCTGATCGGCCTGGAACAGGTCCATGAGCCAGAGTTAATGCATGAAAACTCTGGCCCTAAGCGGCAGCCGTGAATTGGCGGGAAAGCGCCATTTTAGAAACACAATTCTCCGGAAAACTCCATATCAATTGCTAGGCTACAGAATAAGGTTCCTTCGATGGTGATGGAACCGCCCGTTACTCCATCGAATCGACCCGTTCCGGTGCCAAGCACGGGCTGCGATACTTCCAAAAAAGAGAAGCTCTGGAGGCCATGCCCACAGTCTTCTGGTTCGCTCGTTGGATAGCCACTTGTGTCCCACACCAATTGGGAATGAACTGGAAATTCATAGCCCACATCATCGTCGCACACTATGGTGTGATCAAAGTTCAGAGGCCCGATATCATCGGGGTCATTAGGATTCTGATTCTTTCCGTCTCCTCTCAACCCGCACTTGAATTTTTCTTTACCGAAAATGATATGTGCAATTCCAAGCGTGCTTCCGGGACCAAGTGCATTATTAAAAAATTTTCCTTTTATTGGAATGCAGTCTCCAGCAGCTGTCGCCGGGCCCGCTAGCCCAATACTAAGTAAAACAGCACCAAAAGATGCAAGCCCATACTTTCTGTTCATTGAATCCTCTCACCTAGTCCAATGAAAAGGAATAGTCCAGCAAATGCTGTACCTGTACGATTACGATTCGCAACGCTAGGATATAGGTGAATATTTCCTAAGTAAACTTAAAGTGAGCTGCTAATTGACAGTCCTCCAGAGCACTGCCAGTTTGAATAGATTATTGAGCAGATATACGAAAGCCGTGAGCGCCACCGCCACAGTAACCGGAAAGAAAATCGCGACTACCGGCATAAGCAGGGTTCCCAGTCCAAAGCCAGAGAACAACGTTAGTAGTGAGGCGAGAAAGGCGGCGATAATAATAGCCGTCATAATAACGTCATGGCACTTAAGTACCTATCCGCTGGTATATAGGTTATCAAGTACCACAAAAAGTTTGGGACACACGTTCTTTCGGCGCAGGAGGGTTTTTGAATTCAGTGTATTTCTCTTTATCTTTATAGGGCTCAGACAGCACATCCAGCAGTTCGTGTAACTTTGAGAAGTCAGTGTTCTGTGCTGCAGCGTTGAGCGCTGCTTCTACACGATGATTACGGGGGATGACCACCGGGTTAGCCGCATCCATGAGGCACAGGGAGGATGGGAACGGTTTGGTGTTACGCTCCAACCGCTGTTGCCATCTATTATGCCAATGTTTGAATTCTTGATCCTGGTAGTGTGGCTCTTCGGGAAAATGCTTATCCATCAGGTCACGAAATGTATTGGTATAATCCGCATGGCTGCGCTGCATCCATTGCAGAAGCCTGTTGATGAATTCCATATCTTCTTTTTCTTCACCGAACAGCCCCAGCTTGCGACGCATCATTGCCAGCCATTCCTGCTGAAATAATACCTTAAATGATTGGATGGTTTCCTCTGCCATTGCGGCAGCTTTCTCCATATTTTCATGCAGTAGCGGAAGGATAGCTTCGGCAAACCGTGCTAAGTTCCACTGCGCGATACGGGGCTGATTGGCATAGGCATAACGCCCCATATGGTCGATGGAGCTGAACACGGTGCTGGGATCATAGCTATCCATGAATGCACAGGGGCCATAGTCAATGGTCTGACAGGAAATGGCCATATTGTCCGTGTTCATCACGCCGTGAATAAACCCTACTCGCAGCCATTCGGTGATAAGTTTTATCTGGCAAGCCATGACGGCCTTGAGCAGATCAAGATAGGGAGTATCAGAGTCTATTATTTCCGGATAATGGCGCTGGATAGTATACTCAGCAAGTTGCTTCAGGCCTGCTGTATCTTCTTGTGCGGCCAGATATTCAAATGTGCCCACACGCAAATGACTGGATGCGACGCGTGTCAGAATCGCTCCTTGCAGTACCGTTTCCCGGTAAACAGGTTCGCCGGTGGTGGCTACTGCCAGACTACGGGTGGTAGGGGTGCCTAGCGCATGCATGGCTTCGCTGATGAGATACTCTCGCAGCATCGGACCTAGTGCGGCACGCCCATCACCGCGCCGGGCATAGGGTGTTTGGCCCGAGCCTTTGAACTGAATATCCACCCGTTTGCCGTCTGGAGTGAGATGCTCGCCGATTAAATGGGCCCGCCCATCGCCCAAGTAGGTAAAATGGCCAAACTGATGCCCCGCATAGGCCTGTGCCAAGGGTTCTGCACCTTCTGGAAGCTGATTGCCTGAAAAAAGCTGCGCTAATTCATCCTCAGAGGTGGCTTTGAAATTTAATCCTAGTTCTTCTGCCAGGGCATCATTGACAATGACAAGGCGTGGTTCACGCACAGGAACAGGATGTAGCTTCGTGTAAAAGTGGCCAGGCAGCTGCGCATAGGTGTTATCAAAATGCCAACCGATATCTTGATGCTTCATGACTGTGGGTGATGGCATGGGTCTCCAAATCTTCAATCGTTACTGATTCTCCTCGATTAGTTCATTCTAACCCATCAAAAACGTCAGTTCGACATAAGCCAAGGGTTATTCCCGTTGTGCCTGGAGGGGGTATGGAATCAAGACTAACGCATGAAGAATAAAAGAGATGGCGTTGTCTACCAGCGCTTGCACACGGGCCCAGGAGAATGGGGTAAGAAAGGTATGATGGCATCAGTCGAACGTTCCAGCACGAATTGACAGGCCACTGAGGGGTTTCCAATGTCCGACCCTCACTGCCACCCCATCATGGCGATGATCCCATTGAGCACTAGCGACAGCACGGTGGCGGCCAGGCCTAGGGGCACCAGGGCGATGAAGGCCATCAGCAGCTTGCGCCCGTCCCCCCAAGCCGTGCGCCGCGCGATGAGTATCTCCAGGCCAGGGGGGCCAATAGCATCAACACGAACCAGCCCACGAAGTTGAGCAGGGGGATTCCGTAATAGATTTCCCCCGGCACGAACCACACCCAATAGCCGACGGCCACGGCGATGGGATCGATAAACAAATCCAGCCCAACTGCGATCACGCCGGTAACCCAGGGCGCCTGCCACTTCAATCGAGGCGCACTCAGCAGGTCTTCATTGGCGCGGGCTAGTATCCCTTCGGTGAGGAGCAGGCAGATCCCGCACACCGCCATCCAGCGGGAAATGGCCCGGGCGGCGGTGGAGGCGGGTGCGGATATTCTGGTCCATAGCATTGAGGATAAGGCGGTTGAGCCCGCGCTGATTCAACGTCTGAAGGCGTGCCACATCCCCTACATCACCACCTTCATGGTCCACGAAGGCTACCGGGAAGTTTTGGGACAGGAGGTTGAACTTTCCCCCATTGAGCAACGTAGGGGCGATCCCCAAAAGCCTCGCTTAGGCGCCTTGGCCCTGGAACAGCATCAACGCGCCATCCACGACTAAGGTCGTGCCGTGGATATAACGGGCATCCTCGGAGGCGAGAAATACCGCCGCTTTGGCAATTTCCTCGGGTTCGGCGGCACGTTTCATCGGAATCGACTGAACCTGCTGCTCCCGCACCTTGGGATCGTCCATGGCCTGCTGGTTAAAGGGAGTTAACACCATGCCCGGCGCAATGTTATTGACATTGATGTTTTTCTCGGCCAGTTCCAAGGCCAGCGTGGTCGTGAGATTCTTGAGCCCTCCCTTAACCACATCATAACCTGCTGCGCCGGCCCGTGGGATTTCCTGGTGAACACTGGTGATGTTGATGATCACGCCGTGCTTGTCCGTGCCTTCCAATCCGCGGATGAACTGCTGGCAACAGAAGAAGGGCCCGTAGAGATTGGTTTTGAGTTCATTGTCCCAATCCTCAATGGGCATGTCCTTCACGTACTGACCAGTGGAATCGATGCCGGCGTTGTTCACCAGGATAGTGGGCGTGTCCAGTTGCTCTCGCGTGATTTGAAAAAGCTGGGCGACCTGGTCCGGGTCCCGCTGGTCGAATTGAACCACCACCGCCCGGCGTCCCGCCTGCTCGACGGCTTGCCGGGTGTGCTCGGCACCTTGCTGGTCATGGAGGTAGGTCACCATGACATCTGCGCCTTCTTGGGCAAAGGCCATCGCGGTGGCTTGACCGATGCCGGAGTCGGAGCCGGTGACCACCGCAGTCTGATTTCTAAGTCGCTGATTTCTCATGACCTGTTCTCCTCACGAGGGCCTCAAGGGGAGTAATGACATATGCAGTGCAGCAAGAAACGCATGGTTCAGGCTGTCTCCAATTTGGAGATCAATTAGTAGAGAGTTAAGCACTTTCCCCTGTGAAGTCAATTTCCACCTCATCATGGGGTGAACATGTGCCTTTTATAGTGAGAACAGGTATATGAGAATAGGTGGTTTAGTGGACAATGACTTGTATATCGAATGACGTAAATATTACAAATGCATTTGCAGCTATTGCAACAAGTACATACTAGCGACTGCCATAGATGCTCCTAATAAACCCATTAGACAGGCGATGCGACTGTCTATGCCAAGGGAGCAGGCTTTGAACAGACTCACTTGGCATATGCCTTGCTATTTTTGCTAGGTAAGGACCCATAAAGGCAATACCTCGGTAGAGCCAAAGTGGGTGCTAGCCCATAGAGGGCATATCAGCCTATGCGCATCCTATCCGCGCTCCTCTGCAAAGGGAAAAGTAATTGGCGGCCACGCGCTATCTTCAGTCTAAGCGGGCCATGCACTTAACCCCATTGACTCAATTAAGGAGAAGAGAGTAAGAATACTAAAATTACTCTATTGACAGCCGCTGGTTTTTTCGCCGTCATATCAATAATTCTTCCACTCAGTACTGCGCAAGCTGCCGAATCCGTTGAGGAGAGGACCGAACAACTGGCAGAAGCCCAAGAGACGGTTAATGAGGCGGCCAAAGTTGTGCAGCAAATGAAATCCGATCCCGACTTAGTGCAGCAGATGAGAACGGCGAAAGGCATTTTTATCGTACCCAATTATGGAAGGGCCGCACTAGGCGTGGGGGGGGGGCAGGTGGTGAAGGGGTATTGCTCACACACCGTAATGGCCAATGGAGCAGCCCCATGTTCTATAATCTTGCCGCTATCAGCGCTGGAGCTGAGGCCGGTATTGAAGCGGGGCAGATTGCCATGCTCCTGATGACTGAGAAAGCCGTAGAGAGTTTTATGACCAATAATAACTTCTCTCTGAATGCTGACGCCGGGTTCACTATCATCGACTCTTCGGCACGTGCCCAAGGTTCCTTAGGTAAAGGCGATATCATTATCTGGTCTGATACCGAAGGCCTCTTTGCCGATCTCGCTATCAACGTGGAGGATATTGTCTGGGATGATGAAGAAAACGCCGCCTATTACGGCACCACAACAGTATCCCCGGCAGCCGTTGCTAAAGGCGAGATAAAAGCCAGCCAGGATGAAACGATTCATAATGTCCTGCCCTAAATTTTACTCCCCTTGAACGGCGGATAACTTTTTTCTTGTTTAAGAAGGGGCGGTGGAAAGCATATCCCTTTTCCTCTGCCCACTTCGCCTTCCCTGGCTAAAGTATTCTAGAGGGAGGGCGTTTTCCTTGGCTAAGGGATGATCCGGGAGCAGAATGGACACCGGCACGTTCTCCATGAACGGCCGTGCATATTGGGCCAATTACAGTAAACGCCGCAAGCAGCCCAAATAGGCCTCTTCCGAGGGGGGCCTACCGGTATCCTGGGCATCCCAGAGGGTTTGAGCTAGACATTCCATCATCCGATGCTCTGTCTGATGGAGATCGGGGAAGCGGGAGGCTAGGGTTTGGTAGATGCCCCGAATTCCAGGGGGACGATCCACGTTGATTTGCTCCTGGATCGAGATATGTAACGCCATGTGCAGAAAAGGATTTTCTTGCCCGTTTTGACCGGAAAACTCTTGCTCCAAGGATTCTTTGCGGTCTAGCAAGGGATAATACTCAGGATGCTGGTCGATGACCTGTCCAATGATGGCTTCCAAGGGAGAAAGGGGTTCTTGCGCGCGCTGCTTTTCCCGCACTGCGAGGAAGATTTGCCGCATTTGTTGCCGGTCTTGACTGTACATGATTTAGCTCGCTGTTTTTTTTAATCCACGGGATTCTGCTGTGGCTATCTTTTGATAATAGTCACAAAGGTCGCTGATTAAACAGTCTTGGCAGTGGGGATTGCGGGCGGTGCACACGTAGCGGCCATGGAGAATGAGCCAATGGTGGGCGTCGTGCTTAAATTCATCCGGAACTACGTGGGTCAGCATGTCCTCTACCTGGCGCGGCGTTTTACCCGGGGCCAAACCGATGCGGTTGGCCACTCGGAAAATATGGGTATCGACGGCAATAACGGGTTGGCCAAAAGCAGTGTTAAGCATGACATTGGCGGTCTTTCGTCCCACCCCGGGTAGGGCTTCTAAAGCGGCTCGTTCATTAGGCACTTGGCCACCATGCCGCTCTAGCAGAAGATGGCAGGTCTGGAGGATATTCTTCGCTTTGCTATTGAATAGGCCAATGGTCTTGATGTAACCCTTTAGTCCTTCTTCTCCCAGATCTAGGATGGCCTGGGGAGTATTGGCTACCGGAAAAAGCTTGGCGGTGGCTTTATTGACTCCTTTGTCAGTGGCTTGGGCGGACAAGATGACGGCAACGAGAAGTTCAAAGGGGGTGTGATGCTTCAGTTCCGTAGTGGGCTTAGGGTTGGCCGCCTGGAAGCGGGAGAATATTTCATGAATTTCTTCGCTATTTTTCATGGCAGGAATGGTTTTTCAAATGCGCTCGGGCAAGATACCTGCGGGTTTGGCGGCACGGCTTTTTCGGGCTGCCGCCCGTTGCGCAAGCCGGTGGTCAATGACATTTTTCAGGGCGATCAAAAGCCCGAGGCCGATAAAAGCGCCCGGTGGCAGCACGGCCATGAGAAAGCCCCGGTAATCTTCTATGAGGGTCAATTTCAAATCGCGGGCGGCTTCACCAAACATGAGATGGGCCTGGTCCAGCAAGGTTCCTTGGCCCAGGGCTTCCCGTAGGCCACCCAAGAGCACCAGCACTAGGGTAAAACCTAGGCCCATCATGAGGCCGTCGGCAAAAGCCGGCCCCACTTTTTGCCGGGAGGCAAAGGCTTCGGCGCGGCCAATAATCGCGCAATTAGTGACAATCAGCGGGATAAAAATGCCCAGAACTTTATATAAATCATAAAAATAGGCATTCATTAACAGTTCGATGGTGGTCACAATGGAGGCGATAATCAGCACGAACACCGGTAGGCGCACTTCCGTGGGAACCCAGTGGCGGATAAGGGCCACCAGGCTGTTGGAGGCCACTAAAGTTAACAAGGTGGCCAGCCCCAGACCCAGGCCGTTGATCACCGTTCCGGTGACCGCCAGCAGGGGACAGAGTCCCAGTAATTGCACCAACGCGACATTATTGTTCCATAGTCCTTCTTGGCTGATCTGACCGTAGCTAACGGGGGCTGCCATGGAAGTGTTCCTCCTCTTTGGAAAAGAGCCTATGCCGATGATTTTCGAAATACTTCAAGGTATTGCGGACTGCTTTGACGATGGCCCGGGGAGTGACGGTGGCTCCGGTAAACTGATCGAAGGTGCCACCGTCTCGCTTGACTTGCCACTTGGATTCAGGGGGATTGCCGAGGGAGCGGTTCCTAAAACCCAAGATCCACTCAGACTTTCCTTCCTCGATCTCATCCCCCAGCCCAGGGGTTTCCTTATGGGAGAGGACCCTTACCCCCGCCAGGCTGCCGTCGTAGTGGATTCCCACCAGCAGCTTAATCGCCCCATTATAACCCTCCGGCGCTACGGGCGTGAGGATCACCGCCACCGGTTGGCTATCCCGGCGGGCCCGGTAAGCCAGTATGGGATTTTCCGTTCCCAGCAGGGGGTCGCTCACTTGGAGCGTGTCTTCTAGAATAGGGTTATTGTAAGTCGTACTAGGCAAGACTGCCTCAATGGCCTGCCGTAAGGCTGCCCGTTCATTGGCTGCAATCTGTTCTCGGGTCAGGGCTTCGGTGATGGCCACGATGCCGGTCCCCACTACCCCAAAGAGGCCGAGCAGCAAGCCGACTCGGAGCATTGGGCGATTCCCCATCACGGGCGCCGGTTTTGGCCAAAAACCCGCGGCGGGGTGTAATAGTCAATGAGGGGAACCGCCATATTCATGAGCAGGACGGCAAAGGCCACGCCATCCGGGTAACCTCCCCAAGTGCGAATGATATAAGTCAGGCAGCCGATTCCGACCCCATAAAGCAAACGGCCCCGGGGTGTAGCCGCGGCGGTGACCGGATCGGTGGCAATGAAAAAGGCCCCCAGCAGGGTACCGCCACTGACAAAGTGGAGCAGGGCGGAGGGATGGGTGGTGGGATCCAGCCATTGGAAAAGCAAGGCCAGGGTCAGCAAGCTGCCCACCATGGCAAAGGGAATATGCCAACTGATCACCCGTTTATAGAGAAGCCACAGGCCTCCCAGGAGGAACCCCATATTGATCCACTCCCAACCCTTGCCTCCCAGCGTACCAAATAGGGGGTGGGTGCGGATTTCCGCCATGGGTTGACCTAGCCCCAATTGGGTTTTGGTATAGTCCAAGGGGGTTGCTCCTGAAAGGGCATCGATTGCTATTCCTTGAACAGAGGTACCGGTGAATACCCAGGTTAGACTCTCTTTCAGACTTAAAGGTTGGGCAGCCAGCTCCTGCACCGGTAGCCAGGTGGTCATTTCCTTGGGAAAGGAAATCAGCAATAGTACATAGCCGACCATGGCGGGATTGAAGGGGTTGTAGCCCAGACCTCCATAGAGATGCTTGGCAAAAATAAGGGCAAACGCAGTGCCGACGACGGGCACCCACCAGGAATTCAGGGGGGGGAGGCAAAGAGCGAGCAGAACGGCCGTCACCACCGCGCTGCCATCGGTCAAAAAGGGGGTGAGGGGTTGCTGCCGGGTGATTAACATGAGCGCTTCGGTAGCCAAAGCAGCAATGACGGCAAGGGCGATATTGATGAGGACTCCATAACCGAAATACCCCACATAGAGGGCAATGGCCGGCACCAGGGCATAAATCACCTGGAACATGAGCTGGGAAATGCCCTTTCCCTGATGGAGATGGGGGGAGCTGAAAAATTGAAACGGCATGGGTGAATATTGGTATTCTGGGATATCAGTGGCCCTATTGAGAGGGAGGCGTTTCGTCTATCGTTTTTTTCTGGGCGGTGCGTTTGGCCCGGGCCCGTTCTACTGCGGCTTGAATGGCCGCCTGCTTGTCTGTCTTACTGGCCGAAGGGGCCACAGCGGCTTTTTTGGCTTGCTGCCGGGCTGCCCTTTCTTGTTGTTCCCGTTCCCGCCGTTGGCGCCGAAACTCATACCGCTGGCGGGCCAAATCAGCTTTTTCCCGCTCCTGTTCTTGGGCCCAGATTTCACTTTTGGCGTAACGATAATAATGAACTAAGGGAATGTGGCTTGGGCAAACATAGTCACAACAGCCACATTCAATACAATCAAAAAGATGGTAATCCTGTAGTTTATCCAATTCTTTGGCCCGAGCATGCCAGTAGAGCTGTTGGGGCAGGAGCTGCACCGGGCAAACCTCCCCGCAAGCGCCACAACGAATGCAGGGCATCACCGGGGGTTGCCGGCTTCCTTCCTGAAGGCCCGCCAGCAGACAGTTGGTAGTTTTGATAACCGGCGCGGCGTCATGGTGGAGGGTGAAGCCCATCATGGGGCCGCCCATGATCAGGCGGTCGATGCAGTCAATCTCTGTATCACACTGGGTTAACAGATGGCGGATGGGGGTTCCCAACAGGACTTCTAGGTTGCGGGGGCGGGCCACGGCGCTGCCGGTGACGGTCACGATTCGGGAGATAAGGGGTTCCCCTAAGTTTATGGCTCGATGGACGGCCACTGCGGTGCCCACATTGTGGCAGACAACCCCGATATCGATGGGGAGACCGTTGCTCGGGACCTCCTGGCCGGTTAAGACCTTAATGAGCTGTTTCTCGCCTCCGGTGGGATAGCGGGTTGGAAGCGGCACGACCTCGATTCCCTCGGTCGCTGTGGCCGCCAAAGCGCGATAAGCGTCAGGCTTGTTGTCTTCAATGCCGATGAGGCAATGGCGGGCGTGGAGGGCATGGCCTATGACCCCAATCCCTTGGATAATCTCCTCGGCCCGCTCCCGCATGAGCAGGTCATCGCAGGTAATATAAGGTTCGCACTCGGCGCCATTGAGAATCAGAGTCTCAACCCGGGGCTCGGGACCGGGATTGAGCTTGATAAAGGTGGGGAAACCCGCTCCCCCTAGCCCTACGATCCCCGCCTGGCGGATCAGGTTGCGCAACTGGCTAGGATTGAGTTGCCGGTAATTTTCCACCGGCTGGCGTTCGCCCCAGGCGTCCTCGCCATCGGTTTCGATAACGATGCAAGGGGCGCTCAGACCGGAAGGATGGGGAATCGGCAAGTTGTCAATAGCCACCACTTGGCCGGAACTTGAGGCATGCACGGGGGCACTGAGGTAGCCCTGGGCGGTGGCAATGACTTGGCCCTTAAGCACCCGCTCACCGAGGTTAACCACTGGCTCCGCCGGTTCGCCAATGTGCTGTTGCAAAGGCAACACCAGTTGTTTTGGCAGCGCTGCTGGGGCAATCGGCGTTTGGGTAGAGGGGCTTTTGTGGTCAGGTAGTTTCAGGCCGCCAGGGAATGACCAAAGCCGACGTTTTTTCATGAAGCCTTTTCTCCCTGAAAGTCGCTAACTTCAGGCAAAAGAGGTTTATTCGCCTCTACCTTTTGCTGTTGGAGGGCAATGGGTAATGGCGGTTCTGTGACCTCCGGAAATGGCCACTTCCAGGTGGCTAGCTCAGGGGTGAGGGGAACCATCTCAATACAGTCCACCGGGCAGGGGGCGACGCACAGCTCACAGCCCGTGCATTCAGCCGCGATCACGGTATGGAGTTGCTTGGCCGCGCCGAGGATGGCATCCACCGGGCAAGCCTGGATGCAGAGGGTGCAGCCAATGCAGTGCTTTTCATCAATCACCGCCAGCGCTTTGGGTTTTTCTTCCTGCTCCGAATCCAGGGGTTTGGGATCGCGTCCTAATAAATCCGCTAGGGCGATGATGGTTGCCTCTCCTCCTGGAGGACAACGGTTGATATCCGCTTCCTCGGCGGCAATGGCTTGAGCATAGGGGCGGCAGCCGGGATAGCTGCACTGACCGCATTGGGTCTGGGGCAGGAGGGCGTCGATCTGATCTACTACCGGATCGCCATCCACTTTAAAGCGCAGGTTGGCATACCCCAAAAGGAGGCCAAACAGTGCCGCTAGCGCGGACAACGCCAAAATTGCAACCAGCATGGGATTATCCTTTGACCAGTCCGGAAAAGCCCATAAAGGCCATGGACATCAGCCCAGCGGTAATTAGTCCAATGGCCGGTCCCTGAAAGGGACGGGGCACTTCTGCTGCCGCAATTCGCTCCCGCAGGGCCGCAAATAAGACCAATACCAGGGAAAAACCCAGGGCGGCCCCAAAGCCATAGAGGGCTGAGGGCAAGAATCCCTGTTGATGCTGTATATTCAGCAAAGCCACTCCCAGCACTGCGCAGTTGGTGGTAATCAGGGGTAGAAAAATCCCTAATACCTGATATAAGAGCGGGCTGGTTTTATGGACCACCATTTCCGTAAATTGCACGACAAAGGCGATGGCGAGGATAAAGGCGATGGTACGCAGATACTCAATCCCCAAGGGTGCCAATAGGTATTGATTGAGCAAATAGCTACATACGGAAGAGAGGGTGAGCACAAAAGTCGTGGCTAGCCCCATTCCTATCGCGGTCTCCAGTTTCCGGGAGACGCCCATAAAGGGGCAGAGACCTAAAAACTTCACCAGCACAAAATTATTGACCAGCACTGTGCTGACTAGAATCAAAGCATACTCGGTCATGGGAAGGCTTTAAGGCTATTTGACCCGCATTCCAGGCTGTGCACCTTCATCGGGATTGAGCAGGTAAATTTCTTTACCTCCCGGGCCGGCTGCCAGGACCATGCCTTCGGAAACCCCAAAGCGCATTTTTCGTGGAGCCAAGTTAGCCACCATAATTGTGAGACGGCCGATTACGCTCTCCGGTGCGTAAGCGGCCTTGATTCCAGCAAAGACCTGGCGAGTTTCACCCCCCAAATCTAGCTCTAGGCGTAGGAGTTTATCGGCACCTTCCACCTGCTCTGCTTTAAGGATTCGGGCCACCCGCAGATCGAGTTTGGCAAAATCCTCAAACTGAATAATTTCCGCGATGGGATTTTCAGCTAAGGGGCCATTTGCTTGAGCAGGGCTTGCCTTTTTCTCCAGATGTTCTTTGGAATCCTCAACCATGGCATCGATCTTGGGTTTTTCCACACGGGTCATCAGGGGTTGAAAACGGTTAATGGTCTGACTGAGCAAAGGGGTGTTGGCATCGGACCAAGCTAGTGGGCGGCAATTGAGAAACTCTTCGGCTTTTTCTGCCATCATCGGCAAGACCGGTTTGAGATAGACCATTAACTGTCGGAAGAGGTTGAGGCCGAGGGTGCAAACCTGTTGGACTTCCTGCTCTCGCCCCGGCTCTTTGATGGCCACCCAGGGCTGACGGTCGTCAATATAGCGGTTGGCCTGGTCGGCAAGTGCCATGATTTCTCGCATGGCGTGGCCAAATTCCCGATTTTCGTAGTATTGGGCCAAGCGGTCAGCGGCTGCTGCAAACTCCTGAAATAGCGTTTCCTTGAGCAACTGGTTTGCAAGGCGGCTGTGAAAGTGTTTATTAATAAAGCCCGCGCAACGACTGGCAATATTCACCACCTTACCTACCAGATCGGCATTGACCCGAGCAGTGAAATCTTCGAAATTTAGGTCTAAATCCTCAATCCCGCTGCCTAGTTTGGCGGCAAAGTAATAACGCAGATACTCTGGGTCCAAATGGTTGAGATAAGTGCGCGCCTTGATAAAGGTTCCCCGGGATTTGGACATTTTCTGGCCATTGACCGTCAAAAAGCCATGGGCAAAGATGGCCGTGGGCAAACGAAAGTCAGCTCCATGAAGCATGGCGGGCCAGAATAAAGCATGGAAATAGAGGATATCCTTGCCAATGAAATGGTAAAGCTCGGCGATACTGTCTGGGGCCATAAAGGCGTCAAAATCAAGCCCATTGCGGTCGCACAGGTGCTTGAAGCTGGCCAGATAGCCAATCGGCGCATCGAGCCAAACATAGAAATATTTGTCGGTGGCATCAGGGATCGGGAAGCCAAAGTAGGGGGCATCGCGGGAGATATCCCAGTCCTGCAGTCCGGCCTCAAACCACTCATTTAATTTGTTGGCCATTTCATGCTGAAGATGTCCTCCCTGGGTCCACGCCTTCAGCAAAGGTTCGAAGTCGTTAAGTTTGAAAAAATAATGCTCCGATTCCCGCTCTACCGGGGGCGTTCCCGAGAGCACCGAGATGGCATCTTTCAATTCAGTGGGGGTGTAGGTCGCCCCGCAGGCTTCACAACTATCGCCGTATTGATCGGGAGCCCCGCAGCGGGGACAGGTGCCGCGAATAAACCGATCCGGCAGGAACATCTCCTTGATGGGATCATAGGCCTGTCGAACGGTGCGGGTGGTGATATGTCCTCCATCCCGGTTACGAAGATAGATCGTTTCCGAGAGGGTGCGGTTTTCTGACGAGTGGGTACTGTAGTAGTTATCAAAGCTGATAGCAAAGTCGGTAAAGTCAGCCCGATGTTCCCGGCCACATTGTTCAATCAACGCCTCGGGAGTAATCCCCTCTTGTTGGGCCCGCAGCATAATAGGCGTGCCATGGGCATCGTCAGCGCAGACGTAATAACATTCATGGCCACGCATCCGCTGGAAGCGCGCCCAGATGTCAGTTTGGATGTACTCCACTAAGTGGCCAAGGTGGATTGGGCCATTGGCGTAAGGGAGAGCGCTGGTAACGAGTATCCTACGCGGCATAAATAAATTTAATGAGGGTTAAAAAACCCCATAAGGTACCAGTTTTACTCAGTCTACGCTATCACCCTGTGGATATGACGTCCAGGGAGTACTATAGTAAAATACTCAAGAATTCATCTATCCCTATCTATTTTGTCAATTAGGGATCTGCTATAAAAGCTAAAAGTGTTCTGGAGAATATATTATGGTCACCCAAGCCCAGGTCGAAGAGACCCTAAAGAGTTATCACGACCCGTACCTGGAACAGGACCTGGTCTCTGCGAAAGCAGTGGATTCCATTGTCATTGAGGGGGATAGGGTCGACTTGAAGATCAAGCTCGGGTTTCCCGCCAAGGGTTATATTCCAGAATTAGTGGCGGCCATTCAAAAAACAACGGCCTCTTTGGAAGGTGTGGCCCATACCCAGGTAGACGTCAGTTGGGAAGTGGTTGCCCATAAAGTCCAACAGGGAGTGAAGCCCTATCCGACCATTAAGAATGTGATTGCGGTGGCCTCTGGCAAGGGAGGGGTGGGCAAATCCACGACAGCCGTTAATTTGGCGTTAGCTTTGGCGGCGGAAGGTGCCTCGGTGGGAGTATTAGATGCCGATATTTATGGCCCCAGCCAGCCCCGGATGCTAGGCGTTCAGCGCCGACCCGAATCCCGGGATGGCAAGTCTATCGAGCCCTTGATGAATTATGGGGTTCAGGCCAT
Source organism: Nitrosococcus wardiae (assembly GCF_004421105.1). Lineage (NCBI taxonomy): Bacteria > Pseudomonadati > Pseudomonadota > Gammaproteobacteria > Chromatiales > Chromatiaceae > Nitrosococcus > Nitrosococcus wardiae. Next base: position 2,286,424 of record NZ_CP038033.1, read on the forward strand.
GTCTATTGGGTTTCTCATCGACGAAGAAGAACCCATGATTTGGCGGGGTCCCATGGTGACCTCAGCCCTGCAACAGATGTTACAGGATACTAACTGGCGGGATTTAGATTATTTGGTGGTGGATTTGCCGCCAGGGACGGGGGATACCCAGCTTACTTTGGCTCAACGGGTACCTGTCAGCGGTGCTGTAATCGTCACCACGCCCCAAGATATTGCCCTTTTAGATGCCCGTAAGGGGCTTAAGATGTTTGAGAAGGTTAATGTGCCCGTATTGGGAATCGTGGAAAACATGAGCATCCATATCTGCAGTCAGTGTGGGCATGAAGAGCCCATTTTTGGTGAAGGGGGAGGAGAGCGTATGGCAGCCCAGTACGGGGTCACCCTTTTGGGACAGCTTCCCCTGGATAAACGTATCCGTGAAGACGCCGACAATGGCCATCCCAGCGTTGTCACCGATCCGGAGGGACGTATCGCTCAGATCTATCGGGATATTGCTCGCCGGGTTGCGGCCAAGCTCTCGTTGCAGGGCAAAGACTACAGTACCAAATTTCCTAATATTGTGGTGGAGAATAGTTAATAGGTCATGGTCTCTTGCTTTTTTGGGTCCCGCCTTCTAGATAGTCATTATTATAAGTTGGCGCAGTTAACTTGAGGAGAGCAATAATGGCGACATTTATTATCTCTGGTAGCCGAGGTACTGATGACCCGACGATGGCCACTCTGCCGTTTATGGCCGCTAAGGTGGCAAAGGAAGAAGGTCATGAGGTAGTTCTCTGGTTATGGAATGAAGCGGTTACCTTGGCCCGAAAAGGTACGGCCGATCATATCACCGGGGTAAATCTAACCCCGCTTAAGGAATTGCTCGTGACGATTCAATCTCTGGATGTTCCGATTTGGGTCTGCGGTGCTTGTGCAGTAGCCCGTCAGATTGCCGAAGAGGATCTGGTCAAAGGCGCCACGGTTAAAGGGATGCCAGATTATATTAAGGCAGTCGCCGAACGGGATCGCAGCGTTGTATTTTGAGACCGTCAACTTCCATTAATTATAGAAGTTTCCTTTACTACCTTTTTATTAAAGGGAGCAGATCCTGGAATTAGGGACCCAGCCAAGTAGGTATCTGCCATCCTGTTTAATTACAGAAGTGGCTACAAGCTAATCCCTTATAATCCTTGTTGCCCGCAGTCCTGATGTCAGCGTTCCAATAAACGCCTAAGGTGCCCTGCTCGTTGGCAGGCCCAAAGGGAAGGGGGATTTAAGATGTTACGCAGGCGCATTTTGTATGCAGTACTTCTCCTTTGTATACCTCTTTCAGGGCTCATTTTATCGTGCGGGGTTGATTTTGAGAGTGGTCGCTCGGAATATACTATTCGTTATAGTCGCATTGGCCCCCTGGCCAAGTTTAATATTCCCTCTTCTGCAAGAGCTTATGGTAGCGATGGTTATTTGCTTGCTGAAGCCAAAGCGATGGATGGGATGGAAATCCCAGAGGAGGGAATACCCAGCCAAATTGTGCTCTTAGAAACCCAATATGCAGGCGGTCGTGCAGGCAAGAAGGTGGTCTACGAGGGAAAATTAATCTTTGATGCCCAAACCGGTCAACTACTCAGGGAGCAACCCCTGCAAGGGAAGAAACGATTCGAGAATGTTTTTCCCGATTGGCCCTTTATCACCCAGCCCTAGTTTTACTTTTTTGGCCTGTTATTTTCCCAATTTCCTTAAAAGCATCGCTTAGATATTCTTCTGTTTTTGCCCGGAGTCCAGAAGCTGCTGAATCGATGGGGTTGATAAGTATTGCCATCACTTTTTCTGCCATTTCTCTGGGGGAGAACCCCCCTGTTTTATCTCCAATATCCATTAATTCAAGTCGTGGCAATTTTCCCCCCAATTGAGGTCCTTTTCGGCCCGTCATTCTTGCCTGAATTTGGCCATCTTCCACGATTAACCGTCGAATCACTAATTTAATCTCTTTTTTACCGGCTTGTTTCAGTTTTGGTGGAGTAAACTGACTCCCCGTCACGATATTTTTTCTCAAGACGCTAATATTGGATTTGCCGGGCGGGTTAATTTCAAAAAGTACTTGTGGTGAGTGGATAATCACTTCGCTCAGGATGATGGGATTTTGAGTAAGGGTGGCGGTGTCAATTTTGATACTGATGGTGTCTAAGGTAATAGCGCTGGAGCCTGAAAATCCAGGTGGATTGCTAATGGTAAAATGGGATAGGGAGCCTCCACCGGCAGTAGGCGCAATTTTAACCTTAGAGACCTGTACCTTAGTTTGAGTCACCTGGGAACCATACCTTTCAATGGCAACTTTTATGAGCCCATTAAGGGAAAACCATGCATAAATAAGTACAATTGCAATAATGACAATAAAAATTACGATACTAATCAGAAGCGTTTCGCCTGTTTCCATAATATTTTCTCAGCGTCATTTTTCGGTACCAAATAGTTAGGAGACAGTAGTGAGCAGCTGGCACGCTGCGCGGACTAGGTCCCGCTCGGTGACGATCCCTAATAATTGAGTACGATTGACAACCAATAGAGAACCGGTCTCGGAGGCAAGCATAAGTTGCATTGCTTCTAGGATGGGCATATCAGAAGGGATGGTAATCGGTTTTGGATTCATCATTTCAGCCACAGGAATAGGACGGGGGGCGTCCTGTGTAGACAGGATATTATGGGCATGTAATAGCTCGTGAATGGTGAGAAGTCCAACCAATTTACCTTTTTCCGTTTCCACTGGGATGTGCCGCACATGCTTCCAGTCCATGATGCGACTCGCAAGATCAATGATATCATCAGGGCGAACGGTAAAAAGGTTTTGAGCCATGATATCGCTAACCGTGTGGGGAAGGCGGGCCGATTCACTCTGGTTTGCCACCATTAAAGGCGCCCATCGATGCACCGGTATGCCCTGTTGCTGATAGTGGAGCATTGCCAACACAGCATGGTGCAACAGGGTTGTTGAGTCTTGATGAGGGTTCTGTGCCAGTGCATTTAGCAACCAGAGGGCCCCTGTTTGGCCTTTGCGAACGCGGGCATTAAGCGTGCCTAAGTATCTTTCAAGATCCTCAGAAAGCACGCCCACCTGAGTAAGCCCCCGCCGGGCTTTAGGGATAAGCTCCTCCAACAGCAAGCTGCGCGCCCGGATGACCCGGCCGTCAAGCCAGGTAAAGCGGGCATCAAGACCCTGTTGGGCGGCCGCCAAGAAGTTGGCTCTCGCTTCATGGAAGGGTAACCGGGAAGTAAAGTCATGGTATTCCTCCGCGAGCCCTAGCATTAGCCCATAAAAAAGGGCAGCATTGGCCACTTCATCCAAGAGGGTGGGACCTGCCGGCAATACCCGGTTTTCAATGCGAAGATGAGGTTTGCCTTCAAGGATTCCATAGCAGGGTCGGTTCCAACGCCAGACCGTGCCGCTGTGAAGGGTCAAGGCGGATAATTTAGGGATGATCCCCTGCTCAATCAGCTTAAGGGGGTTAGGGTCTGGTTTGCGGGTCATGATAATAGGATACCGAGCGGCGTTGTCTTGGAAGATTTCCAGGATCGACTCTTGGACCCAGGCACTTCCAAAGCTGATCCGGGAGGGCATCCCGCGAGTGAGTTGCGGGCCGCTTCGGGTATCCAAGGCCCGTTCGAAAAGAGCTATTCGGGTTTCGTGCCAAAGCCGGTGGCCAAAGAGCACCGGTGAGTTAACCGCAGCCGCAAGCAAGGGAGCGCTGATAAGCTGTGCTAGATTGTAGTAGTAGGCTGCGTTTTCAGGTTCCACTTGCCAATGTAGTTGCAAGCTGATGTTCGCTCCCTCTAAGGCCACACTGTCATGGGTTCCCTCGTATTGGTCCGGTCCATCAATGAGCACGGATACCGGTTGCGGATGAGTATGAAAAACCGAATCATCGATCCGTTGATAGCGGGCATCGGGGGTAAGCATGTCTGGCCTGATATCTTCATGGCGCAAGGTGGGTAAGATTCCCGTGAGCAGAATCTGGGTATTCACGGCGGCGGCCGCTTCCCCAGCTTTATCGAGTCCTGCTGTTAATTCCTCTTCGAGCTGGCGCAGGAAACCTCCGCTGAGTGGCTTGGGATCTAAGTTGAACTCCAAGTTAAAGCGGGCCAATTCAGTCTTAAAGCGGGGATCGGAAAGATGGGTGAGTAATTCGGCCGCAGTGGGTGCGGCATGGGTTTTCCCATCAATCAGAAACATTTCCTGCTCCGCCCCGGTGCGGGTGATGCCTCCTTCGAACAGATGGCGTTCAATCATGACTTCAAGGGCGCGAAGATCACTTAAGATGGCTTGCATGAAAGCGCGTAATTCCTGCTTGCTGGTGCTTTTGTGAACTTCATGCTCTCCCATGGCCTTAACCTAGATTACTGTGATTCCGGGATTGACTGTAAGACTTCCCGGGCGCGGAGCTTGTGGCGTATTTTCTCAATTCGACTTCGATTAACCCCAAAATCGTAGTATCCCAAACGCGCGGCTGAACGAACAGCAATAATCCCTTGCCGTGGGCGCAGCTGAAATTCCAGGTCATCGACAAAGCGGAAAATACGGCTTCTGGCTTCTGCGTGTAGATAATGGCTAGAGGCTGAAATAATCCTTGTCCGGGGTAATGAGCTGATCACTTCTTTCAGTGCCTCCCATCCTTGGTAGGGTTCAACTTTGAGTCGATAGGGCTCGATGTAGTGTTTTTCATCTGTTGAATCGCTGCACACACAATTGGGATTACTTGGACAGGAGGATAATTTGTCATTGTGGACGCCTAGCATTTCAGATCGCTCCAGAGTACATGAAATAAGTAAGAGTGCGGCCAGAAGTATATTCATGGTGGCCATTGGGTGCCGGCCGCTGGGCTGATTCTTAAGTTTGGACGAGGATGACAGTGGAGATCTATTCATGGCCGAAAAAATTTGGATGATTGACTTAAATTCTATATCACGCCGGTTCAACCCCAAAGGATAAGCACTATCGACTTTACGCAAGATGATAACTCTGGTGTACTAGCAAGGGGTTAATTACCCATTACCTTGTGTCTAATTGGGTTCAGAAGGTTATGCCCACCACACTGGGTGACAAACTCGTCGTCGCTATCTCTTCACGGGCCTTGTTCGATCTGGATGAAAGTCATCAGGTCTTTGAGGAACAGGGGACCGATTCGTACTGTCAGTATCAGATTGAGCGGGAAGAGGTGCTTTTGGAGCCGGGGGTGGCTTTCCCGCTGGTACGGAAGCTGTTGGCCCTTAATCAGGGGCGCCCCGACCAACCACGAGTGGAAGTCATCTTGCTGTCGCGAAACAATGCAGATACGGGTCTTCGGGTATTTAATTCCATTCAACACCATAAGCTTGAGGTGACCCGGGCAGCTTTTACCTCCGGGGAAAGCCCCTATCGTTATGTTTCCGCATTCGGTGCTCATTTGTTTCTTTCTGCCGATCCCGATGATGTCAAAAAAGCGCTGGAGGCAGGGGTAGCGGCAGCCACTATTGTGCGCTCGAAAGCTAGTCTCAATGTCTACTCAGAGCAACTGCGGATTGCCTTTGACGGCGATGCTGTCCTATTTTCCGATGATGCCGAGCGGATTTTCAAGGAACAAGGTTTGACTGCTTTTCAAACCAGTGAGCAAGCCTCAGCCCGGCAGCCTCTTTCAGGAGGGCCATTCCGCAATTTCTTGGCAGCGCTACAGCGGATTCAACGGGAATACCCCCCAGAGAAATCACCTATCCGAACGGCCCTTGTTACGGCACGGGGGGCACCGGCCCATGAGCGAGTGATCCGCACTTTGCGGGCCTGGGATATTCGCATCGACGAGGCTTTATTCCTTGGTGGACTGGATAAGGGCGATTTCCTTAAGGCCTTTGGCGCCGATATCTTTTTTGATGACCAGCAGGGCCATTGCGAATCCGCCAGCCGTCACGTGACTACAGGTCATGTCCCCCACGGGGTCTCCCATCAGGGCTAGCCGCAAAAAGTAGGCCGGAATAAGGCCTTAGGGCCGTTTCCGGCATGGTTTTGTCTACTGGAAGCCAAGGGGCTCAGGCCGTCAGAATCTGTCCAATTCTGGAAAGGGGAGCTTACCCTGGTGAACATGCATGGTGCCAAATTCGGCACAGCGGTGCAAAGTAGGAATAGCTTTGCCGGGATTGAGCAGGCCCTTGGGATCAAAGGCCCCTTTGAGGGCATGAAATTGTTGCAGTTCAGCAGTGCCAAATTGGACGCACATCTGATTAATCTTTTCTATTCCTACCCCGTGTTCACCTGTAATCGTGCCACCAACGGCAACGCAAAGCTCTAGGATTTGGGCACCAAGCTGCTCAGCCCGCTCCAGCTCGCCGGGTTGATTGGCATCGTAGAGAATAAGAGGGTGCAAGTTTCCGTCACCGGCATGGAAGACGTTAGCCACAGGTAGGTTAAACTCTTGAGAGAGTTCGGTGATGCGTTCTAAGACTTGGGGTAAGCGTTTACGGGGAATGGTGCCATCCATGCAATAATAATCGGGTGCCAGGCGCCCGACGGCTGGGAAAGCGGCCTTACGCCCCTGCCATAGTTTTGCCCGTTCCTGCTTATCCTGGGCAGTCCGGATTTTTACGGCACCATAGTCCAGCAGTAATTCGCGGACCTGATAGATCTGTTGGGAAACTTCCGCATTAGTACCGTCCAGCTCACAAAGTAGAATGGCGGCCGCATCCCGAGGATAACCTGCATGGACGAAATCCTCGGCAGCCTGAATAGCCAAGTGATCCATCATCTCCAGCCCCGCGGGGATGATCCCCGCACTAATAACCCCTCCTACGGCAGCGCTTGCCTTAGCTACCTCATCAAAGGCCGCTAGAACCACCTGAGCACGCTCGGGGAGAGGTAAAAGCTTTACCGTGACTTCGACGATAACTCCGAGTAACCCTTCTGACCCTGTCATCAGGGCCAGCAAATCATAGCCTGGGGAGTCCAAGGTTTCACCCCCCAGTGAAATCTGTTCTCCATCCATGGTCAGAATTTTTAGGGCTAAGATATTATGGACAGTCAGGCCATATTTGAGGCAGTGGACGCCGCCGGAATTTTCTGCCACGTTGCCCCCAATGGTGCAGGCAATTTGGGAGGACGGATCAGGGGCATAATAGAGTCCATCGGGTGCAGCAGCTTCAGAAATGGCAAGGTTCCGCACCCCCGGTTGCACGCGGGCCGTGCGATTGATAGGGTCGATGGCAAGGATCTTGTTAAATTTAGCAAGGCTGAGCAAAACACCGTTTTGTAAGGGTAAGGCACCACCGGAAAGGCCGGTACCCGCACCTCGTGCCACCACGGGAATATCCCAAGCATGGCAAATTTGGAGGATTTTTTGGGCCTGTTCAACGGTTTCCGGCAGTACTGCCAGCCAGGGAAGGGCGCGATAGGCAGAGAGTCCATCGCACTCATAGGGGTATAGATCTTCCTCCTCAGAGAGGATGGCTTCTGGAGGGAGAAAAGTGCCAAATTCTTTAATGAGATCTCCCTTGGGAATGCCAGGGGCGAGGGTTTCTTGAGCTGATGAAGGCAAACTTTAGGTTCCTATATGACAATCCACTTCCAATCCTAAATCATAGCATTTTACTATAGCTAAGCTAAGTATGTCCGAGCAGAATGAGCATGGATCATTCGAACTCTAGCATTCTTCGCCTGGTGGGGAAAGGCAAAAGGATGGGGACTCTTGATGCCCGTGCCCGCCATGTCCTTGAGCAGTTGGAAATCTGTACGGACCGGTTTTGGGGCGTATCCGAACCCCCTTATGCCCAGAAGCTGGAGACCAAGTGCCAGCTATTATCGTTAGTCTATTCCGCTTTTGAGGTCAGATGTCAGCAGTTACAGTTGGTGGCGCCACCGCTAGAAATGCTATGGCGGGTTTATCTCCCCTTGGCGCAATGGATAGTGGCGCAAGGGGAAAGAGCTCCAATGGAGGTGTTTGTGCTGGGGGTAAATGGGGCTCAGGGGTCTGGAAAGTCCACCCTTTGCAGTTTACTTCAGGTTATTCTTGAGATTGGTTTTGGACAGCGGGTAGCGATTTTGTCCATTGATGATTTTTATCTTAGCCGGGCCGAGCGCCAACATTTAGCGGACCAAGTCCACCCCCTATTGGTTACCCGGGGAGTGCCTGGCACTCACGATGTGCCCTTGGCCATTGACGTTTTAAAGTCCTTGCAAGGGGCGAACCAAGAGACTTCAACGCCATTACCGGTTTTTGACAAGGCGCTCGATGATCCCCTACCGCGGGAAAAGTGGCCCGCTTTTCAGGGAAAGCCGGATGTTATTTTATTCGAGGGATGGTGTGTGGGGGCCAAGCCTGAGCCTGAGCAGCGTTTAGCAAGGCCAGTGAATACTCTGGAGGCGGAGGAGGACGTTGATGGGGTGTGGCGAGGTTATGTCAACCAGGTATTAGGAAGCCAGTATAGGCGACTGTTCGGTTTGCTAGATGGGTTACTCTTTCTTAAGATACCTGAGTTTGAGGTAGTTTATACTCAGCGATTGGAGCAAGAACAGCAACTTGCGCAAGCACTTCGGCAGGGGCGGATAGGTAGAGCAGGTCGGCGTGCGATGAGTATGCCGGAACTTCGACGCTTTATTATGCATTTTCAACGGTTGACGGAGTACCTGTTGGAGGAGATGCCGGGGCGGGCCGATCTCGTGCTTGAAATTGACGAACATCGTCAATTTCAAGGGGTTACCCAAAAGGATCTTTTTCCGTCCTAAAAGAAATAGCGGGTGATGGCAGGGCCGACTTGGTATTTATAGCCATCATCGGTAGACTATCCAGCCCATTATGCATGAGGAGTAGGGTGATTTTTGAGGTCGGGGACTCATTGGCTTTGCCATCGCTGCTGTTTTCCAGTATCGAGGAGCAGCCAGCCTGGATTTTTTACCACTAAAACACAAAAGGACACGAAGGTGAAGGAATCTCACTCGGTTGGGAGAAACTGATGGAGATGCTCGTTGCTCATGAAGCCAACTATTTTTATCTATTTAAGTTTTTGATTTTTTTTTGTGGTGATCTCATGAATTATTCAGGTTAGAGCCTGATTATTGCTCGTCCCCGAGGATACCGCTGACCTAACCCAATCTGTAGCGATTATTATTTTTAGAGGAGAGTCCATGTCCATCACTTCCTTTTATCCCCCTGTCCGTATCCTCATGGGGCCGGGGCCCTCGGATGTGAATCCACGCATTCTTGAAGCCATGTCCCGGCCCACTATCGGCCATTTAGATCCTATTTTTATTACCATGATGGATGAGATGAAGGGCCTATTACAATATGCCTTTCAAACCAAAAACGAATTGACTTTCTCTGTTTCTGCGCCGGGCAGTGCAGGAATGGAAACTTGCTTTGTGAATTTGCTAGAGCCTGGCGATAAGGTGATCATCTGCCAAAATGGCGTATTTGGTGGGCGGATGAAGGAAAATGCCGAGCGTTGCGGCGCTGTCCCTATCCTGGTCCAGGATCCCTGGGGTGCGGCAGTGGACCCGCATAAACTGGAAGAGGCCCTTAAATCCCACCCAGACGCCAAGGTAGTGGCTTTTGTCCATGCGGAAACTTCTACCGGTGCCTGTTCTGATGTAAAGACTCTGGTGGAAATCGCGCATCGTAATGATTGTTTGACGATAGTGGATACGGTGACCTCTCTGGGAGGTAGTCCCCTGAAAGTGGATGAGTGGGGTATTGATGCAGTTTACTCCGGGAGTCAAAAATGCCTTTCCTGTACGCCGGGGTTGTCGCCAGTAAGCTTTAATGAGCGTGCTGCTGAGCGGATCCGGACTCGGCAGACCAAGGTGCAGAGCTGGTTTCTTGACTTGAATCTGGTGATGGGTTACTGGGGAGGGGGCGGCAAACGGGCTTATCACCACACTGCACCGATAAATGCCCTCTATGGACTGCATGAGGCTTTGGTGTTGTTGCAAGAAGAAGGATTGGAAAAAGCCTGGGAGCGGCATCAGCGCAACCATCAAGCACTGGGTGCGGGTATCGAAGCGATGGGATTACGGTTTGTCGTTAAGGAGGAGGAGCGCCTCCCTCAGCTTAACGCAATTGCGATTCCTGAAGGCATTGACGATGCTACAGTGCGGACTCGGCTGCTGCAAGAATATGGGTTAGAAATTGGTGCAGGACTAGGTGAAATGGCGGGAAAGATTTGGCGTGTTGGCCTGATGGGTTATGGCTCTAATCCACGCAATGTCCTGGTTTTCCTGGGTGCGCTGGAAGCTGTGCTCCACGACCTGGGAGCTGATATTGAGCCAGGGGTCGCCGTCAGAGCGGCCCGGGCAGTTTGGTAATCTGTCCAATATTTGCCTTTCCAAGCCATAATGGGAAACAGTTGCCAGCAACGGGTTTCCGGTTTGCGCGCCTCTCCATTCCAGGTGAGCTACGAAAATACGGCGTGTATTCCAACCCTGCTGAAGGAAGAAGATCTCTTGGTGCTTATTTCCTTTGGCCAAGAGGTCAGGGGTGGGGGAGGGGATCCGCGTCTAGTGACCGTGGAACTGCCGGAACTGGGTGGGGAGTCCACCCTAGAAGTTTGGCGTGCCCCCTGTGCGCCGGAGACGGGCTATGACGGGGAGATCCGCTACAGCCGGACGGATGCGGTGTTGTTTGGTTGCTTACCCTTTGAAGAAGGACGTGTTCCAGGGATGGAGCAGGCCACTTATTATGCCTACCGCTCAATTCTGGCTTGTCAGCAGCGCCTCGGCTATCCTTATTTGCTACGGACATGGAATTATCTTCCGGATATTCACCGGGAAGAGGGGGGGTTGGAGCGCTATCGGGCCTTCTGCTTAGGACGTCACCGAATCCTAGAAACGACTCCAAACTTTGAACACCACTTGGTGGCGGCTACCGCCATGGGAACCCGTACTTCCCAGGGGCTCATCTATTTTTTGGCCGCGCTTGAACCCGGGGTTCGGGTAGAAAACCCGCGCCAGGTCAGCGCTTTCCACTATCCCTCTCGCTATGCTCCCCGCAGCCCCTCCTTCTCCCGGGCCACCTTAAAATCTTGGGGAAGCGAGGCCCATCTCTACATTTCCGGGACGGCCAGTATTGTGGGACACGAAACCCAGCATGTGGGGAATCCTTCGGCCCAGCTTGATGAGATCCTCAATAATTTGCAAGCACTGGCAGATAATGCCCGCTGTTTACATGGATTAAAAATTCAAGCCCTCAACGAGCTTAGCTTACTGAAGGTTTATTTGCGGCAGGGAGTGGATAGGGCCTCTATCGCCCAACGCCTGCAACAACGCCTCGGTGGTGGTGTGCCCACTTTGTTTCTCCAGGGGGATATCTGCAGGAACGATCTATTGCTGGAAATTGAAGCCTTCCATGCGGGAGCAATAGAATCTCCTGATGAGACGCCCAGGGAATAATTCCTGTTCTGAGGGATTGGGATAACTTTTAATCGGTAAGTAATATTTCTAATAGGCGACTGTAAATTTGCGATAGCCGCTCCAGATCAGCGACCGCAACGCATTCGTTCACCTTGTGAATGGTGGCGTTGACGGGCCCCAGCTCCACTACCTGAGCCCCTGTGGGGGCGATAAATCTTCCATCTGAAGTTCCACCGGTCGTTGAAAATTCTGTTTCAAGACCGGTGATATCCCCTATCGCCTGGGAGACTGCCCTCATCAAGTTGCCTGGTGCTGTGCGGAAAGGTTTGCCAGAGAGGGTCCACTCTAACTCATAATTCAAATTATGCTGGGACAGTATTGCTTCCACTTGTTGTTGCAGCTGTTGATGGGTCACTTCCGTGGAATAGCGGAAATTAAATAGAATTTCCACCTCTCCGGGAATGACATTAGTCGCCCCTGTTCCCCCATGGATGTTTGAGACTTGAAAAGTAGTGGGGGGGAAATCCTCATTGCCCCGATCCCATTCTCTAGCGCAGAGGGTTACTAGCACCGGGGTCAGCCCATGGATGGGGTTGTCGGCCAGATGGGGATAGGCCACATGACCTTGGGTTCCGTGTACAAGCAGACGGCCACTAAGGGAGCCCCGCCGGCCATTTTTGACCATATCTCCCACCCGCTCACGGCTAGTGGGTTCTCCTACCAGGCAGTAGTCGATTTTTTCACCCCGGGCTTCCAGGGTTTCCACGACCTTGACGGTCCCATTCACTGCCTGGCCTTCTTCGTCGCTGGTGAGAAGAAAAGCGATAGATCCTAAGTGATCTGGATGGACAGTAATAAAGCGTTCGCTGGCGGTGACCATGGCGGCCAGGCTGCCTTTCATATCGGCAGCGCCGCGGCCATACAGCATTTCATCCCGGATCTCAGGCTTAAAGGGGTCAATCAACCATTGCTCTGCTGGCCCAGGAGGGACCACATCGGTGTGGCCAGCAAATACAAACACGGGTGATTTTTGCCCCCGCCGCAACCAAATATTGTCTACCTCACCAAAGGGTAGCCGCTCACCCCGGAACCCAAGGGCCTCGAGGCGTTCAGCCAGAAGGGGCTGGCAGCCGGCATCCTGGGGGGTAATCGAGGCGCAAGCAATCAATTTTTTCGCAAGTTCTAGGATAGCGGACATAGAGATTTCTAGGTTAAATATTCCGCAGCAGGTCGTTGATGCCTACTTTGCTGCGAGTTTTTTCGTCGACTCGTTTCGCAATAACCGCACAATAAAGACTGTATTTACCCTCTTGAGAAGGCAAATTACCGGGTACTACCACTGAGCCGGCGGGAACACGACCGTAGCTGATTTCATCCGTTTCTCGGTTGTAAATCTTGGTGCTTTGGCCAATAAATACCCCCATGGAAATTACCGAACCTTCTTCTACAATAACGCCCTCCACAATTTCGGAGCGGGCGCCTATGAAGCAGTTATCTTCAATAATGGTGGGCTTGGCTTGCAGGGGTTCTAGCACTCCCCCAATGCCTACTCCGCCAGAAAGATGAACATTTTTCCCAATTTGGGCGCAAGAGCCCACGGTGGCCCAGGTATCTACCATGGTGCCCTGGTCCACATAGGCCCCGATGTTGACATAGGAAGGCATCAGCACCACGCTGGGTGCAATGAAGGCGCCTTTGCGAACGGAAGCAGGCGGTACGACCCGGACTCCATCCTGACGGAAGTCCCGGGAGCTATAATCGGCATACTTGGAGGGGACCTTATCAAAGTAATTGGTATAGCCCCCTTTTACAAAAACATTATCCGACAAACGGAACGAGAGCAGGACCGCTTTTTTAAGCCATTCATTCACCACCCATTCGCCGTTTTGCTTTTCTGCTACCCTAACTTCCCCCGTATCCAGCCGATGTAAGGCTTCTTCTACCGCATCCTTAACCAGGGTTTCCGCTTTGCGAGGGTTAATCTCAGCGCGACGCTCGAAAGCTTCTTCAATAATTGTGTGGATGTCACTCATGAGCTACTCCATTATTAATCATTTAAATCGTATTGATAAAATTTCTGATCCGCCACGCGGCTTCAACGCATTCATCATGGGGGGCGACGAGGGCCAAACGGATTCGTTGCTCTCCTGGATTAGCCCCGTTGGCTTCTCGGGCCAGGAAGCGCCCAGGCAATACCAAGACATTTTCCTGTTGGTACAGTCCGCGGGCAAAATCAGGATCAGCAATTGGGGTTTTCGGCCAGAGATAAAATCCTGCCATGGGAGAAGAGAGAGACAGGGCAGAACCTAGAACATCAAGGACGGCAGAAAATTTTTCCCGGTAGCGGCGGCGGTTTTCTATCACATGGTGCTCGTCATTCCAAGCAGCGATACTGGCCGCTTGGGTTGGAGGGGGCATGGCGCAACCATGATAGGTGCGGTAGCGCAAGAATTGCTTGATGAGCTGACTGTCACCGGCCACAAAACCTGAGCGCAGTCCGGGCGCGTTGGAGCGTTTGGAGAGACTATGAAAGACCAAGCAGCGATGGAAATCATTCAAGCCACTTTGGGCGGCTGCCTGCAATAGGCCTGGTGGAGGGGCGCTCTCATCAAAATAGATTTCAGAATAGCATTCGTCCGCAGCGATAATAAAATCAAAACGCTGAGACAGTTCAATAAGTTCGGTTAGTGTGTCTAGGTCCAAGACGGCCCCGGTGGGGTTACCGGGCGAGCAGAGATAGAGAAGTTGACAGCGTTGCCACACCTGTTGGGGTACAGCACGATAATCAGGGACAAAATGATTTTCGGCGGTACAGTTAACATAATAGGGTTGAGCACCGGCAAGCAAGGCGGCCCCTTCATAAATTTGGTAAAAGGGATTAGGTATGATTACCACCGGGGCCTTGCTAGAATCGATTGTGCACTGGGCAATGGCAAACAGGGCTTCGCGGGTTCCATTGACCGGGAGGATATGGCGTTCAGGGTCGATCGCCTCGACAGGCAAATGAAACCGCCCGGTGAGCCAGGCGGCGATGGTTTCTCGAAAGGCTGCCGTCCCTCGGGTGGTGGGATAAGTGGCTAAGCCATGCAGGTGGCTGATAACCGCTTCAACGATCAAGCCAGGCGTGGCATGCTTAGGCTCGCCGATGGAAAGGGCAAGGGGAGATTTTGAAGACGATGGCACCACCTCCTTGAACAGTTGGGCTAAGCGCTCGAAGGGATAAGCTTGGAGTTGGTTGAGATCCGGATTGGTCATTTTGAAGACTGAAGATCATGCAGCGAGGGTGGGTAGTATAAGCGATTGTACTTCACTTCCATAATCCTCGTCAGGGGAATTAAGAGGCCTCGTTAAGTCCATGGCGGCCGGCAAAATCACGGGCAAACTGCCATGCGGTACGGCCGCTACGGGAACCTCTAAGCAAAGCCCACTGCAGGGCAGCTTCAGTGGCCTGCTCCCTTAATTCAGGGGCTACGCCGTAATGGTTGAGCCAGGCCTTAACGATCGTAATATAGCTTTTGTGATCAAAGGGATAAAAGGATAACCAGAGACCAAACCGGTCAGAGAGCGCAATCTTTTCCTCCGCCGCTTCGCTGGGGTGGATTTCCCCCTTAACTCGTCGGGCATGTTGGTTTTCTTCCATGTATTCGGGCAATAAATGGCGGCGGTTGGAGGTGGCATAGACCAGAATGTTTTCCGGGGTGGTGCTCACGGAACCATCGAGTACCACTTTAAGTGCCTTATAGCTAGGGTCGTCGGCTTCAAAGGAGAGGTCATCACAGAACAGAATAAAACGTTCCGGGCGTTGGGAAACAAGGGCGACAATGTCAGGTAGATTGAGTAACTCATGTCGATCGACTTCGATAAGACGCAAGCCTTGGTCAGCGAAAGCGTTGAGCAGCGCTTTGATGAGCGAGGATTTACCTGTCCCCCGGGCGCCCCAGAGGAGGACGTTGTTAGCCGGTAGGCCAGAAAGGAACTGAGCAGTGTTTTGGACAATTTGCCGCTTTTGAACTTCAATGCCCTGAAGTTCACTTAGCTGGATGTTATGGGTATGGGGAACCGCTTCTAAATGGCCAGGATCCCGGGTGTGGATTCGGCGCCAGCGAAAAGCAATCGAATGCTCCCAATCGGGTTCTAATACCTCAGCCGTCAGCAAATTTTCAAAGCGCTCTAATAGCCCTGATGCTTGCTCTATGAGTTGTTCGACGGGTGTTTTCATTACTTTTGGTTTAAATATACCCAAAAATATTATGTTACCATTTGCACAAGGATAACGGAGTAACGCTATTTAAAAATCCTTCGGTTAGAAGGTGTCTTGGAGTCTTCCATGGATGGTGAATGTCCCCCTAGCGAGGCCGCGAAGTGAAATGGCGCGTCGAGCGCGAGGGTCGAAATCAAAACTTGTTTCATCCTCAAATTCGCGCTACGATTTGTCTGCTCGCGGAGCCTAGGGTCGGGAGGATCCGAAGCCAAAGCGCGTGGAGCGGTAAAGACCCCGAGGCCAAGATTCCCCTTCGCCAAGGACTGCTGAGAAACGCGAATTTGTCGGACTGATGAAATTTTGAATGGACAAAATCAGTCACGATGAAACTCCAATTAGATCAGCTTAGCTTGAAAGCATTTTATCTATTAGATATCATAAAGAGATATCGAGGTTGCAGATGCGGGGTGGAGCAGTCTGGCAGCTCGTCGGGCTCATAACCCGAAGGTCGCAGGTTCAAATCCTGCCCCCGCTACCAAATTTAAATGGCAAAACCCCGAATTCGGGGTTTTGTCGTATATGGCGCTCGCAATCTGAGAGGTACTTGTTGATTAAAACTGGGCCATTGGCCCTTTTTTTGTTTCTGTCAGTATGTGGGGCGACGAACGAATTAGCAAATTAGTGGAACCGGTAGTGACCGCCCTTGGCTATGAGTTAGTAGGCGTGGAGCGCTTATCGATAGGCAAAGGGGTCCTTTTGCGGATATACATTGATACTCCTTTAGGGGTGACTGTGGACGACTGCGAGCGAGTGAGTCATCAAATTAGTGCCCTACTCGATGTAGAGGAGCCTGTGGCGTCACCCTATACTCTAGAGATTTCTTCCCCCGGACTGAATCGGCCGCTGTTTACGGAAGAGCACTTCAAGCGCTTTGCTGGTGCAGAGGTCTCTATCACCTTAAGTGAACCGTTAAACGGGCGCCGTAGGTTTAAAGGCCTACTTAGAGGGGTGCGCGGCAATGGTGTGATGATTTTAGTGGAAGGTGAAGAATTTGAGTTGCCATTAGAGCGTATTAAAAAAGCTCAATTAATACCGGAACTCTAAACTCTGAAGGAAGTGTTGAGGATGGACCTAGCTCGAGGGCGGCAATGAACAAAGAAATCCTGATGGTGGTAGACGCCGTTTCTAATGAAAAAGGCGTAGCCAAGGAAATCATTTTCCAGGCCATAGAAGCAGCCTTGGCAATGGCGACTCGCAAGCGTTACCAAGAGGATATTGCGGTACGGATTGCTATTGACCGGACCACGGGAGACTACCAATCTTTCCGGATCTGGGAGGTTATGGAGGATGAGGCAGAATTAGAGGCACCTCAGCGCCAGATATATTTGAGTGAAGCGCTCAAGCGTGATCCCAATGTTGAAGTGGGGGGCTTTATAGAAGAACCCATGGAATCGATCGCATTTGGGCGTATTGCTGCCCAAACCGCTAAACAGGTGATCGTGCAAAAGGTGCGGGAGGCGGAACGGGCTAAAGTTGTGGCTGCCTACAAGGACCGGGTTGGAGAAATGGCCATGGGTGTGGTCAAACGTACCGATCGTGGTAATGTGATTTTGGACCTGGGAGATAATGCCGAGGGTATGATCCCCCAGGAGGAAATGATACCCCGCGAGGCAGTTCGACCAGGGGACCGGCTGCGGGGCTATCTTAAGGAAGTACGTGCTGAGGGGCGGGGGCCTCAGCTGGTGCTTAGTCGGACCGCTCCGGAACTTTTGATCGAATTGTTTAAGCTAGAGGTTCCTGAAATTAACGAAAACCGGATTGAGGTTAAGGGCGCCGCCCGGGATCCCGGACTCCGGGCTAAGATTGCGGTGAAAACTAATGAAGCACGTATTGATCCTGTGGGAGCCTGCGTGGGGATGAGGGGTTCCAGAGTCCAGGCTGTATCAAATGAACTTGCGGGCGAGCGGGTAGATATTGTGCTTTGGGACGAAGATCCTGCTCATTTTGTAATTAATGCCATGGCACCGGCGGAGGTCGCCTCCATTGTGGTTGACGAGGAGAGCCATAGCATGGACGTTGCCGTAGCCGAGGGAAATCTATCTCAGGCCATTGGTCGCGGAGGACAAAATATACGTTTGGCCAGCCAGTTGACTGGTTGGGAACTCAACGTCATGACTGAAGAAGAAGCCGGCGAGAAGGGTGAGGCCGAGGCAAAAGCACTCCAGCAAATGTTCATGGAACAGCTAGATGTAGATGAAGAAGTGGCGGCTATTCTGGTGCACGAAGGTTTTTCCAGTATTGAGGAAGTGGCCTATGTGCCGGAACAGGAGATCCTTGCTGTTGAAGAGTTTGACTCCCAGATTGTTCAGGAACTGCGCAATCGGGCCCGTGATGTTCTTCTCACGCGAGCGATTGCTAATGAAGAAACTATTGAAACCATGCAGCCGGACCAGGAATTGTTAGACATGGAAGAAATTGACTATGAATTGGCCGGCATATTGGCTAGCAAAGGTATTGTAACCAAAGACGACTTGGCAGAGCAGTCGGTGGACGACCTAATGGAAATTGAAGGAATGGACAAGGAAAAGGCTGCTCGCCTCATCATGGCGGCACGGGAGTCCTGGTTTGCTAGCGAGCAGGAGGGTGAAGGAACGGAGGAACGGCAATGAGTGATGTAACCGTACGACAACTTGCCCATGTAGTCGGCACCCCTGTCGGCCGCTTGCTTGAGCAGCTACGTGAAGCGGGTATTGGTGTTGACTGCGAGGATGCGGCGATTACAGAGGCGCAAAAACTGCAGCTGCTAAGGTATTTGAGACGTAGTCACGGTGCTAGTGTGGATGCTGCAACACCAAAAAAGATTACCTTAAAGCGCCGGAGTCATAGTGAGATTCAGGTCAATGCCGGTGGTGGCCGCTCCAAAACAGTTAACGTTGAGGTGCGTAAAAAGCGCACCTATATTAAGCGCAGCGTGATACTAGAGCAGGAGCAAAAGCGTCTAGCAGAAGTCCAGGCGGAGCGTCGTCGGCAAGAAGAGGAACAGGCACTTCAGGAGCAGGCATCCCTTCGTGCTCAACAAGAACGAGAAGCACGGCTTATCGCTGAGGAAGAGGCCAAGCGCCGTGCCGAGGAAGAAGCCAAGCGCCATGCCGAGGAAGAGGCCAAGCGCCATGCCGAGGCAGAAGCCAAGCGCCGTGCCGAGGAAGAGACCAAGCGCCGTGCAGAAGCCAAGCGCCATGCCGAGGAAGAGACTAAGCGCCGTGCTGAGGAAGAGACTAAGCGCCGTGCTGAGGAAGAGACTAAGCGCCGTGCTGAGGAGGAGAGGAAGCCGAGGCCCAGAGTTGAGCCTGAAAAAGCTAGAACCGAAAAATCTGCTGGGAGGAAGGCGAAACCCCGTTCCCGCTCTGGGGACCGGGAACTTGAGCAAGAGCAGCGGAGAACCAAGTTTGGGCGCAAGGAATTGCACATCACTCCGGGTAAGCCCAGTAAGCGTAAAAAACTCCGCTCCCAAAAGACGGCGGCACCCACACCTAAGCATGGTTTTGAAAAACCAACGGCTCCTATTGTGCGCGAAGTACCGATTCCCGAGACCATTACTGTTGCCGAGTTAGCCCAGAAAATGTCTGTGAAGGCAGCCGAGGTCATTAAGGTCCTCATGAAACTGGGAACTATGGCGACGATAAATCAAGCCTTGGACCAGGAGACAGCCACGATTGTCGTGGAGGAAATGGGACATAAGCCTAAACTCTTGCAAGAAAATGCGCTTGAATTAGAGTTGACCCAGCCTGAGCAGGAAGTCAGTAAGCAAGTTTCACGGGCCGCTGTGGTTACGATTATGGGTCATGTGGATCACGGTAAAACTTCGCTCCTTGACTATATCCGGCGAGCCAAGGTGGCCTCGGGTGAAGCAGGGGGGATTACCCAGCATATTGGGGCTTATAAAGTCCATTCGGACAGAGGTGAAATTACTTTTATCGATACTCCAGGTCACGCAGCTTTTACTGCCATGCGCGCCCGTGGAGCTAAAGTAACCGATATTGTGATTCTGGTGGTTGCTGCGGACGATGGCGTTATGCCACAGACCGTAGAAGCGATTCAACATGCGGGTGCAGCAGGGGCGCCGCTGGTAGTAGCAGTCAATAAGATTGACCGTCCTGATGCTGATCCCGATCGAGTTAAGCAAGAATTGACTAATCACGATGTGATCCCTGAGGAATGGGGAGGGGAAACTCAGTTTGTCAATGTCTCTGCCAAGACTGGAGAAGGAATTGATGAACTGATTGAAGCCATTTTGCTCCAGGCGGAAATAATGGAACTTAAGGCCTCTTCTGAAGGGACTGCTCGGGGAGTTGTGATCGAATCCCGGTTGGATAAAGGGCGGGGCCCGGTAGCTACCGTTTTGGTGCAAAGTGGTACCCTGTATAAAGGCGACATCCTTCTTAGCGGAGTAGAGACGGGTCGAGTTCGTGCCATGCTTACTGAAACGGGTCAGGAAATAACGGAGGCAGGACCTTCGACGCCGGTAGAAATTCTTGGTTTGTCAGGAACACCCAATGCTGGTGATGAAGCCATAGTCGTCTCGGATGAGCGTAAAGCCCGGGAGATTGCGGGGCTTCGCCAAGCTAAAGAGCGTGAAGCTAAGCTAGCGCGACAGCAGTCGGCTAAGCTAGAGAATATGTTCAGTGAAATGGAAGAGGGCGAGGTTAGGACTCTTAATCTGGTGATTAAAGCTGATGTGCAAGGATCGGCCGAGGCTCTTTCTGAAGCTCTAATTAAGCTGTCGACTGATAAGGCAAAAGTTAAAGTGGTCGCTGCTGGTGTAGGCGGTATTAACGAGACGGACGTTAATCTGGCAGTCGCCTCTAATGCCATCCTTATCGGTTTTAACGTCCGAGCTGATGCAACGGCTCGTCGTTCAATTGCGGAGAAAGGGGTTGATCTACATTATTATAGTGTGATCTACAATGCCATCGATGAAGTTAGAGGGGCTTTAACCGGTATGCTAGAGCCCGAATATCGGGAGGAAATTATCGGTTTGGCTCGGGTGGATGATGTGTTCCGCTCACCCAAGTTTGGTGCTATTGCAGGTTGTTTGGTGATTGAAGGTGTTGTGCGTCGTCATAACCCTATCCGGGTATTGCGTGATAATGTCGTTATCTTTGAAGGCCAATTGGAATCCTTGCGCCGCTTTAAAGAAGATGTCCAAGAGGTTCGATCGGGGACTGAGTGTGGTATTGGCGTCAAGGATTATAGAGATGTCAAAGTGGGGGATCACATTGAGGTCTATGAAAAAATAAAAATAGAGCCCACCTTATAGCAAATCGGCATGAGTCAAGAATTCTCTCGTACCCGTCGCATTGGCGAACTGTTGCAACGAGAATTAGCTCAACTGATTCAGAAGGAGTTAAAGGATCCTCGAGTAAAGCTGGTTACTGTTTCTCATGTGGGGGTATCACCGGATCTGAGACAGGCCAAGGTCTACGTCACTTTCCTGGGAGGGGAAAAAAATATTCAGCAGCAGTTAGCGGTTCTCAATAAAGCCGCTGGATTTCTCCAACATGGTTTAAGCCAGCGGGTGGAGTTGCGGGTTATACCACGCCTACGGTTTGTTTATGATGATTCCATCGAGCGCGGTAGGCATTTAAGTGCACTTATTGATGAAGCGGTCCGAAAACAACCAGGTGGTGGATCAGAAAACTCGAGCGAATAAGGTTCTTAAATTAATGGGCAGGAACGTACACTGGATATGAGGAAGCAACGCCGATATCAAAGGCAAAATGTTCATGGCCTGCTCCTGTTGGATAAGCCAGTGGGTATTAGCTCCAATAGCGCTTTACAGCGAGTCAAGCGAATCTATCAAGCCCGCAAGGCAGGGCATACCGGTAGTCTAGATCCCCTTGCAAGTGGACTGTTACCCATTTGTTTGGGGGAAGCAACTAAGTTATCGGGATTTTTATTAGAAGCTGATAAACGTTATCAGGTGACCTGCCGCCTAGGCGTAGTGACGACAACCGGGGATGCGGATGGTGAGATCATAGAAACTCATCCAGTCAAGGAGTTAGATACGCAAGAGGCGGCAAAAGTGTTAGCCAGTTTTTCCGGCTCCCAGGAGCAAATGCCTCCTATGTATTCGGCAATTAAACGCCAGGGCCAGCCACTTTATAAGCTTGCTCGCCAAGGTATTGAAGTAGAGCGTGAGCCTCGCCAGATAACTATCCACGCTATTGAGTTGACAGCATTGGCCAAAGAGCACCTCAGTTTTGAGGTTTTTTGTTCCAAGGGAACTTATATCCGTACCTTAGCTGAGGATATTGGTCGGGCACTTGGGTGCGGTGCCCATGTGACGGCGTTGCGCCGTACCCAAGTCGGTTGTTTCAATGCTCCAGGAATGATCTCCCTAGAGCATTTAGAAATACTAGCTAAAACAGATGCTGAGCAACTCAGCGCATTGTTGCTGCCTCTGGAACAAGTTCTCGCTGATTGGCCTGCAGTAGACTTAATTGCTGATTTGGCTTATTACTTGCGGCAAGGACAATCAGTACGGGTTCCAAAAGCCCCACATCAAGGTTGGGTTCGCCTGATAGAGCGCGACAAGGGATTTTTTGGGGTAGGGCAGATTATGGAGGACGGTCGTATTGCTCCACGTCGCCTGGTTTTTACCCAGAGCGGTTGAACCCTCATGATATGGGGTCGGTTACAGGTGACTTATTATTGTTGGAAATTCTCATTTATTAGTAAAATTTAAAGTTGATTAGCCAAACAGTCGGTATTAGCTGAAAGCCGAAATCGAGGAATGACAATATGCCCTTAAGCAGTGAAAAAAAATCGCAAATTATTAGGGAGTATCAGTGCTCCGTAAACGACACCGGCTCACCAGAGGTGCAGGTGGCTTTGCTATCCCAGCGCATCGATCAACTCTCTGGTCATTTCAAGCAGCACACCCATGACCATCACTCCCGTCAAGGATTGCTGCGGGCAGTGGGCCAACGCCGTAAGCTGTTGGACTATCTGAAGAAAAAAGATTTAGATCGTTATCGTGAGCTGATTAGCAGGCTTGGGCTACGTCGCTAGTAGTTGTAGCGCTTGAAGTTATCAGAACTGAAATATCGCCGCCGTAGTTGCGCCACTGCTCTGTAGATGAGGCCACTCGGTGGTCGGCTGTCTCCCTTCCCTAGCTATCCAGTGTAAGGAAATAAATGTGACCCCCATTAGAAAAGTAATCGAATACGGTGATCGCTCCTTAGTTCTTGAGACCGGTTGTATTGCGCGGCAGGCCACAGGGGCTGTTGTAGTCCACTATGGTGAAACAGCCGTACTGGTGACGGCAGTAGGAGTGAAAGAAGCGATCGAGGGTCGTGATTTCTTTCCGCTAACGGTTAATTACCAGGAAAGGACCTATGCTGCGGGTAAAATTCCGGGAGGGTTTTTTAAGCGTGAGGGAAGGCCTACTGAGAAGGAAACACTAACTTCTCGACTGATTGACCGCCCGCTGCGGCCCTTATTTCCGAAGGGTTTCACTAATGAGGTTCAAGTCATTGCGACCGTCATTTCTTCAGATGGTGAGAATGATCCAGACATTCCCTCTATCATTGGTGCTTCTGCTGCCTTAGCACTCTCTGGAATACCCTTTACCACGCCAATTGCAGCAGCCCGAGTGGGATATATCGATGGTCAATATGTACTCAATCCAACTTTGAGCCAAATGGAAAAATCCGCTCTTGATTTAGTGGTTGCAGGAACGGAAAAGGCGGTGTTGATGGTCGAGTCCGAGGCTCGAGAGTTGCCCGAGGAAATTATGCTGGGATCCGTCATCTTTGGTCACCAAGAAATGCAAGCGGTGATTCAGGCCATTCGGGAATTAGCGGAGGAAGCTGGAAAGCCTGCTTGGGATTGGTCGCCTCCTGTTGAAGATGAAGATTTGATGTCAGCTGTTCGGAACTGTGGAGAGGCCCGCTTGCAAGAAGCTTACCAAGTACGCTCGAAGCAAGAACGCCAAGCTTCCTTGGCAGAGGTGCGGAATTTTATTGCCGAGCACTTGGTACCGGAAGAAGAGCCCCAGTGGAGCAGAGAACAGGTATTGGAAGCTGTCAGTGCCTTAGAAAAACGTCTAGTGCGCGAGCAGATCCTGGCCGGAGAAGAGCGTATCGATGGTCGTGATACCCAATCAGTCCGGCCTATTGAGATTATGACGGGATTGTTACCTCGGGCCCATGGTTCAGCCCTGTTTACCCGGGGTGAGACCCAGTCCTTAGTAGCGACGACCTTGGGGACTGAACGTGATGCCCAAGTAATTGATGCCATTGAGGGGGAGCGTCGCGAGCGTTTTATGCTGCATTATAATTTTCCTCCCTATTGTGTTGGTGAAACAGGTTTTGTGGGAGCGCCTAAGCGGCGTGAAATTGGTCATGGCCGCTTAGCTAAGCGCAGCTTAAATGCGGTGGTGCCCGATGAAGAAAGCTTCCCTTATGTGATTCGAGTGGTTTCTGAGATCACGGAATCAAATGGTTCTAGTTCCATGGCGACAGTGTGCGGTACCAGTCTCTCCCTAATGGATGCGGGAGTTCCCATTACTGAGCCAGTGGCGGGCATTGCTATGGGACTTATTAAAGAAGGGGACCAGTTTGCTGTTTTGAGTGATATTCTTGGCGATGAAGATCATCTAGGGGATATGGATTTTAAAGTGGCTGGTACCGGAAAGGGAGTGACTGCTTTGCAAATGGATATCAAAATTGACGGTATTACTGAGGAAATCATGCGCACTGCATTGTCTCAGGCGAGAGAGGGCCGTCTTCATATCCTTCAGAAGATGAATGAGATCATTTCTGCGCCACGTCAGGAGATGTCTGAGTATGCCCCGCGCATGATTGTATTCAAAATTAATCCAGAGAAGATCCGTGATGTGATCGGTAAGGGGGGAGCGACTATCCGGGCACTTACCGAGGAAACTGGTACCACCATTGACATTACAGACGATGGAACAGTGAAAATTTTTTCCTCTGACAAGGCCGATGGCCAAGAAGCCCGGCGCCGAGTGGAAGAAATTGTCTCCGATGTGGAAGTAGGCAAAATCTATGAGGGACGAGTTTCTCGGCTGATGGATTTTGGAGCCTTTGTCACCATCTTGCCTGGCAAAGACGGCTTGCTCCATATTTCTCAGATCTCAGACGAGCGAGTGAAGAACGTGAGCGATAAGTTGTCTGAAGGGGACATTATTCGCGTTAAGGTCTTAGAAGTAGATAAGCAAGGCCGGGTTCGTTTGAGTATCAAGGCGATTGGAAACGAATAGCTTTGATGCGTTCCCGGTGGGACATCCTTCGGATGTCCCGATTTGCCGGGAGCAAATCGGTGAAAATAGTTTTTTTTAGCAATGCCTACATAGCGGGTTGGCAGCCAAACTCTTTAGTTGTTGCTGAATTTCTAGGTAGCAGAAAAGGGAGCGGCTGCCGGAGTTAATTTTCTCTTTAGCACCATGAGGGCAATACGCTATGCCAACTCGGTACGTATGCAATATCATACCCCCATCCAAGCTCACAGAATTACCTCCACTGGGTATGGATAGGGATAGTCTGGCCAATGACTACAAGGGCTATTTTGGCCGTTTTCTGGGACGTGATGAAAGTTGCGTATCGAAACATTACCTATATTTTGCTCTGGCGCTCACAATCCGCGACCGATTGATGGAGCGTTGGAAAAGTACTAATCGTGCCTATGACGAGAGTAATTGTTCTCGGACTTACTATCTTTCCATGGAGTACCTGTTAGGGCGTTGCTTAGGTAATGCCATGCTTAATTTAGGTCTTGATGATCAGATGCATGAGGCCTTGGAAAAGTATGGCCTAGACTTAGAAGAATTGGCGGAGTTAGAGCACGATGCTGGCCTGGGTAATGGAGGCTTGGGACGTCTGGCTGCTTGCTTCTTGGATAGCTGCGCTACTTTACAGCTTCCCGTCAGAGGCTATGGTTTGCGCTATGAGTACGGGATGTTCCGTCAGGAATTCAACAATGGCTATCAGGTAGAAGAGCCCGACCATTGGCTCCGGGACGGCAATCCCTGGGAATTAGAAAGGCCGGAATACACCCAGAGGATCAAATTCGGTGGGCGCACTGAACATGTGGATGACGGTCATGGAGGTTGGCGTGTGCGGTGGGTTAACAGCCATGATGTTTTAGCCGTGCCCTATGATATTCCTA
This sequence comes from Nitrosococcus wardiae, assembly GCF_004421105.1. Taxonomy (NCBI): domain Bacteria; kingdom Pseudomonadati; phylum Pseudomonadota; class Gammaproteobacteria; order Chromatiales; family Chromatiaceae; genus Nitrosococcus; species Nitrosococcus wardiae. The sequence goes on from NZ_CP038033.1 coordinate 2,312,151, forward strand.
TTCCAGGTTACCGCAATGGTACAGTCAATACTTTGCGGTTGTGGAAAGCTGAAGCTACGGATGTTTTTGATCTAGGTGAATTCAACGCGGGAAGATATCCAGAATCTGTCGCGGCAAAGAATGCTGCCGAAAATATCACCATGGTGCTCTATCCTAATGATGCCATGGAACTGGGTAAGGAAACACGTCTGCGCCAGCAGTATTTCCTGACTTCAGCAAGTCTGCAAGATATTCTTCGCGATTGGGTGCGGCGTTATGGTGAGGATTTTAGCCAATTTGCCGAGAAAAATCGTTTTCAACTTAACGATACCCACCCCACAAGCGTGGTGCCGGAGTTGATGCGCTTGCTGATGGATGAGCACGGATTAGGCTGGGACAAGGCTTGGGAAATTACTAGCCACACGGTGGCTTATACTAATCATACCCTATTGCCGGAAGCTCTGGAGAAATGGCCGGTGAGCCTGTTTGGTTCTCTGCTACCGCGCCTTTTAGAAATTATTTATGAAATTAATGCACGTTTTTTAATTGAAGTTGCCCGCTGTTGGCCAGGAGATACTGACCGGCAGGCGCGTATGTCTATTATAGAGGAGGGAGAGAGTCAACAGGTGCGGATGGCTCACCTTGCCATCGTTGCTAGTTTTTCCGTTAATGGGGTGGCTGCTTTGCATACCCGTTTGCTGAAGCATGGGTTATTTCATGATTTTTATCAAATTTGGCCACACAAATTTAATAATAAAACTAACGGAGTGACCCCACGCCGTTGGCTGGCCAAATGCAATCCGGATTTAGCCCGTCTAATTACTGAGACCATTGGGGATGGATGGACCACCGATTTAAGCCAGCTGCGCCGTCTTTCTCTCCATGCGGAAAATCCAGAGTTTCGGGCTCGGTGGCGCAGTATCAAATATGCAAACAAGAGACGGTTGCTAGCGCTTCAGGCCCAATATGGTATCCAGGTCGATACTCATTTTTTATTCGATGTGCAAGTGAAGCGTATCCACGAATATAAGCGGCAGCTGCTGAATGTTTTGCATATCATCCACCTCTATGACCGGATCAAGCGGGGCGATATGGAAGGCTGGGTTCCTCGTTGTGTTTTGATCAGTGGAAAGGCAGCGCCGGGTTATTGGATGGCAAAATTAATTATTAAATTAATTAATAATGTTGCCGATGTGGTTAATCACGATCCGAAGGCAGATGAGGCCCTTAAAGTTTTCTTTCTCCCCAACTATGGGGTTTCAGCCATGGAAATTATTTGTCCTGGTGCTGATCTCTCAGAACAAATCTCTACTGCTGGCAAGGAAGCTTCCGGGACCGGCAATATGAAATTCATGATGAATGGTGCTATTACTATTGGAACGTTAGATGGTGCCAATATTGAGATTCTTGAGGAGGTGGGGAACGAGAATTTCTTTTTATTCGGACTAAAGGCTGAAGAGGTCGAAGCAGCGCGCCATCATTATGATCCTAACGCTATTATTGCAAGTGATGAGGAGCTGCAACGGGTAATACACCTGCTCGAGTGTGGCCATTTCAACCAGTTCGAGCCAAGAATCTTCGACCCTATCCTACACGCCTTGCGTAGTCCCCTTGATCCATGGATGACAATTGCTGATTTTCGGAGTTATATCGATGCGCAGCGTCGGGTTGCAGAAGCCTATCGTGATGAAGAACGCTGGACCCGTATGGCTATCCTCAATACTGCAGCAAGTGGTAGATTTTCTACCGATCGGACTATCAAGGAATATAACGCTGATATTTGGAGACTGGAGCAGATTCCGGCTTATTCAGTGGGTAGTACTCAATCCGGCCCCTAACCCTAAACTAAGGTTTCCCTATAATAAACTATAAATTATCGTGCATTTGACGTAGGCTTTTTAAAACAGACTCCAAAGCACGGTCTAAGATGAGCTCATCAGCCAGGATTTTGACATGACCTTGGCGTATCCCTTCCACAAGAGCCGAAGGTGATCGCTCCAATACTTTGATGCCTGCACGGTTCACAAAAACGTAATTGCCACCTCCAGCAATTCGGATGGAGAGCTTAGCACGGTGTTTCTGCCCTTCGGCATTTGTAAATAAGAACCAACTTCCAAGAGGTGCGGACTCCAGTTCTTGTAAATATTGATCTTTTTCAGCGGAGGAGGGTGTTCCGGTGGGTGAAGAAGAAGAAACATGATCAGTCTCTTGACTCATTTGGTTAGAATGAGGTTTAGACTGATTTTCAAAAAATGGGGTTGGCTTTGAGTGGCTTGTACCTGAGCAGGGCTGCTCGAATTTTTCTACTGCGGCTGCCTGGTTCCTGGTATTCTGGGAACTATGCTTAGATGAAGCACGGATACAGTTAATGTGGCAGGTTTCTAGGGTTTTGAAAAATCGTAGGGTATCCATCGGATTGCACTGGACTTGCTTAAAGCCCTGGCGCAGCTCCTGTAATAAACCCGGTATAGTTGTTAGAAGTTTTTTTCTTTCTTCCTCGGTGTGTTTAGGAACTAATGTCCAAGTCAATTTATCAAGGGTGGCGATAGTTTGCTGCCAATCGTGGCTGGTCGGTCCTTCCCTGAGATAAATGAGTAGCGGAATTTTAGACCAAACTTGATGGAGTAAAGTCGTCATCGCTTCAGGTAGCGTATTGATTTGGGCACGAGTCTCTATCACTTTTTGTATTTGGGCACGAGCTTCGGCAACTCGATACTTTCCTTCCTCGGCTTGTCGGGTTCGTTCTTCAATAATTTTTACCTGAGTTTGTTCCGTGCTAAGGAATGTGCTGAACTCTTTTTGAAGTTCTATAAAAATTGAAATATCGTCGTCGAATTCATTGAGAATGCGGTTAACAATATGTTGCATTTGGGTATAGAGTTCTTGCTGGGTTAAGGGGTCATCTTCATTCCAGCCGGTTCCTGCCCTTGCCAAGTCATTTAATAGCATCCGTGCCGGATGTTGCTTTTTGCTAAAGAAAGTTTTGTCCAGGATGCCGACCTTGAGCATTGGAATCTGAAGTCGGCCAATCAGCGCTTTAATGGTATCGGGTATTCCTTGGTCATCGAGGATAAAATCGAACAGCATGCCGATGATATCGATGACATTGTCTTCGCTACGGCTAATGTTTGCTAGCTTTCCTTCGGGGGAAGATTGCTGAAATATCCCTATAAGTTTTTGTTTAAGAATATCTTTTTCAAGATAGGAAAATTTCTCTAAGGTTACGCCTGCTTTTTTTTGGGCACTACTTTGGATGGTGGATAAAACATTCACCAGTTTTTCCGCACTCCAAACCGGCTCGGATTCATGGGGGGATTCCTCAAGTGCAGGGGAGGTGGCGTGTTGCATGCCCTCGAAGGGAGCGGAAGCATTCAATAGCTGTTGCATTAATTGAAATAAATCAGCGGAACCCGTAGCTGAGCTCATTGATGAGGTGACTACGGGATCTTGGCTAGGATTAACCGGCTGGGCATTGTCTACGGGCTCTGCTCTTTGGTTTCGGTGGTGGAGCCAAGGGGTTTGGCCAAATTCCGCCAGTACATTGGCATCAATGAGTAGGTGATTCAGTTTTTCATAGAGTTCGCCAACATAACTCATTAGATGCTTATCAAAGAGCTTATAAATAATAAGTTTGTTTTCAACGGACAATTCCAGGTCTCGAGCAGCTTTATCAAAGGCATTGGCGATGATTTCAGGGTCAACGGGATTAGACTGATAGTCAATTTTAGTAAGGCCAATCAGAAAAGCGAGACGAGTTTCTAGCTGAGACAGGGGAAGCGAGAAACGGGTTCTTGCCCTGGCGACCATGCTACTAAGGGCCAAGGTTTCTTCTAGCTGGCTATCCTCTACCAGCGAGAGTCCATCATGGGCAGTGGGGGGAGGCTCACTAGGTTTTGTTGGTGCAGCATAATAAGGTTGCTCGAGCAGTTTATTAAAGCGGCCACTGATATCATTGAGAAAGGCACGTTCGATAACCGTGCGTTCCATACGCACCAGACGCATGTCGTCTAGATAGGTCGTTTGTTCGCTATTATTTGCCGCCTTTTCGGCACGTTTGAAAAAGGTATCATCAATTGCTCCGAAGGTCTCGTCGATAAGAATCTTAAACTGCTCAAGACTTTGGGAGAAAAGCCGATCAGCAATTTGCTGGGTTGGGAATTGCGCCTGCTTATTGGCCCCTTGGGGCAAGTAATGGACGTTTGTCGCCATCGTGGATACCTGCAGTGGAAGTCAGTAGGTCTTATGGCCTCAATTGGTACTGACTTTTATAGCTTTGGACTATAGGAGATGGCGTGTAATGCATCACAGAATGCAAATTGCGTGATGGAATCGTGATAATGTTCAAACTTATTAACTATTCTTCGACGACCTCACGGGAGAAAGTATCAAAATGCCTCTGTTGAAATGAATAGGCCAACCCGAAGATCCTTAGCCAGGTAAATTTCTCGGCCATCTACCGCCATCATGCCATCGGCGATACCCATAACCAATTTACGCATAATAACACGTTTGAGATCAATGTGATAAGTAACCAACTTGTTCTTAGGGGTGACTTGGCCAGTAAATTTGACTTCCCCCGAGCCTAATGCACGGCCATGGCCAGGACCGCCTCGCCAAGCAAGGTAGAATCCTAAGAGCTGCCACATTGCATCCAAACCTAAACAGCCTGGCATCACAGGGTCGCCAGGAAAATGGCAATCAAAAAACCACAGATCAGGTTTGATTTCCATTTCAGCGGTAATTTCTCCCTTACCAAAAGCACCTCCCTCATTGCTAATGTGGGTAATGCGATCAAACATTAGCATAGGGGGCATGGGCAATTGAGCATTCCCTGGGCCGAACATCTCACCGCGACTACATCGCAAGAGATCTTCATAGCTAAAAGCACTGGGTCGTGTCATCATTATTTATCGCTAGTGATACAAAGATAAAGATTAGTGGATTCCCGCAAACGCCCTGAGAGGAGGATAGAACCGTAATCTAGCAGCGAAGCGGATAGGCTAAAAGAAATGATACTCTCTCTTAAGAAGAGAAGCGAGCAAAGTGGCGGTATAGCGTAGGGTAAAGGTGGGTACCATGTCTCTGGTATGGGAAAAGTTATCTCTTGGCGATGCAGCTTTACATTGCCTCGGGGTTGGCGATCCGGAAGAAAAAATTAAAGCTACCTGCGATGTGGCGCAGCTTTGGAAAGCCGGGTGCTTGCGAGCGGGTTCTACAAATGGTGATTTGCCTGATACGCCCGGTCGGCCGCTACGACCTCCTTTAGTTGCCCCCCGGGAATTACCCCGTCGTAAGCTCACCTCAGCAGTGGGGCGGGCGGCGTTGATCCATGCCATTACCCATATTGAATTTAATGCAATTAATTTGGCATGGGATGCAGTTTGCCGCTTTAACCACTTACCTAAGGCATTTTATGACGACTGGGTGCAGGTAGCCTTGGAAGAGGCCTATCATTTTTGTTTACTACAGGAGCATTTGCATTCCTTAGGCTATGCCTATGGGGATTTTCCAGCCCATGACGGGCTTTGGGAGATGGCCCAAAAGACCACCCATGATCCACTCGTGCGTATGGCCCTCGTCCCTAGAGTATTAGAGGCCCGGGGACTTGATGTTACCCCTGGCATGATGGAACGGCTGCGGCAAGCGGGTGATTTGCGGGCAACATTCATCCTTGAAATTATCTTGCGCGATGAGGTGGGACATGTGGCGGTGGGTTCCCATTGGTTCCGCTACCTCTGCAGGCTTCGTAAACTCGACTCTGAGAGAACCTTTCGTCACTTGATTAACGGCTATTTTAAGGGTGAAACTCGCGGGCCTTTATATCGTGAAGCGCGGCTACAAGCGGGGTTTTCTGAAGCAGAGCTCACCATACTAGAAGAAAATTAAAGCGAAGATTATGTCCTAAATAGGGGGGAATCAATTCGAGTGTTTCTGCCATTTTTCCCGCAGTAATTTTCTTAAATTCTTAGGAGGGCGATGTGGGTTGTTTAGCTCGAAGAAGTGGTAATAGCTTGACCAGTTAACATAAAAAAAGCGATCATATGCAGCTTTGTCAGCGGACTGGCTGCCCAATTTTTAAGAAAATTTTTCCAGATTGCGGACTTAATACGCAGAGGGGACATGAGTAAGATTGATCGTAAACGGTTGCTACGGGAGATGATTTTCTTCCGGCGCTTCGAGGACCGCACATTTGAGGCCTACATGGAGCGTAAAATTGGTGGTTTTCTGCATCTCTATTCGGGACAGGAAGCAGTGGCGACGGGAGTGCTTGAGGTCATCCAGGCAGATCGCGGGATAGGCTTTGATTATGTTATCACGGGCTACCGGGATCATATCCACGCCATCAAAACGGGGGCTCCCGCACGGGAGGTTATGGCCGAGCTATATGGCAAAGAAACCGGGAGTTCCAAAGGCCGTGGCGGGTCAATGCATATCTTTGATCCTAGTGTGCGTTTCATGGGGGGGTATGCCTTAGTGGGGCAGCCATTCCCCCTTGCCGCAGGGTTGGCTTTAGCTTGTAAGTACCAGAAGGAAGGGCGAATTGCCGTCTGTTTTCTTGGAGATGGTGCCAACAACCAAGGCACTTTCCATGAAACCATGAACATGGCTTCCCTATGGAAATTGCCGGTATTGTTTGTGTGCGAAAATAACCTCTACGCCATTGGTACCGCTATCCAGCGCTCAACGCCAATGGTTGATCAATACAAGCGCCTTGCTGCTTATAGCATCCCGGCGAGTCAACATTATGGCCAGGATATCGAAGTAGTTATGGAAGCCGCCCAATCCGCTGTAGACCATGTGCGTAGCGGTGCCGGGCCTTATTTCCTAGAATTGCTGACCTACCGTTATCGGGGGCACTCGATGTCGGATGCTGGGGCCTACCGCAGCAAGGAAGAAGTGGCGAAGTGGGTGCAGCAGGACCCCATTCAGATCCTAGCTAAGCGGTTAATTGAGGCGGGCGAGTTAACAGAAGAAGAATTTAAGGCGATGGAGCAGGCAGTTCAGGATGAAATCGATAACGACATTGTCAGATTTGCGGAAGAGAGCCCAGAACCGAAAGTAGAAGAGCTGACGAAGTACGTTCTGGAAGACAAGCCCAATCCCCGGTGGATCGGGCCGCTAGAAGCACAAGGAGGGGGGCATGGCTGAGCTGGCTTATTGGGAGGCGTTGCGTCGCGCCCACGACGAAGAATTGGCTAATGATCCTATGGTCATTGCCATGGGGGAGGATATTGGGGTGGCAGGGGGTACCTACAAAGTCACCCTAGGCCTTTACGACAAGTATGGGGAGGAACGGATTGTCGATACCCCGATTTCTGAGAATTCCTATACCGGTATCGGGATTGGGGCCTCAATGGCGGGAATGCGACCCATTATTGAGATAATGTCTATTAATTTTGCGTTGTTGGCGCTGGATACTCTTATCAATGCAGCAGCCAAGATCCGCTATATGTCCGGTGGTCGGGCCCAGTGCCCCATTGTGATGCGAACCCCCGGTGGAACAGCCCACCAGCTTGCCGCTCAACATTCAGCACGGTTGGCCAGGCTGTTTATGGGAACGCCGGGTCTACGAGTGGTTACGCCGAGTACCCCTTTGGATGCCTACGGCATGCTTAAATCTGCGGTGCGCTGTAATGATCCGGTGATCTTTATTGAGCACGAGAGTATGTATAACCTCAAAGGGGAAGTGCCTGATGAAGAAGCGTTCCGGCCTTTGGAGGGTGCTGAGGTCATTCGGGAAGGAACAGATATTACTCTAATTGGTTACAACTATAGTGTGCATTGGTGCCTGTCTGCAGCGGATAAACTGGCCCAGGAAGGGATTCATGCCGAGGTTATCGATTTACGTTCCCTGAAACCCATCGATCGGGAAACCATTCGCCGTTCCATAGAAAAAACCCACCGGGTTCTGGTGGCTGAGGAAGATGAGGCCCCAGTGGGAGTGGGCAGTGAAATAATTACCGGGATTATTGAAGACTGTTTCTTTGCTTTGGATGCCCAGCCGGTACGGGTGCATGCAGCGGATGTCCCAGTACCTTATAACTATCACCTGGAGAAGTTGGCGATCCCCGATGCCAAAGATGTCTACCAGGGGGCTCTCAAGGTATTGGGAAAAGTTTAGTAACAAGATAATTAGGTTGGGATTTTATGGCTGAGCCCTATGTCATCAAGATGCCTCAACTCTCGGATACCATGACCGAGGGGGTGCTGGTTTCTTGGGAAAAAGAGATTGGCGAATTTATTGAGCGTGGTACGGTGGTGGCCACAGTGGAAACCGATAAGGCCATCATGGATGTGGAAGTGTTCCGCGAAGGTTACCTTTCCGGACCTCAGTTGCCTGTAGATGGGGTCGCTGCAGTGGGCGAGCCTATTGCTTACCTGGTGGCGGAGGCTGAGCAAGTTGAAAAAACTGAGGCCAGCTCTAGTCCCCAGCCAACGCCTGAGGTGGAGGAAAGACCTAAATTTGAGCCTGCCGGCACCTCAAAGCCTAAGACCAAGATCCCAGCCATGCCAGGAGGGGCAACTCCAGCGCCGCACCCCAGCCATACTCGTGCTACCCCTTACGCCAGGCAGCTCGCTGGCGCTCATGCTATTGACCTTGCGGGGATTAAGGGTAGTGGCCCGGAAGGGGTAATCGTGGCCGCCGATGTGGTCAGTGGAGAGGGAGCGAGAGGCATGACCCGCCGGATTTTCGAAGTTCCGGGCACGGGGCGTCCTATGGACAGCATGGAGAAGGCGATTGCTCATAATATGGAGTATTCCCTTTCTATGCCCCTTTTTCGGGCCACGGTCTATGTGGATCCCACCCGGCTGGTGGCAGCAGCTAAGGAACAGGGCAGCTCCGTGACCGTAGCCCTGGCCAAAGCGGCGGCTTTAGCCGTTGAAGAACACCCTAAGATTAATAGCGTTTATCAGCACGAGGACCGCATTCTGGAGCGGGAGCAGATCGATGTGGGGTTAGCGGTAACCACAGAGGGTATGGGTTTGGTGGTGCCCGTATTGCGGGATACCTCTAATCGTGATCTTGCCGAACTCAGCGCTAGCTGGGCGGATCTGGTGGAGCGGGCACGGATTAAAAGGTTAAAACCGGAAGAGTACTCTAATCCAACCTTTGTGATCTCCAATATGGGAATGTTGGGGGTGGCCTATTTTGACGCCATCCCCTCGCCGGGGACTTCCGCTATTTTAGCTATTGCCACGACCGGCTCTCAGGGGATGCCGGTGACCATCACCGCCGACCATCGGATTATCAATGGCGCTGATGCCGCTCGCTTTTTAAACACCTTTAAGGAGCGGGTGGAATTCCCAGAAACCTGGATCAGCGGGGGTAGCGCTTCCCCATCGACGGCCAAGGAGGCGCTGCCCCTGGAGGGAGACTGGGATTACGATGTGGTGGTGATTGGAGGGGGACCTGGTGGGGAGGACTGTGCCCGAGAATTGGCTGAACACGGTATTAAAGTGGCCCTGATTAATGATTCTCCTTTCCCGGGTGGCGAGTGTTTGTGGCGTGGTTGCATCCCTTCTAAGACCTGGCGCGCAGCCGCTGATCGCATTCGCGATCGGGTTCACGACTCCCACTTGGGGGTAGGCGGCACCACGCCTACTGCGCTGAACTGGAAAGCGCTAGAGGCAACCCGCCGCCATGTGCTCCAGTCCCGGGGCGAGATGGCCTTGAAGACCGATAAGGGGATGAAAATCAAATTCATTCAGGGGCATGCCCATTTTATTGATGAACATCACCTGGTGGTGGATACCAGCGGTAACAGTGAAGATCCTTTTACCCGCACCCAGTCTATGCCAGACTCCCAGGGACAAACGATAAGTTTTGCGGGAGCGGTGATCGCCACCGGCGCGCCGCCTTTTATTCCCCCTATTCCCGGCGCCCAAGAAGGTCTGCAGGCCGGTGGGGTATTAACCTCTGATACGGTCTGGGGTTTAGAGCGTGTCCCTGAGCGTTTGGCAGTCATTGGCGGCGGTGCCATTGGTGTGGAAATGGCCCAAATCTTCCAGGATTTTGGAACTGAAGTCCTATTATTGGAAGCCCAGGAGCGGTTATTGGCTGAGGTCGAGCCGGAGGTTGGTAAACTGTTGGCGGAAATCCTCAATGCCGATCCCCGGCTTACTGTGCAGACTTCCGCCAAGGTCCAGGCCATCAGCGGTCAGCCGGGAGCGATGCAGGTTGCCTTTGATGATTCAGAGGGTAACAGCCACCATCTGGAGGTGGATTATATTCTTATGGCAACCGGAAAACGGCCCAATCTGGAATCCTTGGCTTTGGACCAAGCGGGTGTGGCCACAGGAAACGGCGTGATTCAAGTGGATGCCCAATGCGCTACCTCTAAATCCCATATCTTTGCGGTGGGGGATGTCATTGGGGGGTTGATGCTGGCCCATACCGCAGGGCAGCAAGGGCGGGTGGCGGCAGCTACCATTTTAGGTGAGGCCCATGCCTATGAGGTGGAGAAGGATTGCGGGGTGATTTTTACCCGCCCCCAGGCGGCTTTTGTGGGCCTATCAGTGGCCCAGGCCAAAGAAAGGGGAGTGGATGCGGCGGAAGTGAAAATGCCCATCCGCATTGATGCCAAAGCGATGATCAATAATGAGACTGAAGGTCTCATCAAGATTGTGGCGGACAAGACCAGTCACCGGATTATTGGGGTCCATTTCTTGGCAGATCACGCCGATACCTTGATTGGGGAAGCGGTCATGATGGTGACGGGGAAGATGACCTTGGAGCAGGTCGCCCGCGCTATTCATCCTCATCCAACCCAGACCGAGTTGTTTGGGGAAATGGCCCGGCGATTACTTTCGCGCTTGCGCCGCACCCAACGGCAATAGCAGAGAAGTGTCACTATTCTTGTTTTAGCGTAGAGGATTCCATGTCAACGATTAAAAAAGTCGTGTTGGCTTATTCGGGAGGGCTAGATACCTCCGTGATCTTGAAGTGGCTACGGGAGACCTATGGCTGTGAAGTGGTGACCTTCACCGCGGATATCGGTCAAGGGGAGGAAGTGGCACCCGCGCGCGCTAAAGCAGAGGCGCTAGGGGTCAAGGAGATCTATGTTGAGGATCTGTGCGAGGAATTTGCCCGGGATTATGTGTTTCCTATGTTTCGGGCCAATACCCTCTATGAGGGGGAATACTTGCTCGGGACTTCCATTGCTCGCCCTCTCATTGCCAAGCGTTTGGCGGAGATTGCCAGTGAAACCGGCGCGGATGCCATCGCCCATGGCGCCACCGGTAAAGGAAATGACCAGGTACGCTTTGAATTGGGCGCCTATGCCTTGCGCCCTGACATTCAAGTCATCGCCCCCTGGCGGGAGTGGGATCTCACTTCACGGGAAAAATTACTGACCTATGCGGAGACCCACGGCATTCCGGTAGAAGGTAAGCGGGGGACCCGTTCTCCTTATTCTATGGATGCTAATCTGCTGCACATTTCCTATGAAGGGGGTCCCCTGGAAGATCCCTGGTTTGAACCTGAGGAAGCTATGTGGCGCTGGACAGCTTCCCCTGAATTGGCTCCCAATGAACCCACCTACTTGGAGTTGGATTACCGCTGTGGCGATATCGTGGCCATTAATGGTGAGGTCCTAAGCCCTGCCAAAGTGCTAGAGACGCTCAATCGCCTTGGCGGGAAGAATGGGATTGGCCGCCTGGATTTGGTGGAGAACCGTTATGTGGGGATGAAATCCCGGGGTTGTTATGAAACCCCAGGGGGGACGATCATGCTCAAAGCCCACCGAGCGATGGAGTCATTGACTTTAGATCGAGAAGTGGCTCATCTGAAGGATGAGCTGATGCCCCGTTATGCCAGCCTCATCTACAATGGTTACTGGTGGTCTCCAGAACGATCCTTGCTGCAGCAGCTTATTGATGCTTCTCAGGCCACGGTTAACGGCACCGTCCGCCTCAAGCTATATAAGGGCAATGTCACGGTAATCGGGCGTCAATCGAAGACCGATAGCCTCTTTGCCCCTGAAATTGCCACCTTTGAGGAAGATGCTGGCGCCTATAACCAGCAGGATGCAGAAGGTTTTATTAAGCTCAACGCGCTTCGCTTGCGCATCGATGCATTAAAAAAGCTGCCTCTTTAGGTACCCAGGAATAAAAGATGAGGTAGGAGCGAGCTGGTGGTGTTCCGCAAACCCGTTTTTCCTCCCTGAAAAAAGGGTGTCCCCTGGCTCCAAGCCCACCGGCTGGCTCCAGGAATCCTTCCAAACTTTTACTGGGATACTTAACAAGGGGGGTAGTTATTGCGCCTTATCCACGCGGATAAAAATATGGCGTAGCTCCTCGGTGCGGCTGTGGGTGCCGTAGACGGCTCCGATCCCTTGTTGTTGGCGGGTTCCATCAGCGCCGCCCAATTCAAACCACTGTCCGAAGGGGACCGAGACTTGGGTGACTAATGTTTGTATCCCAATGCGGCCCCCGCCTTGCCCGCTGAGGTTGGCTTGATAAGGCCGAATTTCCAGGGTGACTTTGTTCCCATTAGTGCGAGGAAGTACTTCAAATCCGCTGACTACGTCGCGATAACGGATTGAGTTTTGAGCGAGTAGCCGCCCCCCTGGGAGCAGCCAGACCCTATCAGCTAGGGGAATGGATTGACCTGTTTGTAGCAAGGCGGCTTGTCCTTCCAATACCCGCACCTGCTGGGTGTCACTTCTTTGATCCCGGGCCCCCGTTCCCGTTATACGGGCCCTGGGTTGGTTAGAGTGAGGTATCTTAATACGGGCGCGAAAGCGAGCCGCTTCGCGGGTACTTAACTGCTTGACGGTGATCAACAGCTGCTGCAAGGGCCTATCCACTTGGGCCAGGATAGTTTTGAGTTGTTCCAGATTCTCCTGAGTGGTGCGGACAATAATAAGATTATTGTCGGCTTGGATGGTGGCACCCTCGGCTAGAAAAGGGCGCAATGTGGGTAACACCTCCTCTGGTATTCGATGCTTTAGGGGGAGGATGGCAAGCTCTTCACCCTGATTCCAGGGAGGGTAAAGAAGTAGCCCTAAAAATAGCCCGGAGAGGATTTTTTTTAGGGGGCTAAACGGGCCCTTTTCCATAAAGCTGGTGGTAATCTCCTCGTGAATACCAATATTTAGAGTCCTTCAAGTGGGGCTCTTATACGTCTTTTGCCTGTTGTGTTGCATGGCCAGTATAGGTTTGCGGGGTCAGCGCCAACAGCTGCTGTTTAGCTTCTATCGGCAGATCCAAGCTTTCGATAAATACCCGGAGACTATCCCGGTCAATATGCTGCCCTCGGGTAAAGGCCTTGAGCTTCTCATAGGGCTTCGGGATTCCGTAACGGCGCATGACGGTTTGCACGGCCTCCGAGAGTATTTCCCAGCTGGCTTCCAAGTCGGCGTTCATCCGTCCCTTGTGGGCTTCTAATTTGCCGATTCCCTTTAGCGCGGAATGGTAGGCAATCAAGGAATGGGCAAATCCGACCCCTAGGTTTCGCAGCACCGTGGAGTCGGATAGATCCCGCTGCCAGCGAGAGATGGGCAGCTTTACAGCCAAGTGCTCAAAAAGGGCATTCCCCATCCCCAGATTGCCCTCGGCATTTTCAAAGTCGATGGGGTTGACTTTGTGAGGCATGGTAGAAGAGCCGACTTCCCCTTCCACCGTCTTTTGTCGAAAATACCCTAGAGCAATATAACCCCAGATATCCCGACAGAAATCCAGGAGCACGGAATTAAAGCGCATCATGGCCTGAAAGAGCTCAGCCATATAGTCATGGGGTTCAATCTGGGTAGTGTATTTATTCCAACGCAGGCCCAATTGGGTGACGAAGGCATGGGCTATAAAGGGCCAGTCAATGTTCGGGTAGGCGGCTAGATGGGCATTGTAATTGCCGACGGCACCGTTCATTTTGCCATAAAGGAGAACTTTTTCCGTGTGCTGGCGTTGTATTTCCAAGCGGTGGACGAAATTCGCCATTTCCTTCCCTAAGGTGGTTGGGGAAGCGGGTTGGCCGTGGGTGCGAGAGATCATCGGGATATGCTGATAGCGATGGGCCAGGGTCCGGATGGCGGCGATCAGCGCTTCCATTTGGGGAAGGAGTACCTTTTTCCGGGCGTCCTTCAGCATGAGGGCATAGGCCATATTATTAATGTCTTCAGAGGTGCAGGCAAAATGAATAAATTCACCGACTGACTCTAGTTCCGAGTGGCCCTTCACTTTTTCTTTTAAGAAATACTCCACCGCTTTGACATCATGATTGGTGATGGTTTCGATATCCTTGATACGCTGAGCATCTTCTTCTGAAAAATTGTCCATAATGGCATTCAGGAAGGCTTCAGCTTCATCGCTTAGCTGAGGAACTTCAGAGATATCAGGGCAAGCACTTAATAACTGCAACCACCGTACTTCCACCGCTACCCGGTAGCGCAGCAATCCGTATTCGCTGAAAATGGGGCGAAGGGCATTCACTTTATCGGCGTAACGGCCATCAATAGGAGAAAGAGCAGTTAGCGGTAAATAATCCATGGGGCTTTTATATTTAGCAAGACAAAAACACATTATAACCTAGCCGAGGAAAGATTAAGCTTAGGTTTACCACTAGGGTCCAAATAAGTATTTAAACTTTCAGCCCTCTCGGTCGATTATTCTTACAGCATAGTATCTGCAAATGGTTCGGACTGCATGAGAGGCTTGTGAACAAAAATAGCTCCTATCGTCTGTCAGCACACGGATTTGAGCACAGAGATCTTATGGTGCTGCGATCTTTGCTGGAACTTGTGAATTCGCGGACCCGCCAAAGCTGGTCCCTCGTAGAAGGGGAGCGGGCGAATGTGGTGCTGTTTGATGTGGACACCGAAGCCGGCCGGTCAGCCTGGAATGCTAATCAAGGACTAACACGAGAATCGATACGGGTATGGTGCTCGCGACAGGGTCCCACGGAAGCCGTCAAATATTACCTAAAAAAACCTTACCGGTATCAATACTTGGTTGATTTATTGACGGCAGTGAGAGGATCAAAACCAGAAGCACGGAAAATTGCCCCGGTCTCTGCTATTATTAAAAACAAGTCCGAGAAAAGGCTCGCTGATACAGTTTTTAATCCTGCGGAACATTTTCTTGGTCTGCTATTTTCGGTAATCGAAGAGAAACAGCCGGTACAATTTCAATACCAGGATAGTTTGCCCTTATACGTCGAACCTACGGATTGGGAATATTTCTACCAAGATAACGAGAAATGCTTACGCAAACTCTGTGGAAGTATCTCATCTCACATCACGGTTGAAGCAATAACCAAAGAACTGCTGACTCAACGGATCACCTCAGAAAGGATGGATGGGCGCTCCCTGCAGAGTCTCATCTGGTTAGCTGCCCTGGAAGGATCTGCAGGACGGCCGCTACTCGATTGGGAAGAGGAGGGCCTACTTAAGCTAAAACAATGGCCTAATCTAGGTGTGCTCCGGCATAGCTTGGATGAAATGCGGTTAGCCACCTTTATGACTAAGCAGGCAGCTACGTTGGCCACGATTGCCGCCTATACGGGTGTTACCAGGCAGAAGACAGTGAATTTCATCAACGCTTGCTCTGTGGTGGGATTATTGGAAACGAGTATAGAAGTTGAAAGCGTTCCAGAATTGGTGACCACAGGCCAAAAACAAGGTGGAATTTATGGTTTTATGCGTCGCTTAAGAGGTGGCCGTTAGATTTACAGTGAAAGAGACCAAACTGCAGTCAGTCATGGCGAAAATCCAATCCCATCCCCTAAACGCCAATGCCCCCTGCGTGAATATCTGATTAGATACTTCCTATATCAAATGTAGCTCCAGAGAATGGAGGCTGATTGAACTGCTCATTCGTCCTCCAAGCCCCCGGATAGCTGCAAAGAGTATCCACAACCACATAAAATAATAAATAAGGTAAAATTACCAATAAGATATTCAACAGGAAAAGGTGAGAAAAGTGCTTACAGCTTATCGTAAACATGTCGCCGAACGGGAATCAGAAGGGTTACCGCCGCTGCCATTAAATGCTACCCAAGTTGCAGAGTTGGTAGAACTTTTGAAAAACCCACCCCAAGGCGAGGAGACCTTTCTGAAGGAACTTTTGGTGCAACGGGTGCCACCAGGAGTAGATCAGGCCGCTTACGTCAAGGCCGGATTCTTAGCAGCTGTTGCCAAAGGTGAAACTGCCTGCCCTCTTATCGACCGGGTTCAGGCTACGGAGCTGCTCGGCACCATGTTGGGAGGCTACAATATTGAGCCGCTGATTGACCTTTTGGAGGATGAAGTTACAGCGGCGGTGGCTGCCAGGGCGTTGGCGAATACGCTTTTGGTCTATGACCACTACCATGACGTATTGGAAAAAGCAAAGAGCAATGAATACGCCAAGCAGGTTGTCGACTCCTGGGCTGAGGCCGAATGGTTTACGCGCCGCCCTGAACTGTCAGAGGAGATCAAAGTAGTCGTTTTTAAGGTCCCTGGTGAGACTAATACCGATGACCTTTCACCTGCCCAGGAAGCTTGGAGCCGCCCGGATATTCCCCTCCATGCCAAGGCAATGTTGGTCAACAAGATGCCTGAGGCATTATCAGCCATAGCCGATTTGAAAGATCAGGGGCTCCCCCTAGCCTTTGTCGGTGACGTGGTGGGAACTGGCTCCTCCCGTAAGTCCGCCATCAATTCTATCCTCTGGCACATGGGCCACGAGATTCCCTTCGTGCCCAATAAACGCCAAGGCAGTGTGATCTTGGGGGGCAAGATCGCCCCGATCTTTTTTAACACCGCTGAAGACTCCGGCGCTCTACCCATTGAGTGTGACGTAAGTCGCCTCAATACCGGTGATATGATTCGAATTCGCCCCTTGGAGGGGGTTATTCTCAGCGAAGCGGGCGAAGAACTTTCCCGCTTTAAACTTCGTCCCAGTACCTTGCCCGATGAAGTCCGTGCCGGTGGCCGGATTCCCCTGATCATTGGGCGCGGCTTAACCGATAAAAGCCGAGAAGCGCTGGGACTGGATCCTTCTCCTTTGTTTATAAGACCAGTGGCGCCTGCCGATAGTCAGAAGGGATACACCCTGGCCCAGAAAATGGTGGGTCGGGCCTGTGGCGTTGAGGGGGTGCGTCCGGGTACCTATTGCGAGCCCAAAATGACCACCGTGGGTTCCCAAGACACCACCGGCGCTATGACCCGGGATGAACTCAAAGAGTTGGCGTGCCTAGGGTTTTCCGCCGATTTGGTGATGCAAAGTTTCTGTCACACGGCCGCCTATCCCAAACCGGTGGATGTCACCCTGCAACACGAATTGCCGGACTTTATGGCCACCCGCGGGGGGGTCACGCTGCGTCCTGGTGACGGCATCATTCATTCCTGGCTTAATCGGATGATTCTTCCGGATACGGTGGGTACTGGCGGGGATTCCCATACCCGTTTTCCCATTGGCATTAGTTTTCCCGCCGGCTCTGGCTTAGTGGCCTTTGCTGCTGCCCTGGGGGTGATGCCCCTGGATATGCCGGAGTCGGTTTTAGTCCGTTTCAAAGGGGAAATTCAGCCGGGGATTACCTTGCGGGATTTGGTCCATGCCATCCCCTATGTAGCCATCCAGCGAGGCCTGTTGACGGTGGCCAAAGAGGGCAAAAAAAATGTTTTTAGTGGCCGAGTCTTAGAAATCGAGGGGTTGCCGAAACTTAAAGTAGAGCAAGCTTTTGAGTTTGCCGATGCTTCAGCGGAGCGTTCCGCTAATGGTTGCACCGTGAAGCTGGACAAAGAACCTATTATCGAGTTTCTGAAGTCCAATATCACTCTGCTAAATTGGATGATTGCCCAGGTCTATGAAGATCAGCGTACCCTGGCCAGACGTATCGCTGCCATGGAAGATTGGCTTAAGAATCCAACCCTATTGGAGGCGGACGCGGATGCCGAGTATGCGGAAGTTATCGAGATTGACATGAATGAAATTACCGAACCACTGCTGGCCTGCCCCAACGATCCGGATGATGTCCGGCCCCTGTCGGCAGTGGCAGGCAATGAAGTGGATGAGGTGTTCATTGGTTCCTGTATGACCAATATTGGTCATTACCGGGCAGCAGGCAAGATCTTAGAGGATTCGGGCCGAATTCCTTCCCGTCTTTGGATCGCTCCCCCCACCAAAATGGATGCCCATCAATTAATGGAAGAGGGCTACTACAGTATCTTCGGCAAGGCCGGCGCCCGTACCGAAATGCCCGGCTGCTCCTTGTGCATGGGCAACCAGGCCCGCGTGATGGATGGTGCCACTGTGGTGTCCACCTCGACTCGTAATTTCCCCAACCGGATGGGTCGAGATGCCAATGTGTATTTGGCCTCGGCGGAGGTGGCAGCAGTAACTTCCATTTTAGGGCGCTTGCCCACAGTGGAAGAATATCTGGCCCAGGTGAAAAGTCTCAAGCCTGTGGCGGCTAATATTTACCGCTATCTCAATTTTAACGAGATGGAGGAATATCAGCAGGCAACCGAGCAAACCGTTTCAGTAGATTAAAGGCGTTTTTATGACCTTGACTGGTGGGAATTAAACCCACCTCTTTTGCAAGATAAATAGTGAGCATCACTCCCTGCCGTGACCCAAAAATTATTCGCTAACTTGTGGGCTGTTCTCTATAGTCAATAAACAGCCCAACAAATGTTCAGCTGGCTCTTGGACCCGCTGAAGCATGGGTTATTTCTTTCTTGTAAACTTCTGTGAGGCCGACAGTCACAGGGGGACAATATGTCGCAACGCAAATCCATTCTCATGGTCGTCACTAGCCACGATGCTATCGATAGAAAACATCCCACGGGTTTATGGTTTGAGGAGTTCTCAGTGCCCTATACCCTATTTCGCAACCAGGGTTATGCCATCACGGTTGCCAGTCCCAAGGGAGGAGATGCCCCTATCGATCCGCGCAGCTTGGAAGAATACGAAGCCACTGTGGCTAATGAGGCGGCCCGTACGGCGCTTAAAGGGACCCGCAGGTTAGACTCAAGCCTGCAGACCGCTGATTTCGACGCCCTCTTCTTTTGCGGTGGTCACGGGACCATGTTTGACCTGCCGGATAACGCTGATGTGCAGCGGTGGGTGGCAGAGTTTGTGCGGGCCGATAAGGTCCTGGCGTCGGTCTGCCACGGTCCAGCTTGCTTGGTGGGTGCATCGCTGAGGGACGGCACACCAGTGGTAAAGGGACGTAGGGTAACGTCCTTTACCGACCAAGAAGAGCGGGCTGTGGCGCTCGACCGACACATGCCGTTCCTACTTGAAAGTCGGCTGCGTGAGCTGGGGGCGGAGTTTGTGCCTGCAGCGAACTGGCAGGATAACGTGGTGGTGGACGGCAACCTGATTACAGGCCAAAACCCCCAGTCCAGCGCCAGTGCAGCGCGAGCGGTGATTTGGCTACTTTCGGCATAAAGCCACCACCTTTCCATACTCAATCTCATTCAATACCTTTTATTCCAGCATTTATCTCGGTAGAGCGAAATTCAGCTTAAATTATTCTTTATTTAAGCTATTCTTTATTTAGCTGTAAGTGGTTTATACCATGTCGTTTCACTTTGGCGGTGGGGGGTGACGGTTTACGCTGACAGCACCTTCCAGAGGGGAAATTGCTGAGGAGGACAAGCTATGTCCCTACCACAAATAAGTTTAAAAAATTTATTGGTTATTTTGGTGATTGCAGCAGGCTTATGGGGATTAAGTGGCTGTGCAAGTGTACCACCACCCCGTAAGGAAATGGCAGAGGCAACGCTTATTGTGAGCGAAGCCCAAGAGACGGAAGCTCCCCAGTATGCCCCCGTAGAGCTGCGCACTGCGCGCAACAAGCTGAGTGCGGCTGAAAGTGCGATGGCGGAGGAGGATTATAAGAAAGCACGCCGCCTTGCCGAGCAAGCCCTCGTCGATGCCCAGCTTGCAGAGGCTAAATCTCAGGCAGAGATTCAGCGCCAACAGGTGGAAGAGCTACGCAAAAGCATTGAAATGCTGCGCCGTGAATTAATTGAACGGAGATGATGGGCAGGAGGTGAGAGCATGATAATCCCTTTTTCCATAGGTGGCTCGAGCAGGGCCGGTATATTCATTCTGGGTATCTGCTTAGGGTTTTTAGTCGTAGCATGTACCCCTCCTACAAAGCCAGCCGATCTGAAACGTGCCGAAGTTGCTGTTGAGCAGGTACAAACCGACCCCAGTATTACCCAGTATGCTCCGGTAAAGCTAGATGAAGCAGAGGAAGCTTTACAACGGGCACGGGTAGCCTGGGAGAAAGATAAGAGCGTAGAGGAAGTCGATCATCTTGCCTATTTGGCGCAGCAGCGCGCCGCCATTGCTGAAACGGCGGCGGCAGAAAAAGCAGCACAGGCTGAGATCAAAGATCTCGCCCAGGGGCGCCAGCAGATGCTGGTGGAAGTCCGCGAGCTTGAGGCAAAGCAGGCTAGAGAGCAAGCCGAAATGGCGGAAGGTGAGGTGCGTGAGCTTAAGCAAAGACTTGAGGAACTCAAGGCTAAAGAGACCAAGCGTGGTTATGTGGTGACCGTGGGGGATATTTTATTTGAGGTAGGCCGTGCCGAGCTGACCCCGGGCGGAATGCAAAACCTGTTTCGGCTAGTCACATTTCTCAAAGAGTTCCCCGACCGGGAGATAGTTGTCGAGGGTCATACGGATAGCACCGGTTCGGGGGTTTATAATCAGGAACTCTCACAACAGCGTGCTAATGCAGTACGTAATTTTCTTATAAATAATGGGATTGCGCCAGAGCGTATTGTGGCCCGCGGTTATGGTGAGGATTATCCTGTGGCGCCTAATGATACGACCGCAGGTCGCCAGCAAAACCGTCGTGTGGAAATTGTGATTCTCCGTGCTGGAGAGCAGGCCGACGAGTACCGCCGCCCTGGCTAAATCAACGCCTCTACTATCAGCATGGCCCGCAGAATGGAAGGCGGCTTCAAAGCGCTGCCTTCCAGGGGCTGATCAGGGAAGCCGTATAGACGTCCGGCGAAGCCATTTTAAAGCAAAGCTTTTTGTCTAGGCTGCGCCTGCTTCGGGTAGGCGCTTGAGGAGCATGTGGGTTTCGTATAACAACTGACGGCTATGGAACAGCAAGTGGAGGCGATTACCCCCCATCTGCCGCCAGAGGACAGCTGATCGAATTCCTGCTAGCAGCAGTGCGCGTACCCGTTCAATATTCTCCGGCTGTTTGAGGTGGGTCTCTTCACCCCGAATTTGGATTCTCGGAGTCAGGGTGCTGATAGTGTTGACGTAGGTGTCAGCGAGGCGTGCAATAACGTCGGGATGAGTTGGGGAAAAATCCTCCATTTGCTGCTCAATGTGTTTAATCTGCTCCGCAATCTGCGCTAGTATCTTAGGGCGTTTTCTTAGGCGTTGCTCCAAATACATGATGTTGATAAGGTAACGTAGCAATTCAGGGTCAGTACGGTAGCGCTTTCTATCAAGCTGTTGGCCTAAGAGCCGCAACCCCATAGAGAGTCCTTCGATGTTGCCATAGACATCTTCCGCAGTTTTCGGATTCATCTTAAAAACGCTGGCCAAGCTGGTGGCAATCGCATCAGTGGGGGCATTGCCATGACGTGCAATTTGTTGGACTGAGTGCAGAGCTTGGAGTATGCCAGCCAAAGCCAGTGTTCGATTATGCCAAACGTTGCTCATAATTGTATCCCCGGTGCGTCCGTGGTAGTAATTGTGCCTCCACCAAGACATTCGTTGCGCTGATAAAAAACGACGGCTTGTCCTGGAGTGACGGCGTATTGTGGTGAATCAAAGACAATTTTGATACGGTCATTGATTATTTCTGTGAGGGTGCAGGGCTGATCGGCTTGGCGGTAGCGAGTTTTGGCAGCACAGGGATAGGGCAGAGGAGGAGACTGGCCGGCTACCCAATGTAACTGATTGGCCTCAAGGGTTTGACTTTTCAGCCAGGGATGCTCCCTACCTTGGGCCACATAGAGGGTATTCCGTGGCAAATCTTTACCCACGACAAACCAAGGAGCGCCGTTGCTATTTTTACGGCCGCCAATGCCTAGCCCGCGTCGTTGTCCTAAGGTGTAGTACATAAGCCCGTCATGTTCCCCGATAAATTCCCCTTCGGGGGTGCGCATCTCACCGGGTTGGGCGGGGAGGTAACGGCTGAGAAACTCCTTAAAGCGGTGCTCACCAATAAAGCAGATCCCGGTGCTATCTTTTTTATTATGATTAGGAAGCCGCGCCTGAGCAGCAATCTGGCGGACTTGGGGCTTTTCCAACTCCCCTAGCGGAAACAAGGTGTGGGAGAGTTGTTTTTGTCCCAAAGTATACAGAAAATAGCTTTGATCCTTATTCTTATCCCGTCCTTTAAGAAGATGGTAACACCCTTCCTGTTGCTTAATGCGGGCGTAATGGCCCGTGGCAATCAGGGTGTTACCCAGTTCCAAGGCATAGTTAAGGAAGGTCTTGAACTTTATTTCTCGATTACAGAGGATATCCGGGTTGGGGGTACGTCCTAGGCGGTATTCATCGAGAAAATATCGAAATACCTGATCCCAATATTCCATTGCAAAGTTGGCCTCATGGAGGGATATGCCGAGTAAGGAGGTAACAGCACGGGCGTCTTCCCTATCTTGGATAATGGTGCATTCGGATTCGTCGGCGAAATCCACCCAATTTTTCATGAAAAGACCGCTTAGGGAATAGCCTTGCTGCTGGAGT
Organism: Nitrosococcus wardiae; assembly: GCF_004421105.1. Classification (NCBI taxonomy): domain Bacteria; kingdom Pseudomonadati; phylum Pseudomonadota; class Gammaproteobacteria; order Chromatiales; family Chromatiaceae; genus Nitrosococcus; species Nitrosococcus wardiae. Next base: position 2,334,786 of record NZ_CP038033.1, read on the forward strand.
TGCAGGGCAGCCACAGAGGAATCCACACCTCCAGATAAACCAACCACAACCTTGGGCCTACTCATAGAGGGTACCGCCATAGGGTTTTCGAATACCTCCTTTAGCGGGCTGCTGCGCCTCGGACTTCACAGTAAAGCCTTCCTTTACGGGGATAAACATGCGTTAAACCTCTTTCGAGTATCTACTTCTCTTCGACGCTGACGAACCGAGGGACCGGAAACTAGGGAGGCATTCCCGATATCGCTTGCCTTGCCACGAGCAGCCCGTTCAGCTTTCTGTCTAGTCAACCGTTTAGTCTCGATTGGCCGCCCGCTTGGCTTGCGGGTTTCCCAACCCTCTGACTTCAGTCAGGGGGGTTGACTTGAGAATGTAAATAAAAAAATGCCTTCCATCAAATGCAGCCAATGGGTGACCGCGAGGGAAGACTACCAGATGGCGTCGTTTCAGTTATCTCCTATATATAGCCATTGCCTGGCGCATTATATTAAATTCTTCTTCGAAGAAGAATCCTTCTTTACCCTCTGCTTCGTGAGGTTAAATGGATATGGAGAATTGATTCTCCATGGAGAGTCAGGAGGTAGATGGTAATGCAGCCTCCAATTTTGCTGGACCCATTTGTGGAGGGGGAGAAAGTGGTTGAGGTTAATCCAAGTAGGGTAGAAGGGTATAGCGGTTTCCATTTAGAGAAAACCTCCTTGAGCTGGGGCAGGGGTGACCGTAACGTCGACGTTTTTGCCGCCAACGTCTAGTTTCAGAAGCCTCCGCCCTTTATTCTTCCCTAGGGATTAAGTTGCTTATCCCGCTCGATCATCGCATAGGCGGAGTGGTTATGGATGGATTCAAAATTCTCAGACTCTACCATGTAGGCAGAAATTCGATCATCTTGGTTAAGGCGCGCGGCGATATCACGCACCATGTCTTCCACAAATTTGGGGTTATCGTAGGCGCGCTCGGTGACATATTTTTCATCTGGCCGCTTGAGCAGGCCATAGATCTCACAAGACGCTTCTTCCTCTACCCAATCAATGATATCTTCAATCCAGACGAAGCGTTCTACCTGCACGGTGATGGTCACATGGGAGCGCTGATTATGGGCTCCATAATCTGAAATTTGTTTGGAGCAAGGACAGAGGCTGGTGACGGGGACCACGACTTTGACGGTCATTTGAGGTTTATTTCCCTTAATCTCGCCGATAAAGGTGACCTGATAATCCATCAAACTCTGCACCTTTGAGATGGGGGCTTCCTTGGTTACAAAATAAGGAAAGTTCATCTCGATATGCCCAGACTCGGCTTGGAGACGGTGGGTCATTTCCTGCAACATTTCCTTAAAGGACTGCACGGTGATCTCATGCTCATGCTGGTTTAGAATTTCCACGAAGCGAGACATGTGCGTTCCCTTAAAATGGTGGGGTAAGTCCACATACATGTTGAAATTTGCCACGGTATGCTGTTCCCCCCCGCTGCGGTCCCTAACCCGTACGGGGTGGCGAATATCTTTAATTCCCACCTTATTAATCGCAATTTTCCGCTTGTCAGCCTTTGCTTGTACGTCTTCGATGGAACACTCTACTGCCGGGACGATTGGGTTCATTGTTGTTGGTCCTCTGTATAACGCACGCAGGCGCGCTCAGTCTCCCATAGAGTAATGGCGCTCACTCGTGCCCGCTCATTATTAAGCTTTTCGCTTAGGCCACGGTAAAAGAAAGCCGCCAAATTCTCAGCGGTAGGATTGATTTGGTCAAAGGGGGGAATATCATTTAGATAACGATGGTCGAGTTGAGCACATAAGTTTCGGGCATTTTCTTTGATCGCTTTAAAGTCCATGGCCATGCCCTGTTGATCCAAGACATGGGCCGTGACCTCTACTTCTAGTTTCCAGTTGTGTCCATGCATACGGCGACATTCCCCCGGATAGTCACGCAAGGTGTGGGCCGAGGCAAAATCGGTAAGGATTTTAAGAGTATAAATTGCTGCCATCGCTAATCCTGACCATTGTACTAGGATATTGGTATCCTGACAAAATAGAAGTGGTTAGTGGCGACGTTGGACCACGAAATCCGCTAGCCATTCTAAATGTTCCGTCGGTGCGTCCACCACCCGCAAGGCTTGGTGGGCCTCTTCCAGCAGACTTTGGGCTTTGGCTTTGGCCTGGGTTAAGCCAAGCAAGGAAGGATAAGTCGGTTTATCCCGGGCCCTATCTGAACCCTGGGGTTTGCCTAGGGTGACGGTATCACTTTCCACGTCAAGGACATCATCCTGGATCTGGAAAGCCAATCCAATACATTGGGCAAAACGGTCAAGATTCTCCAATGTATGGGGATTGATAGTGGGATGGCACCAGGCGCCAAGCAGGACACTGGCGCGAATCAGCGCCCCAGTTTTGAGCCGATGCATGGTTTCCAATTCAGAAAGCGTTAAATGTTGACCTACCGCTTCCAAGTCAATGGCCTGACCTCCCGCCATTCCACGGGAACCCGCTGCCTCCGCCAATAGCACCAGCATTTTAATTTGATTTTTGGCTGGAAGCGCAGACGTGGGAGTTGCCAGTATGCGAAAAGCCAGAGACTGAAGCGCATCTCCTACTAACAAGGCGGTAGCTTCGTCAAAGGCCTTATGGCAGGTGGGATGCCCCCGCCGCAAGTCGTCATTATCCATGCTGGGCAGGTCGTCGTGGACCAGGGAATAAGCGTGGATGAGTTCTACCGCGCTTGCTGGAGCATCGAGAACCGCTTCAGGGGCCCCAAGGGCCATGCCCGTACTGTAGACCAGCAACGGTCGAAGCCGTTTGCCTCCCCCCAAGACTGCATAACGCATCGCTTCATGCAGCCGTTTCGGTGGTTTATCCGCTGGCGGGAGGACCCGTTCTAGAGCCTGTTCAGTACGCGCCTGCAAAGCGCCGATCCAATCATCGGTGGATGACATGCTATTCCTCGCTGGGGAAGTCGCTTATTTGTTCTTTTCCCTGTTTTTGCTGCAATATCTGGATCTTCTGTTCAGCATTACGCAGCGCTTCTTGGCAATGATGAGAGAGCTTGACTCCCCGTTCATACAGTCGCAGGGACTCTTCCAGGTTGACATCGCCTTGTTCCATGCGTGAGACCAGTGCTTCTAGCTCGGCAAGGGCGGCTTCAAAGTCAAGTTTATTACGCTTTGTCATGACTTAGAAAGTATTTATGAGGCAAACTTTCCAATTTAACGTAGACTAGGTTAGGGGTCAACCAAGTGGTCAGCTTTATTTTATCCTGCTAGACCTGATTACGGGCAAAGGCTACGCTATATGCATTTTGGTGATTGAGACCGTCCTATGAGCAAGCTCATCAGGGGCTTATACAACCTGCAGCCCTCTCATCGAGGAGGGGTGGCCACCATCGGTAATTTTGATGGGATTCACTTGGGTCATCAGGCCGTACTTGGACAATTGGCCGCCAAAGCGGCAGAGCTTCAGCGACCATCACTGCTCATTACTTTCGAGCCGTCTCCTGATGAATTCTTTACACCAGCGCGCGCGCCAGCAAGGCTGACCCGCTTTCGGGAAAAAATCCAAGCCCTTCATTGTCAGCCGCTGGACTGGGTGCTGTGTCTTCGCTTTAACCATGCCCTAGCCCGCATGGAGGCCGGTGAATTTATTCGAATTGTGCTGGTGGAAAAGCTGGGACTCCGCTATTTGATTGTCGGCGAGGACTTTCGTTTTGGGCATGGCCGCCGCGGTGATTTGAGCCTGCTGCAAAGGGCGGGGGAGCATTATGGTTTTGAAGTTGCCACCATGCCTACCCTTTGCCTGGAGGGGGAACGGATTAGCAGCACCCGCATCCGTGAAGCTTTGGCCCGTGGCAATTTAGCCCAAGCAGAAAAATTCCTGGGACGCCCTTACCATATGAGTGGACGCATTATTGAGGGCGATAAACGGGGCCGAACATTGGGGTTTCCGACTGCTAATATTGCCTTGCATCGGCGCCGGACGCCCTTCACGGGAGTCTTCGCAGTAGCAATCCAGGGGCTGGCAGCAGCGCCATTGCTGGGGGTCGCCAATGTGGGAGTGCGGCCTACCATCGGTGGCCGCCGTGCCCTCTTAGAAGTCCATCTGCTGGATTTTGAGGGGGATATTTATGGTCGTTACGTTCAGGTGACTTTTCTGCGCCAATTGCGACCCGAACAGCGCTTTGAATCCCTTTCTGCCTTGCGCCAGCAAATCGAGAAGGATTGTGTGGCGGCGCGGGAGTTTTTTGCTGCACGCTAGCCGTTGAGCCTCTGAGTTATTGCAATTCCTGCGGGATTTCTTGCTGAATTACCGTGAAGGGGGAAGCTAGCTTGGATAATTCATGAGATCACCACAAAGGCACAAAGAGCACAAAGAAATCATGTGTCTTGGTGGTAAAAAATCCAGGCTAGGGGAGTTTGGCTTTTAGCCGCGAATGCACGCAAATATTTCTATGGTCTAGAAACAGGGCTTGTACCACAGATTCAATGCTATAACCTACTCAATACTTTCTTTTTATGAGCGTTTATTCGCGTGCATTCACGGCCAACTCAGCGCCCTTTAAGGGTCGATTTTGGAGTTTCGCCATGACTGATTTCAATTGTGTTCCTACAAAACTTCATCAATCTGGAGAATTCGCGGTTCCTCGCGGTCCTTGACGAAGGGGTGACCTTGGTCTCGGGGTCTTTATCGCTCCTTGCGCTTTCACTTCGCAACCTTGCTAGGGGGGCGCCTAACATCCATGTGAGGCTCCTGGATTTAATATCAGCTCACGAGATTACAGGGTTCGCCGTCGAGAAAACTCCGGATATTTTTAGTCACCTGCTGGAGAAGGTGCTGGCGTGCCTCGCGACTGCTCCAAGCCACATGAGGAGTCAGCAGCAGATTGGGAATATCCGGCGCTAGTAAAGGGTTGTCCTGTGGCGGGGGTTCTTGGCTTAAAACATCTACCCCGGCCCCTCCCAATCGTCCTTCGCGCAGAGCATCAGCAAGGGCTTGTTCGTTTACGATCCCGCCCCGGGCGGTATTAATGAGAAGCGCATCAGAACGCATTAAAGCCAATTCTTCCCGGTCGATTAATCCGGTAGTTTCTGAGGTCAGCGGACAATGGAGGCTGAGGATATCCACTAGAGGGAGTAGATCTTTGAGAGGAATGCGGCCGGGTCCATTAGGCGTATTCGGTCGTTGCGCCACTAGCACGGTCATCCCAAAAGCAGTGGCGATCCGGGCCACCGCCCGGCCTAGTTCACCGTAACCGATAATCCCAAAGGTTTTTCCTGAAAGCTCTCGGCAGGGAAAGTCCGGGACTGTAAAGTGGGGACTGTGTTGCCAAGCGCCGCTGGTTGCCGCGCGGGTAGTCGCCGCAAGGCGGCGGGTGAGCGCCAGAACCAGCGCAAAGACATGCTCGGCCACGGAGGCGGTGCAATAGCCTCGGATATTGCAAACGGCAATCCCAAGACGGCGGGCGGCTTTCAGGTCCACATTGTTGGTTCCCGTGGCGGCGATGCAGACCAATTGTAAATGGGGCGCCTGTTTGAGAATGGCGTCTGTCAGAATGACTTTGTTGGTCACCACCACCGTGGCTTGCCGGATGCGGTCGATAATCTCGCTAGTAGTGGAACTGGTCCCGTAATACCTCCACTGGGGGATGACCCTTTCCAGAGGAGAGAAATCAATATCGGCGGGATGGACAGTGTCTCGATCAAGGAATACGCCTTGCATATGCCTTTTGTGCGCCTCATTTCGTGATGGAATATTGTCGCTATATCGACTCCCTCAGCCAAATACTGAAGAATGTCGTCGCTTTCGGTACGATACCCTACTCTGCTGGTAGTGGTGCGGAAATTCCTCAATTGATTGAGGGGAAGGGCGCTCGTTGGTAAACTGGCTAGCAGTCGTTAGATATTGGTTTGCATTTGAGGTCATGTTATCGGCGAAGGGGCGCCCACAGCAGAGTGGGCAATGGAGTCAAATTTTGTTAAGTGGGGATGTTGCGGTCAGTGGCTAAAAAACGAGTTTATAAAATCAAATTTATTAGTCAAGGCAAGATCTACGAGCTGTTCGCCCGCGAGGTGGGGCAAAGCGCTATGTATGGGTTTGTCGAGCTTGGCGAAATCATCTTTGGAGAAAAATCGGCAGTGGTGGTCGACCCCTCTGAGGAACATCTGAAGACGGAGTTTGCCGGGGTAAAGCGAACCTATATTCCCCTCCATACGATCTTGCGTATTGATGAAGTGGATAAGGAGGGAGTCAATAAAATCACCGAAGCCAGCAATGCCGATAGCAATGTGACTTTCTTTCCCTCACCTCTTTATCCCCCCGGAAAAGATACAAAATAACAATTATTTGAAGGTATAATGTTTTTTGACGGGGTGATGGACTTCCCAGGTGCAGGACATCCCAGCGGGAAAAGTGACTAAATCTCCCTTGCCTACCTGGAGAGGCTCGCCATCTTCCGGAGTGACGGTCACCGTGCCTTCCAGGAAATAACCGACTTCGGTGCTGTCATAGTGCCAGGGAAAAGTGGAAATCCCACATTCCCAGGTAGGCCATGAGGATACTCCCAGCTGTTCTAGGGATGGGTGGCGTTCTAATTCAATATTTTTGTTCTCACTCACCTTTTTTTTCCTCCTGCAGACGCTGCATAAGCTTTTCGTAATAGTATTGCTCTGTTTGGAGGTGACTGGAGCCTCCTCGAAGGGTCGCTATTTTTCCCAGTAAATAGTTGAGTTTCTTCCGGGCCTCTCGGCGCTCAATTTTATCTTCGGTGGTGGCTAATAACTGCTCAATGGTTCGGATCTCTCGGCGGGGCTCTAGCTCGGGGGGGAGGTAGCCCGCATTTTTTAATATCCGGTAGGCGGCGCGTAGGGATTCGGGCACCAGCCGGTCATCATCAAGGCACAATGGCTGCCCTTGGCCGGGGAGATTATCCAATTCTCCCCGTTCTAGGGCCTCTGTAATGCGGGCCTCGGCAATTTTCTCCAGAAGTAGCATGGCAATCATTTTAGCGCTATTCGCCACCTGCTTGCCAATGGGTAAAGCAAAGCAATTTTTGCGGCCTAGGGCGCCATGGATTACACTCCTATTCGTAGTCAATTCGAATGGCCTGGGAGAGAGACCATGAGATCGTGCCAGGATGCAGTTGAATTAAAAGAAAGAGAACTGAATAGGGGGGAGGAGTCTTCCCATCTTATGCGGCGCTACCGGCAGGTGCGTCAGCTCAGTGAAACGCTATGCCAGCCCCTGGAGAGCGAGGATTATGTGATTCAGACGATGCCGGATGTGAGTCCGCCCAAGTGGCATTTGGCCCATAGTAGCTGGTTTTTTGAAAACTTCATTGTGATCCCCCAACTAAAAGACTATCAACCCTTCCATCCCGCGTATGGCTATTTATTCAACTCTTACTATGAAACCGTGGGGGAGTTTTGGCCTCGTCCCCAGCGGGGGTTGTTGTCCCGCCCCACGGTGGCCGAGGTGTATGAATATCGCCGCCACGTGGATAGGGGGATGGCGCGCTTAGCAGAAAATTTGGAGCCAGAGGAATGGGCAACCCTAGCCCCTCTGATTGAATTGGGACTTCACCATGAACAGCAGCACCAGGAACTGCTCCTAACTGATCTTAAACATATCTTTGCTATTAACCCCCTCCGTCCTGCTTACCAGGAGCCGGCTATCCCTAAACCTTGGGGAGGTGAGGAAAGTGGGAATCTGGAATGGTATGAGTATGAAGGAGGACAACATGCTCTAGGACATGGGGGCAAAGGCTTTGCCTACGACAATGAAGGGCCGAACCACCAGATTTACCTGCGTGATTTTCGTCTGGCCTCTCGCCTGGTTACCAACGGAGAGTACTTGGCGTTTATGGAGGCAGGGGGATATGAAGAGCCTCACTATTGGCTATCCGATGGTTGGTTTGCAGTGCGCCAGCAGGGTTGGCAGGCGCCCCTCTATTGGGAACAGCGGGATGAGGGTTGGTGGCAGATGACTCTCAATGGGATGCAACCTGTTCGGAAAGACGCTCCGGTTTGTCACCTTAGTTACTATGAAGCAGAGGCCTATGCCCGCTGGGCTGGCTATCGGTTGCCTACGGAAGCTGAATGGGAAGTGGCGGCACGGGCGTTGCTATGCCAAGGCAACTTTTTGGATTCAGGGGCCTTACAGCCGCTGCCTGCGCCTCCGGCAGAGAATGCTCCCGTGCAAATGTTTGGAGATGTGTGGGAGTGGACGGCAAGTCCCTATGCTCCCTACCCCGGCTATCGCCCCTCCGAGGGCGCTATCGGTGAGTACAATGGGAAGTTCATGTGCAACCAAATGGTTTTACGAGGAGGCTCTTGCGTAAGTTCCCGTGACCATCTACGTGCTTCTTACCGGAACTTCTTCCCCCCCCATGCCCGCTGGCAATTCACGGGCCTTCGATTGGCGGATGATACATGAAATCGTCGTTCTCTAATCAAACGCCGCGGGAACCTGTTTTCCATGATTACCGGCCGGAACCAGCCCGATTCCGGGAAGATGTCCTCTCTGGGTTGGCCAAGAATCAGCGGCGGATTCCCCCTAAGTATTTTTACGATCGGACCGGCTCCCGCCTTTTCGATGCCATCTGTCAATTGCCAGAATATTATCCTACCCGTACCGAAATCGGCTTATTGAAACAATATGGGGCAGAAATGGCCGAGTATATCGGCGAGGGTAGTGTCCTGGTGGAGTTTGGCAGTGGCAGTAGCCTCAAGATCCGGTTGCTTCTTAATGCGCTGCAACCAGCGGCTTATTTGCCCATTGATATCTCCCGGGAACATCTTTTTAATTCCGCCAGAGAGCTGGCCGAGGAGTATCCCCTGGTGGCCGTTCATGCTATCTGTGCCGATTATACCCGCCCTTTGGTGTTACCCGAGGGGTTTGCTGGCAGGCCCAAGGGGGGGTTTTTCCCTGGCTCGAGTATTGGCAACTTCGAACCAGGAGAAGCTCGCCAATTCCTAGAGCGGATAGCAACCCTGCTAGGCGCGGGGAGTGGGCTGCTCATCGGTGTGGATTTAAAAAAGGAGGTGGCGTTGCTCAATGCCGCTTATAACGATAGCCAGGATATTACGGCGGCTTTCAATTTGAACCTTTTGCAGCGCATTAACCGGGAACTGGAAGGGAATTTTGACCTGGCCGGTTTTGAACATCGCGCCCTTTACAACGCAGCCGAGGGGCGGGTGGAAATGCACCTGGTCAGTCGAAAGGAACAAGTGGTGACGGTGAGCGACCAAGTTTTCGAGTTCCAGGCTGGAGAAACCCTCCATACCGAGAATTCCTATAAGTACACCATTGAAGAGTTCCAACAACTGGCAAGCTCGGCAGGGTTTCAACCGCAGCGGGTTTGGACCGATCCGCAAGATCTGTTCAGCGTCCACTATCTTAGCCTCTAGTCGGGAGAGGTCGTTGGCTAAGGGGAGAAGAAGGCCTATTCAGCGTCGTTATTTTCCCTAAAAATGCGTTAAAATGAATGGCTTTATCTATAGAAATTGCAGCACTAGGATAGTCCATGTACAGCAAAGAGATGCGTATTGCCGGTTACGATGAAGAACTCGAAGCCGCCCTTGCCAATGAAGCGCGGCGGCAAGAAGAGCACATCGAATTGATTGCTTCGGAGAACTATGTCAGTCCTCGGGTCTTGGAAGCCCAAGGGTCTGTATTGACCAACAAATATGCGGAAGGTTATCCCGGCAAACGGTATTATGGGGGATGTGAGTATGTGGATGTGGCGGAGCGGCTTGCCATTGAACGGGTTAAAGTGCTGTTTGGGGCCGATTACGCCAATGTTCAACCCCACTCTGGATCCCAGGCCAATGCCGCTGCCTGTCTGGCTCTACTAGAGCCGGGGGATACGCTCATGGGAATGAGCCTTGCCCATGGCGGACACCTGACCCATGGCGCCAAGGTCAATTTTTCCGGCCAAGTCTTTAACGCGGTCCAGTTTGGGGTGAATACGGACACGGGCCTTATCGATTATGATGAAGTCGAGCGGTTGGCGAAAGCCCACCGGCCTAAAATTATTATTGCCGGTTTTACTGCTTACTCCCGAATTGTCGATTGGCAGCGTTTTCGGGAGATTGCCGATTCGGTGGGAGCCTATCTATTAGCAGATATTGCCCATGTGGCTGGGATGATCGCAGCCGGGATTTATCCTAACCCGGTTCAGATTGCCGATGTGACTACCAGTACGACCCATAAAACCCTTCGGGGTCCCCGCTCAGGGCTGATTTTGGCCAAGGCCAATCCTGAGATTGAGAAAAAACTTAATTCCAAGGTTTTCCCCGGTATGCAGGGGGGGCCCTTAATGCATATTATTGCGGCCAAGGCAGTGGCCTTTAAAGAAGCCATGGAACCGGCATTTAAGGATTATCAGCGGCAAATTATTCGCAATGCTCAGACGATGGCGGAGAGCATCCAGTCGCGGGGCTACAAAATTGTTTCTGGAGGCACAGACAGTCACCTATTTTTAGTGGATCTCATTGATAAGGGTCTTACCGGCAAGGCTGCAGATGCAGCCCTGGGACGGGCCAATATCACTGTGAATAAAAACACGGTACCCAACGATCCTCAGTCTCCGTTTGTGACCAGTGGAATTCGTATCGGGAGCCCGGCAATGACCACCCGCGGTTTTAAGGAGACGGAAGTCCGGGAAGTGGCAGGGTGGATTTGCGACGTGCTGGATGATATCGAAAATGAGACCGTGATTGCGAATACTAAGGAGAAGGTATTGGCTCTCTGCGCTCGCTTTCCGGTCTATGGTTAGAGGTTAAGACGGCGATGCATTGTCCCTTTTGTGGGGCAGGAGATACCAAGGTCATCGACTCTCGCCTTGCCAATGAGGGCGATGCTATCCGTCGTCGTCGGGAATGCCAGGTGTGTAGTGAGCGCTTTACGACCTACGAGACTCCAGAACTTGCTTTGCCCCGTATCATCAAGCGTAATGGGACTCGGGAGCCATTTCAGGAAGGCAAACTGCGGGCCGGCATTCTCCGGGCGGTGGAAAAACGTCCTGTCGGCACTGAGAGGGTGGAGGCTGCTATCCGCCGCATTGTGCGCCGTTTACGGGCGAGCGGTGAGCGGGAGTTAGACTCGCAGGTGTTGGGTGAATGGGTCATGGATGAATTGCGCCACTTAGATGAGGTGGCTTATGTCCGCTTTGCTTCGGTTTACCGCCGCTTTCAAGACGTTCAGGCTTTCCGGGAAGAAATTGAACGCTTGGAACAAGCGCTGTCACCGGCGGAAAAGGCTGCTCAGTTATCTTTGCTCCTTGACGAGAGATCTCTGGTTAATAAACCGGACTAGCAGGGCTATTTTTCCATCCCCCCCTCTCATGATGGCCTTACGCCAGAACAAGTGGTGAGAGCATTGCTTTAATTATAGTGGCAATCAGAGGTCTTTCTAGTGCAATATCCACGTTAAGATTTTTGCCTTTGGCGTGGATCAGGTGAACGATAGAGCATACATGGCCCGGGCTCTAAAGCTAGCCTGGCAGGGTTTATTCACGACTGACCCTAACCCCCGGGTCGGTTGTGTTTTGGTGCGTGCCGGCGAGATTGTGGGGGAGGGGTGGCATCAATGGGCCGGCAATGCCCACGCAGAAGTCAATGCCTTGCGCCAGGCGGGTGGCCGGGCCCGGGGGGCTACCTGTTATGTCACTTTAGAGCCCTGCTGCCATCGGGGGCGAACCCCTCCCTGCACCCAGGCGCTTATTAAAGCAGGAGTCGTTCGAGTGGTTGCCGCCATGCGAGATCCTAATCCCAAAGTCGCCGGCCAGGGGCTAGCGCAGCTTAGGGAGGCCGGTCTCCAGGTGGAATATGGATTGCTCCAGGAAGAGGCCCAGGCCCTTAATCCCGGGTTTGTACAACGTCTGGTCCAAGGCCGTCCCTGGGTGCGCTGTAAGTTAGCCATGAGCTTGGATGGAGCTACAGCGCTGGCCTCTGGAGAGAGCCGTTGGATTACTGCCCCCCCTGCTCGTCGTGATGTGCAACGGTGGCGGGCCCGCAGTTCCGCAATTTTGACGGGGATAGGGACTGTCGCCCGAGATAATCCTGCGCTCAACGTCCGCTATGAAGAATTGCAAAATGAGGTGCCACCGGGGTTTGACCGCCAACCTTGGCGAGTCATACTGGACCGGAAGTTAACCATTTCGGAGAAGGCCCGGTTGTTCTCGTTGCCGGGGCCGGTATTGATTGTCTGTGCCGATGCCGAGCAGCCGAAAGCGGAGTCTTTACGCTCTAAGGGCGCGGAAGTAATCAGCCTGCCGGTGACCACCGAGGGGTTGGATCTTAAGGCCTTAATGGCGGTTCTAGCCGCACGGGAAATCAATGAACTCCATGTGGAGTGTGGTGCGCGGTTGGCAGGATCATTGCTCCAGGCCGGTTTAATGGATGAACTCGTACTGTATATGGCCCCCAAATTGATGGGGGAGGCCTCTTTAGGGTTGTTGCGGCTGCCCGGTATCCAGACCATGGAGGATTGTATTCAGGTAGACATCAAAGAAATACGGGCAATCGGTCGGGATTGGCGGCTAGTGGCCAAAATACTCCCTAAAGGGTGAGTTATGACCCTGGTTAAAATTGGATTTGAAATTCATAAGAGATAGGTGGGGAAAACTATGTTTACCGGGATCATCAGGGCGGTTGGGACGGTAGTGGCATTGCAACGCAAGGGGAATGAGGCCGCCCTTCGTATTGATAGCGGTAAACTGGATCTTGCGGAGGTCGGTATTGGAGATAGTATTGCGGTCAGTGGGGTCTGCTTGACGGTGACTCGGTTCGCTAACCCGGCGTTTGACTTTGATGTTTCCCAAGAGACCCTATCTCGCACGGTATTGGGGAAGTTACAGTCTGGCGATGGGGTCAATCTGGAACCGGCCCTGACCCTCAAAGATCCTCTCGGCGGACACTTGGCTAGTGGCCACTGTGATGGTGTAGGAACGGTGGTTGAGTGCACCTCAGTGGGGGAAAGTGTGCGTTTTTCTATCCGCGCCCCGGCAGGCCTTGCCAAATACATCGCCGAGAAAGGCTCCATTGGCGTTGATGGCGTGAGCTTGACTGTCAACGGGGTGAAGGGGAGTCTCTTTGAGGTCAATATTATTCCCCATACTCTCCAAGCCACCACTTTGAATGAATACCTTCCGGGGCGGGAGGTGAATTTGGAAGTGGACCTTTTGGCCCGTTATTTGGAGCGTTTATTACTGGGTGATTCGGCCGCCACCATGCGGCCAAGTCTCGATGAGGCCTTCCTGGCCCGTTACGGTTTTAGCAAGTAGTTGATTATGCCTTTGAGCGAGATAGAAGCCATCATCCAAGACCTCCGGGAAGGAAAGATGGTGATCCTGATGGACGATGAGGACCGGGAGAATGAGGGGGATCTGATCATGGCAGCCTCCCAGGTGAAAGCCCCGGATATTAACTTTATGGCCCGCTATGGGCGGGGCCTGATTTGCCTGACCCTGACCGAGGAGCGTTGCCGCCAATTGCGGTTGCCTTTGATGGTGTCAGACAGTAACGCCAAACACAGCACCAATTTTACCATCTCCATTGAGGCGGCAACGGGGGTTACCACGGGCATTTCCGCTGCGGATCGAGCTCGGACCGTGCAAGTGGCGGTGGCCCCGGAGGCTAGACCTGAGGATCTGATCCAACCGGGCCATATTTTTCCTCTCATGGCCCGGCCGGGGGGAGTGCTCACCCGGGCTGGCCACACCGAAGCCGGCTGTGATTTGGCGCGACTGGCGGGTCTTGAACCGGCGGCAGTCATTGTTGAGATCCTTAATGAAGATGGGAGCATGGCTCGCCGCCCGGATTTGGAAGTCTTTGCCGAGTGCCATGGTTTGAAGTTGGGCACTATTGCTGATCTGATTCGTTATCGCCTGGAGCATGAGCGGTCTGTGGCTCGGGTGGCGGAGTGCGCCCTGCCCACGGAACAGGGGCTATTCCGCCTTTTGGCCTACCAGGATCTAGTGGATCAACAGCTCCATCTAGCCTTGGTCAAGGGGGAACTCCATCCGGAAGAGCCCACCTTGGTGCGGGTCCATATGGCTGATACCCTTTGCGATATTCTCCAGGTACGGCGTGGCGATTGTGGCTGGCCCCTAAGTGATGCCATGAATCGCATTGCGCAGGCGGGTACCGGGGTGGTGGTAATCCTCCGTCGGCAGGAGTCCCCTAGGGATCTGGTGCAGCGCATTCAAGACTATCAGTTGGAGGATCAAGGGGTGCGTCTGCCCCGGCAGGAACCCTCCAGTGATTTACGGACCTATGGGGTTGGCGCTCAAATTCTTACCGATCTGGGAGTGCGAAAGATGCAGGTTATGGGGGCTCCCCGGCGGATGCACGGACTGGCGGGCTTTGGCCTGGAAGTGGTGGAATATGTCACTTGAGCCTTTGGCAGGGAATGAAATGGGGGAGGAAGGAATTTTTCAAAGCGAAGTCCAAGGATGGATTGCCGGTGTGGACGAGGTAGGTCGGGGTCCCTTAGCCGGTCCGGTTGTCGCCGCGGCGGTGATTCTTGATCCGCAATATCCTATCGCCGGAGTGAAGGACTCCAAGCAGTTAACACCCCTGGCGCGGGAACGCTTAGCCGCGCTTATTCAAGCCCAGGCGGTGGCCTGGGCCTTAGGGCGGGCTGAAGTAGAAGAGATCGAGCAACTCAATATCTTTTGGGCCAGCCTGCTGGCCATGGAGCGGGCCGTTGCGGCCCTTTCAGAGGCCCCCTCCCTGGTTCTTGTGGATGGCAAGCACTGTCCCTCCGCCGCTTGTCCGGTGCGAGCTGTGGTCAAGGGAGACCAAAAGATTGTTGCTATTGCCGCCGCCTCCATTGTGGCCAAAGTGGCCCGGGATGCGGAGATGATCGCATTGGAGAAACGTTATCCTGGTTACGGTTTTGGTACTCACAAAGGCTATCCGACTCGGGCCCATTTGGCTGCCCTGGAAAAGTTAGGCCCCTGTCCTATCCACCGCCGTTCTTTTCGAGCAGTGAAGGAAATAGCATTTCTCGTTTAAATGAGACTTCGGAAGCTGTTGGAAATTTCTTTTAGGATGGATTATGCACGGAAAACTCACCGCTCAGGGGCGCAGCAGGCCGTGGCGTTTACGTCAACCTCATTAAAAAATTCTGCTTCCGCCATGGTCTGGTACGCTTCCCAGGCAAGGCCGCTGGGGTCTTCCACCCAGGTCTTATCCGACCTGGCATAGCAGCAGGTGGTTTCCCCTTCGGCAAAGGTGGCTAGATCGGCCTTTTTAAGGCGCGCGCGCATCTCCTCCAGCTCGCCCGATTCCTCTACCTGGATGCCCAGGTGATCGATCCCTGCTTCTGCGCCATGGGCGGAAATAGCGAAATTGACCCGGGGATCGTCTAGCCTCCATTGGGCATAGTCACTTTTTTGCTTTCACTTTTTTGCTTGGTAGGTTTACGCCCAAATAGCGCCGAATAAAAACGGATGGAGGGGGACAGATCGTCCACCGAGACATGAATATGTAACCGTTTCATCCACAGCACTCCTTTTCGATAAAAAATTCGATGATCTCTTTTGCCCCTTGAGCATCCACATGGCAGGACACCGTATCCGCCTGGCAGCAGTTCTCGACCATGAAGCGGATAAGCTCGCGGGTGAATTGAAAGTGAGCCGAGTAAATAATGCTGCGGCCTTCTTTGCGTGATTGGGTGATGCCAGCGTTGTTCAAATGGGAGAGATGGAAAGAAAGCGTATTTTGCGGCACGCCCAGCCGCTCGCTCATCACGCCAGCGGACAGTCCTTTCGGCCCGGCCTCTACCAGCATTTTGAAGGCCCTAAGCCGGGTTTCCTGGGCTAATGCCGCCAATGCCTTAATCGCGGTTTTTATATCCATATATCCAGAATAATGGAAATATTATGTTTAGACAAGCCGTTGTTTACCCGTAAAAGGGAAACCTTCACCTAAGGACACGTAGTGTAACGCGTGGAAGCGCTACGGCTTCTGGAACTTCATGCACGAATCCTGCACCGACTGGGCGTGCTCATGGGCGCATGCTATCTGCTGGCGGTGGGTGCAGGCAGATGGTCGCTGGATGCGGTGCTGGCACGGAAACTAGAGAATACCCGCCACTAGCAATACCCCAAGCGAGAGTAACATCACGGCCACCAGCTTCTGAATCATGCCGATAGTCACTTTGAATAACGCCGCTTCTCAAAATTTTATGCGTTAGCCCTGGATAAAGCCCCAGTTTCCCGGCTGGGGTTCCATCGTTTATAGTCCTGTAACTTTATCACGACTTCCCTGTCTTGGGTTCGCCGATCACTGACTCTCTTCTTTAGGTATTTGCCAGATCGAGGTGTCTGCTAGATCGAAGACGGCCACAATATGGCGCGTATTGATTGAAGTGTCTGTCCTGGAGGTTGGCGAGCAGAGAAGATTGACCCCCTTCCAGGAATCAGGCAAATATTCGACGCGGAACTGCCTATGTTCAAGCATCTCAACGTCAATCCATACGTCACCGTTGGCGGCCTGCCTCACCTTATTAATATGCTCAATTCCTAGCATCTGCCCGGTATCCAGCAGAACGCCAAAAAACCACGTGTCGTTCATCATCCTCTCAATAAACCAGGCGGGTAGAAGTTCCTCGGCCTTTGCGATCTCTGTAGCCCTTGTTACCTTGTCTTCATCTAGACTCATTGGGGGGGTATTCCTCTTTATAAAAATTTTATCGTTTATACTATTGCTATAAGCTGGCTTTATAATCCTTGGTACGCTTCTTCCTTCGAGTAAGGGTACTTAAGATAGTCTAGCCATTCCACATTGCCGCGGGTCACCTGCCGTTTATCTCCAGGATCTTCATTAAAGTCTAGGAGGCAAAAACGCATGAATGAGACCGATTTAATCTCCGGGTTCAATGAACCCTTTAGTGCTTTAAGCCATCTGCTGGGCGCCGGCGTGTTTTTGTTATTGTCCTTTCCTCTATTGAGATTAGGCGGGGGAAATCTTCCGAAATTGATGGCATTGGGGGTTTTCGCTTTGGCCAGTGTTTTTATGCTCTCTGTCAGTGGGATCTATCATGGGTTATCTCCCAAGGGGGGCATTTTGCAGCGACTTGATCATTCGGCAATATTTATTTTAATAGTGGGCACGATGACTCCTATCCACCAAATGTTGTTCCAAGGGGTGATGCGCTGGGGGTGGCTGTTGCTGGTGTGGCTGATCGCGATAACGGCCCTAACCCTTAAAAATGTATTTTTTACTTCCTTTCCAGAAGGGTGGGGGCTAGCCTTGTTTTTGGGCCTCGGGTGGCTTGGAGCGGTCTCTGTAGGGATACTCTGGTATCGAGAAGGCAGCGCCTTCATCAAGCCATTACTCGCTGGAGGCTTGGCCTACACCGTAGGCGCCGTTTTAGAGTTTGCTGGGCAGCCGCTTTTTCTTCGTGAGATCTTGGGGCCACACGAGTTATTTCACCTGGCGGTACTAATAGGGTTAGGCTTTCATTGGAAGTTTATTTATACCATGGCGCGTAGGGATAATCTTTCTACCTCAAAGCCGAATAGAAGGAAATGGCGCACCATGGCTCCGTGAACAAGGACGCCTCAATACAGGGCCAGCGGGAATCCACTCAACCGCTCCTTGCTCGAGCTCCGGGGTGTACTTTTTTTTGCCATCATTCACCTTACTCTCTGCTCGTTTCTATTCTATCTTAGTGAGGCTACCCAACTGAAGATCAAGACTCCTATCGGTTTGCCCAGCGCGAATCCCACAAACACGGCCAGGGTGACGGCGTTTTCCAACTCGGCGAAAGCGAGGGGCACTCCAGCATTGGCAAATGCAAAAAGAGGCATGATCACGAATCCAAATGCCTTGCGATCCTCAGAGTCACCACTCCAGTGATCACCGGGTGGATACGCCACGACACGATTTAAAATGGCATGCAAACGCTCGTCGCTCACCCATTGGCGGGTCGGCGCCATTAAGCCGAGGATGATGCCGGTCACGGTGGCATGGATCCCGGAGATATCCACTGCGATCCAGATCAACCCTCCCCCTATAAAATAGATCGCCACACTACGGACGCCGAGCAGCGCCATGGCGCGTACGATAACGATACCCATGGCGGCTAGAGCGAGCGCCTTCCAACTGATGTGGCTACTGTAGCCAATAGCTACCACCAGAATAGCGCCGATATCGTCAATAATGGCCAGGGACAGCATGAACACTCGTAGACTTTGGGGAATGCGCGACCCTAACAGCGCCAGACAACCGATGACAAAGGCGGTGTCGGTGGCCATCACCGTGCCCCAACCATTCCGGCCGGGTTGGCCTAACTTGGAGCATCAAGTAGAAGAGAGCAGGCACGAGCATACCACCCAAGGCCGCCATAATAGACAGCGCGGCCAGACGTGGATTGCGCAATTCGCCAAACACCCGTTCCCGTTTGAGTTCCAGGGCGACAAGGAAAAAGAACAGGGTCATTAAAGCGTCGTTAATCCATTCACGCAGCGAACGGGTGAATTCCAATGGGCCGATCTGAAGACCCACCGGCGTTTCCCAAACCTCTAGGAAAGGAGGGCTCCATAAGGAGTTGGATAGCACCAACGCTGACAGGGTAAACAGCAGAAGCACCAAATCCGCCATGGACTCGATGCGCAAGAATCGGGCAATGGGCTTGGTCAACCAATCAATGCGTTCTTGGGGGAGCAGGGAAATTTGTTTGTTAATCGGCGAACCGTTCCTCATCTTTTCTGCCATCGAATGGGGGTCCATCTTCAGAATGCATTAAGGTTTTTGGTTCTGGTGCTCCTGGGTCTATGTGCAATGCTGAAAAAACAGTTTCGCCATCTTGCGAATTTCGTCGATGCTCAATGTGCCTTCCGCGCCCCAGCCCTTTTTGCCCTCTGGGATATCCGGGCGGAACTTCTCAAAGAGCTTATAGGCCACCTCGGCAAGACGGGTGGTGTCCATCGACCTGGTGAGATCCCTGATAGGCCTCATCAAGTGCATCGTCGAACTTTTTCTCCAGATAGCGCTGTACGCTCTCCGGGTTGATCGGCTTATCTTTGCTCAACGCCCGGATGCCTTCATGGGTCTGCTTGGCGGGTTTAATAGATCAATCTTGATGGCTTTTTTTGTGCATCCGGTGGCGCTTTTCATTGATTTCCTCGGGAGCAGGCTCGAATAATCCGAGCCGCTTGCTTTTGGAGTAGGCGTTAAGGCCGGCCACTGCCCGGCCCAGGGTCAGCGCCTCATCAGAGTCAAAACCTAGGCTGTGTACTATGTCTTTTTATCCCACCCCACTACAACACCATTTTCCAATGTAATACTCAAACCGTATCTGTTACCACCGTGTTTATCATATTTCCATATCTCCTTCTTTTTAGTTTTTATAATTCCTTCTTCAATTTTTTCTTCTACTTCCTCTGGATTTCCAAGAGAATCTATTAGCTGATCATATGTCTGGCCTTTCCAGAAACTTCCATTCATAAGTTCTTCTACTAATTCTTCATCCCTATATTTATTCATTAACTTTTCACGACGTCTTTTCCTTTTCACCACCCTCCTCCAAACAACTATACCAGTTATCACCCCTATCCCAACAACTATATTAACCCAGCCCACAGATTCACCAATCTCAGCTATTATGTTTATTACGTAAGCAGTTATCCCTAATACTACTGTTATTATTATTACCCACAGCACTTTTATGCTTCTATCCATACCCACCTCCTTATCTTCTCTTGCCCTTTCGATAGCCTCCATGTCGCGAACTCATCTTTCCTCAGCCCCTATCTCCTGGCCGCGATCAAACACTGTGATGTCATCTACTGATTTCATAATATCCTCTATGTTTTACATGTAATATTAAATAGTAGATGGGGCTACCTAATATTCCCGCTCCACAACCCCATAATACGACCACCCTATCCATTTCCTCTTTCCTCACTTGCAAGGCCCCCTTCTCCTCCCACGGATACCCCCGCCTTCATGTCTACTTTATGTGCGGATTAACCCCCTCCTTGATTATCCTACTAACCTGAGTTCTGGATAAACGGAGGGGTGTCTCCTAGTTGTTTTCTCTTATTTCTTACACTCGACTTTGGCCACGCTAAGCAGCCATAACTAGCTGATTTATCAAAAAGTCAAGTTCTTGGCGTGGCAATTTTATGCTTTTATCAGTTGATTTTGAGTTTAAAAAAAACTTTGCAGCCCAAATGGATCGTCTGACAAACGCAATCACATCGGAAAATGTCGCTTGACCTTCTTTGTTATACCAAGCAGTGACTTCTGCATTTAATTTCATTGTTTGACTCATCTCCTTGGCAATCACACAGGCCAATGAATATAGCCCCATTAAGACCGGTGTCGTTCGCCCAATCGCTTTGTCAGACCATTGCCTTTGCGTTTCGATACCCATGTGCGCTCGTGATTTTTCGAAAGTCACCTCTATATTCCAACGCAATACAAAATGTTCTACGATTTGCTCCGGCGACATTTCAGTGTCGGTGCTAAAAAACGCTTCAGGCCGTTCAGGATTATCAGGATCAATAACCAACACCCATCTCACCGGCAAAGGCACCTCGCCTGCTTTATACCACAGATTGACACCAGTTAAGTATTTGATCGATTTCTTCTTCCCGCCATACCCAGTGATTCCCGATTCAGTCCAATTTTGACCAGCATCCTTTGCCATATCTTTTAATTTAGCGATGGGTTTGCCCTTAGTAGATTTTCTTCCTCGCTTGCCTGGCCTGGGCGGCTCAGGAAATTCATATAAATTTACATCCCGTCTTAATATGGAGATGAGCGTTACTCCATGCTTCCTACAATGGTGTCCCAATTCAATACAAGCATAGGCTCCGTCGCCCACCAATATCCATGACTTCCTGAGCCATCGACTAACCAGCCTCAACATCACCACTGTCCAATCCACCACGGTGCGCTGCTCCCGGTTTCGTCTCTCATTGGCCGCTTTTGAGGGGGCCAAAACCGTCAAAAAAGGTAACGCCCATGGCCTCTCATTCCAAGGCAGTGGGATGATTAAGGCCATGCAAATCCATTTTAAACCAAAGCATTTAACCACTCTTCTCTCGGTTGATCGAACAGCATCCCTATAACATCCCTTGGCCTTTATCATTTTCCCTTTGCGTCTTTCCAGCGTTTCGTCAACGGCAATGATAATGGGAAAATCCGCAGGTAATAACGCGACCCATAGGCCCAAGAGTATTTTCGCACAGAGTGCACAAGACCCTTTGTCACGGTTCAATACCCGATGGTATTTTTCAAATCTCCTTTCATTGGATTTCCCCAACACCCTTAATATCGAGCTAATGCGCCTTGGACCTTGACATAGAAATGCCCCAATGAGCAAAATTTCCGCTTTTAGCCAAGTCGTCACTCTCATAACCGGCGCAAATGCCGATAAAATTGCTATAATTTCTGCTGGCAATGGTGGCCCCTTCATTCTTTGATGGGTTGATTCGTTGTGGTAAACAAATCATGCCACCATTGCCTTTTGTTATCCAATCACAAAATCATATCCGTTTGTTTTTTAATTGCTGACCTGTTAAAAATGGCCAAAGTCGAGTTACAATCAATAGTTCTAAACTAAGGGTGTGATGGCTGATGGGAAATCGAGTCTTTGTTCGCCGCTTTAAAAAAGCGTGGTTTCCGCTTCGAGGATACCTATCTGACCGACCCTCAGCGCATCTAAATAGGAACCGCTATAACCCCAATTAACCCACGCCCTCATAAACGACGGCCAAAGGCAGCTCCAGATTCAGCGAAGATAGCGTAGCGGTTTCGCCGCTCTCATAAATATCCACCTCCCAGACGCCAGTGTGACTGCGCCGGTAGACCTCCACCTGGGGCCTGTCCTGGGCCACCAGCACATATTCTTTAAGGCTTTCCAGGTACTGATAGGCTATCCGTTTCTCACGCCGATCAATATTTTCCGTGGCCGGCGACAGCACTTCTACAATCAGGGAGGGGGCATTGAGGAATAGGGCCTTATCATCCCGTGGCTCACAGGTGACGACGATATCCGGATAATAGAAGGCTTCAGCCTTGTCTACCCGAACCTTCATATCAGCCATAAAAACCTGGCAGGGACTGCCCCGGAGGTGGGTATGTAGGAGGGCAAAAAAATTACCAGCAATGGTATTGTGGGCGCGGCTGGTGCCAACCATAGCGAACAGTTGGCCGGCGATATATTCATGGCGGACCTCGCGGGCCTGTTCGCCGGCGAGATAATCTTGAATGCTGACGGTGGATAGCAGGGCGTGAGAAGCCACGGTGGTCAACTCCCAAACTGAATGGAAAGCTATTCCATCATAACAATTCCTCCCTGGAGAGGCGATGGCTGGCATAGGCCGAAGTCCGGCAGTGGTTTGTCTATTCGGCCAAGATCAGGGAAAATATCAAGGTATCTTTTTTAAACCTCTACAGCCTCCCTCAAGGGGCGCTTGGTTGATGGTATATTCACTCTTATTTGAAGTTTTTAAAGTATGTCGCCAGCTGAATTTGCCCGAGAAATCGAGAAAAGAAGGACCTTTGCCATTATCTCTCACCCGGATGCAGGTAAAACGACCCTTACTGAGAAGTTACTGCTTTTCGGCGGGGCGATTCAGCTTGCCGGTACAGTGAAGTCCCGCAAGGCGGCCCGCTATGCCACTTCGGACTGGATGGAATTGGAAAAGCAGCGGGGAATCTCGGTCACTTCCTCGGTGATGCAATTCCCCTATAAAAATTCCATTATCAATCTATTGGATACGCCTGGGCACGCTGATTTTTCCGAGGATACCTACCGGACCCTGACCGCTGTGGATTCGGCCTTGATGGTCATTGACAGCGCCAAGGGCGTGGAGGAGCGGACCATCAAATTGATGGAAGTTTGCCGCTTGCGCAACACGCCGATTCTGACTTTTATTAATAAGCTGGATCGAGAGGGCCGAGACCCTATTGAGCTCCTAGATGAGATTGAACAGGTGCTGCAAATTCGCTGCGCGCCTGTGACTTGGCCTATTGGGATGGGAAAGCGCTTTAAAGGAATTTTCCACCTAAACCGCAACAGCATCCATTTGTTCAGCCCTACCCACGGGGGAAAGGTTAAAAGCGGGGAACAGATCCAAGGGTTGGATAACCCCCGTCTGGATGAATTATTAGACGGCCAGGCAGAGGAACTCCGGGAAGAAATCGAACTGGTGAAAGGCGCCAGCCACCCCTTTGATAAGGAAGCTTTTCTGGGGGGAGAGCAGACCCCTGTGTTCTTTGGATCGGCCATGAATAATTTTGGCGTGGAAGAGCTGCTGGATGTTTATGAGGATTATGCTCCCCCTCCCCAGGCCCGCGAGACAGTGACCCGCAGGGTAGCGCCCGAGGAGCCGAAATTCAGCGGCTTTGTGTTTAAGATCCAAGCCAACATGGATCCCCAACACCGGGACCGGATTGCCTTTTTACGGGTTTGTTCCGGCAGTTACCAGAAGGGGATGAAGTTGCGGCATGTGCGGCTAGGAAGGGAAGTACAAATCGCTAATGCCCTGACTTTCATGGCGGGCGAGCGGGAGCAGGCGGAAACCGCCTGTCCCGGGGATATTATCGGCCTTCATAACCATGGCACTATCCAAATCGGCGACACCTTTACCCAAGGCGAAGACTTACAATTTACCGGGATTCCCCATTTTGCTCCGGAACTCTTTCGCCGGGTCCGCCTGAAAGACCCCCTGCGCATGAAGGCCCTGCTCAAGGGACTGCAACAGCTAAGCGAGGAAGGGGCCACTCAGCTCTTTCGTCCCCTAGTGGGTAATGACTTGATCCTAGGGGCGGTAGGGGTGCTCCAGTTCGATGTGGTGGCCCATCGTTTGAAGCATGAATATGGCGTCGATTGTGGCTATGAGAATGTCCAGGTGGTGACCGCCCGCTGGGTGAGTTGTGATGATCCCAAACGGTTAGAGGAATTTCGCACCAAAGCCGCTGCCCAATTGGCTTTGGATGGGGCCGGGGATCTTACCTATTTGGCGCCCACCCGGGTCAACCTGGATCTCACCATGGAACGTTGGCCTGAGGTGACTTTCCATGCCATCCGGGAGCATGCGCTTAGCCTAGAAAGCAGTGAGCAACTCATTGCCAACGGCTAAGTAGGCCGGACTAAGCGTCGCGTATCCGGCAAAGACAATGCTTGGAATCTTCCTATCTGGAACACTACCAGCATTCTTTATTAACCCCCTCATCCTAACCTTCTCCCGCGAGAGGAGAAGGAATAAAAGAGAGTATTAGTCCCACTCCCACAGGGTTCCCTCTCAATGGGAACCCCTCTATCACTGCTCGATTACCCTAAATCGAATATCCTGGCCTACCCACATTGCGGTTAACTCATGGTCGTAGCGGCGTGGGGTGGCATAGGCCGTCAGCCAGAACTCATCCCCCGCTCTCCGGGGGGTAACAGTGACTTCAAAAATCCCTTTTTCTTCCGTGGGAGACATGAATATTTTCTCAAAGGACGGGCCGTCTTGGTTCAAGTTAGTGAGAAGGTAAACGCCCCGCGGCGGTGTACTTTGGTAATCCACCCTGACACGGCATGTGAGGGAGATCCCTTGGCGTACTAGATGGGGGTGCTCGGTGCAAATATGTTCTTCAATCAAGGGGGGAGCGTTACTAATCCTCAGAGAAGCGATGCTGACAGCGTGGATTTTACTGACGGCTTCCGGCGGATAGCGGCTCTCCCAAGCCGGATCTGAAGATGCTAAGCGGGTCCGCAGCGTATTAATGGTGTCCGGTATTCCCACATGGGGATAAATGTAATGGCCTTTCAGTTTCAGCTTTGTGTTTATCCGGTGGACGATGGTATCGAAAGTGTCTTGGGGGCACCCGAAAAGCAGTAAATAAGCCACCACCAGTGAGCCGGAACGGCCGATGCCCGCATGGCAGTGGACGAAGACGGACCTTTTTTTCTCTATATGACAGGCCATCCACTGGACCGCCTCCCAGAGCCGGGCTTCTTCGAGGGGGTTGTGAGAGAAGTCCTGGAAAGGAAAATGGGCGTAATCGATGCCCGAATTGAGCAAAGCAGGGTGGGGATCCCTTTCCTCGGCAGCATTGAGCACCGCCCGGATCCCCTGCCTTTCTAAGAGTCCTTCAGCATCCTTCGGATGAAGTTTGGGATTGGCAGCCGCCGCCGCATTGCCAATATAAAGGTAGGGCTCGATTTCCGTAATCATGGGACCCAGAGTCCAGCTTTCATGAGCACGGGGCTCACAGATGGCAACCTCGGTTTCAAACAGAGGAATAGATTGAGCGCTGGCTGATAGCTCTATCCCAATCCTATAGGGGCCTGGCTGGGGAGGCAAAAAAGTGACCTTGAACTGGCGGCGCGGCCCTTGCTGCTGGGTCAGGCCCATGGGAATACGCTGCCGAGATCCATCTAAGTGAGAAATCTCCAAGGCAAACTGGATTTCTGGCCAATCGGATTCCGCCTCGATGGTGGCGGTCAGAGGAAACTGGGGCAATAGAAAATTGTTGGACAAGGGCGGGGCAAAGTGAAGGGCGCAAATACGCACATAGCGCTGATCCCCCTTAGGGGAGGCAAAAGTTACAAGGGCGCCCTCTTCATTTGCGGGATAGGAGGAGGTTTCAAATGATTCCATGCTTATCATTTTTCTGGATTGAAGTTGTGGGATTTTGAATAAGCGCAGAGTAATCCACAAATTTTAAAAAATTTCGCGTTTTTTGTCGCCTATAGCGTTTCCCTTTAGGAGAGATATGGTTGGATTGAGAATTAAAGTCCTGCTAGGTCGATATTCGTATCTCATTTATTCGGGAAACGCTATAGGTCAGGGACCGGTTGCGCGAGAAGGCATCCTGTGGCCCAGGGTCCTCTATATTTTCAGGGCACTCGTACTGAGGATTCCTGGCAATCACGTAGATGGCCCGCTTATCCAGAAATAACGCATGAGTGCCCCGATAGATGTCTTGACCACTGAGATCTATAAGGGGTTGGTGTGGCGATATTTTTTTAATGGGAACATTTGATGTTTACTGATTAATATATACTAATAAGTGATAACGATGATTGAAGCCTGAAGGACAAGCCTCATGCCTACCGCCCCATCCCCGGTGAATCGGCCCACGAATTCATTACCCGCAAAGTATCCCCTTACTGTCGAGGTTTATCCCAAAATGGGAGAAGCCGGTATTTTTTCGCCCGAAGCGCGAGTGGAATTAATTGAAGGAGAGATCTTCGATATGGCGCCCATTGGAAGCGAACATGCCTCCATGGTGAAAAGGATCAATGAAGGGTGGGTAATGGAAGAATTTTTATACCAATTTCATGTAACTTCGCATTGTATAATGCTTAGTATAAACAATCATTTATAACCTTAATAAATTGCATCCTTTTGCTAAATTGGTATTAGAAGCGCTTGAGCAGGATGAGCAACTAACGAGGTGAACTGTGGAAAAAAAAATACCTACGGGTCCGCGTATCTATAATCTTTTCCCCTTGCTGGTGGGTTCGGTGCCTGCTTGGGAGCAGCGCCTTCCTG
The DNA here is from genome assembly GCF_004421105.1 of Nitrosococcus wardiae. NCBI lineage: Bacteria > Pseudomonadati > Pseudomonadota > Gammaproteobacteria > Chromatiales > Chromatiaceae > Nitrosococcus > Nitrosococcus wardiae. The sequence goes on from NZ_CP038033.1 coordinate 2,361,278, forward strand.
AAATTGCCGCCATGAAGTTTAATTGGGTCTTTCTAAACCCTTTCCAGGCACCCGGATTTTCCGGTAGCCTGTACGCCATTAAGGATTACTATCAATTGCATCCCCTGTTTCAGGGGGATCATCAGGAGCAACCGGAGCAGTTGCTTAAAGAGTTTGTCCACCAGGCCGAAAAGCAAGGGCTGGGGGTAATGATGGATTTGGTGATCAATCATACCGCCAAAGACTCGCCCTTGGTCTCTCAGCATCCGGAATGGTATCTCCATGAAGAAGACGGTTCGGTGCGCTCCCCCTTCGTGGTGGACCCGGATGATCCCCAAAACATCACGGTGTGGGGGGATTTGGCTGAGATTGATTACCAGCAACGGCCGGCCCGGAAAAGTCTCTTGGAGTATTGGAAACAGTTGGTTCGCCATTATACGCAATTGGGGTTCCATGGTTTTCGTTGCGATGCCGCCTATAAGGTCCCAGGGGAAGTTTGGGCGGAATTGATTGAGACCGCCCGGCAAGTCAATCCGGAGGTCCATTTTTTCGCCGAAACTTTGGGAGCGCCCCTCCATCAAATTGAACAGCTCCATTCTGCGGGCTTTGATTACTTTTTCAATAGCGCCAAGTGGTGGGATTTTCACGCCGATTGGCTGCTGGAGCAGTATGAGCAGTTTCGCCATATTGCCCCCTCCATCGCTTTTCCAGAAAGTCATGATACGGAGCGCTTGGCGGCGGAATGGGGGGGTGAGGAGCGGCGTTCCCGCACCTGGTATCTATTTGCCGCCTTTTTTTCAGCGGGGGTGATGTTGCCCATCGGCTATGAGTACGGTTTCCAGCGCAAGTTGCATGTAGTGGAGACTCGGCCGGAAGATTGGGAGGAACCCCTATTCGACCTGACTTCTTTTATCGGCGCGGTCAATGCCATGAAGGCCAATACGCGGGTGTTGAACGAAGAAGGTCCCCAAAGGCGTTTCACTTCGCCCGGCCATCCCCTAGTGGGGCTATTACGCCAGTCGGAGCACACCGCTGAAAGTGCCGTCGGGCTGATTAACACGGATACCGAACACAGCCATGATTTTGGACTTGACCACTTAGGGGAAGCAATGGGTGTGGACATTGACGCCATCCAGGAAATCACGCCTCTCCATCAAGCCGATTCCCTAGCGGGGCATCAGCGGATTCGGGTCGCCCCTTTCAGTATGCGCATCTTCCATACGCTGGGGAAGAAAGAGTCCAAGCACTCTGCTTGAAAAAAATGCCTGGGCAAGCAGCAGGGAGGCCTGCCGTAAACATCACCATTTACTCCCCCGCCAGGGGGAGGGGAGAAAGCAGCGGCGTTAAAAAATCGGGGCGGTTTATAGCGTTTCCCGAATAAATGAGATATGAATATCGACCTAGCATGACCTTAATTTTCAATCTAACCGCATCTCTCCTATAAGGGAAACGCTATAGTCCTCCTCTACCAGGAGAAAGGGAGTTTGTCTGATGGTACGGCGCTGGTGCCCGTCGAGTCCTCTCCCACCAGAGAGAAGGGGGGCTTAGGGAACTATGGGGGGCTGGATAATCCGTCCCTGGTGTAGTGCATTGAAGGGGGGACGGAACGGTTACCTATGAGCCAATTACCCATCGCTGACTATGCTTTGATTTCCGATTGCCACTCCAGTGGATTGATTAGCCGGAGGGGGTCGGTGGATTGGCTCTGTTTTCCTCGCTTTGATTCCCCTTCCATCTTCACCCGTTTGCTGGATGAAACCGGCGGCCACTGGTCTCTCCGGCCTACTTCGGAGGCGACGATCACTCGGCGATATTTGGAAGGCAGCCTAGTCCTTCGAACCACCTTTCGGACTCCCACCGGCACGGCGGTGCTGCTGGATACCCTGGCCGTGGGGCCCAATCTGGACGGCCATCATCTGGGGGCTGAAGTTCCCCATGGCTTGCTTCGGCGGGTACGTTGCACCCATGGAAAGGTGGAATTTAAAGTCGAATATGCCCCCCGCCCGGAGTATGGTTTGGTGCTGCCCCAACTACGACAGGTGGATGGGGGAGTGTTAGCCCGAGGAGGGGCGGTGGTGTTGCTGTTGTCCTCCACGGTACCCTTGAAAATTAGTGGTTCCACGGCCCGGGGACGGTTTCGGCTCGATGCGGGCCAGGCCTTAGAGTTTTCCTTACAATATCGCTCCAGTTCTGAACCGCCCCCGACGCCGTGGGTGCCCCATCGCATCACCCATCAATTGGAGCAGACTGTTCGGGCTTGGCGGAGTTGGTCAAAACTGCACCAAAATTATCAGGGGCCGTGGAAAGCCTTGGTTCAACACAGCGGCCGGGTGCTTCAGGCTTTAACCTATTATCCCACGGGGGCCATTATCGCCGCCCCTACCACCTCCTTGCCGGAAGTGGTAGGGGGAACCCGGAACTGGGACTACCGTTATAGCTGGGTGCGGGATGCCAGTCTGACCCTAGATGCCCTTTGGATCGCCGCCTGTCCCGATGAGTCCCATAAATTTTTTGATTTTATGGCGGCCTCCGCCCTGACCCAAGTTCAGCGGGGAGTGGATATGCAGATTATGTTTGGCGTAGGGGGAGAACATGATCTCAGTGAGCGGGAGCTCTCCCATCTATCGGGCTGGCAGGGGAGCTCTCCGGTGCGGATAGGTAACGGCGCCTGGGACCAGCGCCAGCTGGATGTTTATGGTGAGTTGTTGAATGCGGCCTATCGGCTGCGAGACTATTTTCCCCATCTTGAGGAGACCCGGCAATTTCTGGCCCAGGTGGCGGACACGGCCGCCTGCCGTTGGCGGGAGCCCGATCAGGGAATTTGGGAAGTGCGCGGCCCACCCCAGCATTTTCTTTACTCCAAGCTCATGTGTTGGGTCGCCCTGGACCGGGCCATTGCCCTGGCGGATCTCTTGCAAGCTTCCCACCGGGTGGAATATTGGCAAGAGATGCGGGCAAGTATTCGCCAGGCGATTCTTACCCAGGGATGGAATGGGCAAAGGGGGGCCTTTACCCAAGCCTTTGGCAGCGATGTTCTTGATGCCGCCAGTTTAATGATGCCCATTGTGGGTTTCCTGCCGGCGGATGATCCCCAAATGCTGAGCACCATGGATGCTATTGAAGCCCATCTGACTGATCAGCATGGTCTGGTGTACCGGTACCGAACCGAGGATGGGTTGGAAGGAGAGGAGGGGACCTTTCTTATCTGCACTTTCTGGCTGGCCCACGCAGTGGCATTGGCGGGACAAGTGGACCGGGCCAAAAAGGTTTTTTCCCGGGCCATTGCTTTTACCAATGACCTGGGCCTGCTCGCGGAAGAAGTGGACCCCAAGAGTGGGGAATTGCTCGGTAATTTTCCCCAGGCCTTTAGCCATATTGGCCTTATTAACGCCGCTTGGGCCATTGCTCAAACGGAACGGGGCCTTGTAGGGTAAGGGGCGCTGGATTTTTCACCATCAAGACACAAGGGACACCCAGTGACTTTGTGGTGATCTCATGAATTATGCAGGCTAGGGGAGTAAGGCTCCATGGTTTATTTTTTACCCCATTCTAGGTGAAAGTTTCCTTCCCGGTCGATACGCTGGAAGGTATGGGCGCCAAAATAATCCCGCTGGGCTTGCAGTAAATTGGCGGGGAGCCAGGAGCTACGGTAGCTATCGTAGTAGCCCAGCGCAGCCATAAGGCCTGGCACGGGGAGTCCCCAGCAGGCTGTCGCCTGGACCACTGCTCGAAGCCCCTCCTGGGTACGGGTAAGGGCGGCTCCGTAATCGCTGTCAAGAAGGGGATTGATGAGATCCGGATTGCGCTGGTAAACAGCGCGCAAGTCTTCCAGCAGTTGGGAGCGGATAATGCAGCCCCCGCGCCAGATGGAGGCAACAAGTTCTAAGGAAAGACAGTAGTCATAATGCTGATTTGCCGCCTGCAATAGATGCATGCCCTGGGTGTAGGTCAATTGCATCGCCCCTTGGAGGGCATGGCCTAAGTGGGTAAGAAAAGTCTCTTGATCAATGGGCGCCAACTCGATAGGCCCTCCTAGTTGTTGGCTGGCCTGCTGGCGTTGGGCTTTTGCCGCTGACAGTACCCGCTGGGTGACGGCGGCATTGATGAGAGGAGTAGGGACTTGGAGGGCCAGGCTTTCCTGGGAGGTCCATTGGCCAGTGCCTTTCTGGTGGGCGGAATCGAGAATTTTGCACAGCAAGTAACCTTCCCCCAGGGGGTCCTGTTGTCCTAGGATGTCCACCGTGATTTCCAGGAGAAAGCCTCCCATGGGCCCCTGGGCCCAGTGGCCATAAATAGCACCCATTTCCTCTTGGCTAAGGCCCAATCCCCGGTGCATAAGATCATAGCTTTCGGCAATCAGCTGCATCAGGCCATACTCAATGCCGTTATGGACCATTTTCACGTAGTGGCCGACGGAGCCTTGCCCCAGCCAGCCGACACAGGGTTCTCTTTTTACTTTAGCCGCAGCGGCTTCTAGTAACGGACGAAGCCGTTCCCAAGCCGCCGGATCGCCTCCCGGCATTAAACTGGGGCCGTGGCGGGCACCGGCTTCGCCGCCGGACACTCCCATCCCCACAAAGTGGATATTTTGTTCCGTCAGTGTCTGCAGGCGGCGCTCGGTGTCCCGAAAATGGGAATTTCCCCCGTCAATCAGGATATCGCCCTGATCGAGGTGGGGGGAAAGTGCCTCAGTGACTGTATCCACCGCTGCCCCGGCGGGAACCAACATGAGGATGGCCCGGGGCCGGCGCAAGGCGGCTATGAAGGGAACGATATCACTATAGGCTTTGATCCGCTCAGGCTCCGAAAGCTGTTCTTGGGCGGCGTCGGTGAGTCGGATTCCTTTACCGGGATCCTGGTCGTAACCGCTGACGGTAAAGCCATGTTCGGCGATGTTCAGTCCCAAGTTGGCACCCATCACGCCAAGACCGATGAGTCCAATGTCCGCTGACGCTGGTGATTTTGGATCGGTCATTATTCTTCTCCTGTTCACTTATGAATTATTCTAGATTAAGTAGGGAAGGCTATGAGTAGCTTATCCCAGATAACTTGACTAGGCTTTTAGCCAAATAGAGGCAGCTTCTCTTCTAAGAGTGTTAACCACCCCGACCTGAGCGGCGGGCTTCCCGTCCATACTATGAAGGATAAATGCCTTTGAAGGATAAATACCCTCCCCTTAGCGACTATGGTCATATTGCCGACTGCCATTCCTCAGCACTGGTTTCCAAATCCGGTTCTATCGATTGGTGCTGTATGCCAAGAATTGATTCTCCCAGTTGTTTTGGTCGCCTCCTAGGCTGGGAGCAAGGCGGGTACTGCCAAATTGTGCCCCTAGATCCTTATGAAATCTCCCGCCGTTATCTTCCCCAGACGTTGATTCTTGAAACCACCTTTCGAACTCAGGCAGGGGAAGCTCGCCTTTTAGATGGTTTCACCATGAGAGAAGGGGGAGAACATCATCCTCACCGGCAGATCTTAAGGGTAGTTACCGGTATAAAAGGGCGGTTGAGATTCCGGGTTGAGATTGCACCGCGTTTTGATTACGGCGCTATTAAACCTTGGATCCGACGGCATTGTGAAGATTGCCAAGGGGAACATTACATCGCCATCGGTGGCAGTGATGGTTTGCTGATTTCCGGCAATTTCCCCCTGACAATGAAACATCGTCATGAGCTGGTAGCCACCTGTGTGGTGGAAGAGGGACAGCGAGCGTATCTTTCGCTCCTTTATCGACTCCCGGAAGACCTCGATGAAGGCCGGGTGGATATCCCCCCTATTGAGCTTCTGGAGCTGCGTTTGGAGGAAACCATCCAATGGTGGCGTACCTGGTCTTTCCGGGCCCAGTTCAAGGGCCTCTATGCCGAACAAGCGCAGCGCTCAGCTTTGGTTCTCAAAGGCCTTTGCAATGCCCCTACGGGGGCTATCGCAGCAGCACCGACCACCTCTCTTCCCGAGGTGACTGGGGGAGAGCGGAACTGGGATTATCGTTTTACTTGGATTCGTGATTCCACCTTTACAGTAAGGTCATTGGCAGAGCTAGGATATGTCAAGGAGGCGGATGGCTTTCGCCGTTTTATTGAGCGCACTGCAGCAGGGAGCGCAGAGGAGATTCAGATTTTATTTGGGATTGGGGGAGAGCGTCGTTTGCATGAGCATGAAATCAAAGAATTGCCGGGGTATCGGGGGGCAAAGCCGGTGCGCCAAGGCAATGCGGCAGAAGGGCAGTTGCAGTTGGATGTCTATGGAGAGCTGCTTGAACTGGCATGGCGTTGGTATCAGCGGGGGCATATGCCAGATGAAGATTATTGGGAATTCCTGGTGGAGCTAGTGAATGCAGCTGCTGAACGCTGGAGGGAGCCAGATCAAGGTTTGTGGGAGATGCGAGGTGCGCCCCGCCATTTCGTCCAATCCAAGGTCATGTGTTGGGCGGCGCTGGACCGAGGAATCAAATTGGCACAGGAACTTGGCAATCATGCGCCGGTGGCGTGGTGGGAGCAGGAACGGGCAGCGATCCGCCGGGCCGTAGAGGAAAAGGGCTATGATCCTCGGGATGGTGTTTTTATCCAGGCCTTTGATTATTTTGAAATGGATGCAGGATTGCTGTTGCTCCCTCTGGTAGGATTCGTGGATTATCAGGACGAGCGTATGGTACGGACGACTGACGCTATTTGGAAGGCATTAGGGGAAGAGGGCCTGCTGTGCGTCGCTACCGGGCAAATAACGATGCTCTGGAGGGCAAAGAGGGCGTGTTTCTGGCCTGCTCGTTTTGGCTGGTAGAGTGCTTAGCTTATCAAGGTCGCCTTGAGGAGGCCCATGAGCTGTTCAAGCGGGTTGTTGCGATGGGCAATGATCTTGGCTTATATTCGGAAGAATACGACACCGAAAGAGAAGAGATGTTGGGCAATTTCCCTCAAGGCCTGATCCATCTTTCTCTTATTGCCGCTGTAATGGCCTTGAAAGAGATGGCAGGAGGAGAAAAGGTCAGGATGTCATCAGGCTGATATTAAAATCCTCGTAATTCAATGGCCCGTTTCACCCGTTTAGTGGCAATTACGTAGGCGGCTTCCCGGTAAGAGAGGTTGTCTTCTACTGCCCTTTTTCGCACTTCCTCCCAAGCCTTTTGCAGGGTTTTCTCTAACCTTTGGTGCACTGTTTCTTGTTCCCAGCGATAGCGCTGTAAATTTTGCACCCATTCAAAATAAGATACGGTGACGCCGCCGGCATTAGCCAAAATATCAGGTACCACAGGGATCCCCCGATCTTTAAAAATTTCAGCCGCCCCGCAGGTTGTGGGCAGGTTAGCCCCTTCCACAATTAGGCGGGCTTTGACTTGGTCGACATTTTTTTCGTGTAATACCCCTTCTACTGCTGCCGGTATCAGAATGTCTACATCCAGGGTCAGCAACTCTTCATTGCCGATGGATTCCCCTTTTCCGTCTAGCTCCGTGACAGAAGCAGATTTTCCCGCGGCGGTTTTGGAATCAATAAGGCTTTTGATAGGGAGGCCATTGCCGTTGTAGAGGCCTCCCCGGATATCGCTGATGGCCACCACTTGGGCTCCCTTTTCGGCAAGGAAACGGGCAATGTGGCTGCCGACATTGCCAAAGCCTTGGATGGCTACTGTCGCGCCATCAAGGGGAAAACCCCTCGCTTGCATAGCCCAGGCGGTGATCAGGGCTAAGCCACGGCCAGTAGCTTCGGTACGGCCATAGGAACCCCCAAGACCCACGGGTTTACCTGTGACCACAGCCGGTTCATTGCCATGTCCTTGGGAGTAAGCATCATAGAGCCAGGCCATGATTTGCTCATCCGTGCCCATCCCTGGTGCCGGGATATCTTGAGTCGGTCCCACTAAAGGGCCCAATTTAATCATAAAGCGCTTGGTCAGAGTCTCCAGTTCTAGGGGGGAGAGGGTGTTAGGATCGCAATCGATACCCCCTTTAGCGCCGCCAAACGGGATATCTACCAGTGCCGTTTTCCAGGTCATGATAGAAGCAAGGGCGCGAAATTGTTCCCAATCCACATGGGGGCGGTAACGGATTCCCCCTTTAAAGGGACCACGACTGCGATGGTGTTGGACCCGGTAGCCATGGAATACAGCTAATGATCCGTTTTCCCGCACTAAAGGTAATTCGAATTTTACTTCCCGATAAGAAGCCTGGAGAAGATGATTCATCTCTTCATTAGCACCAATCCGTTGCAGGGCTTGGGCAAGATAACTTTCCAGACATTGCTGGGGATTATGACCGCTGGTTGGATTCACCACCCTAGACACCCCTCTCTTGATTTAGAACTCAAAATTTATCTTGTCCAGATTGAGCCGAAATGCCAGGCAGGGATAGGCGGCTGCCTAAATCTGCTTTTGGCGCTGCTCTAGGGTGGCTAACAACTGCTGATAGGGTTCAATGAACTGCGCTATTCCTTCCTTTTCCAGATTTTCATCCACGATGCGCAAATCAATTTTCAATTCCGCCAAGCAGTGCATGATCTCAGGGGCTTCGTGAACAGCCGTCCATATTCGGATGTCAGGTTGTCCGTGTTCGCGGTAGGCTTCTAGAGTGGCTAAGGGCATGGCGTTCACTGTTTCCGGACCGATGAGGGAGTCCACGTATTTGACATCGCTATAAAGGGGATCCTCGGTCGAGGTAGAGGCCCAAAGCAACTGCTGTTTCCGGCCACCTTGGTCGGCTAAATGTTCCCAGCGGGGCTTGCCATGGAATTCCCCGAAGCGCTCATAGGCAAATCCCGCGCTGGCTAGAGCCGCCTTACCCCGCAATCCCCGGGCCAATTCAACACGCTGGGGATCCTTTTCCTTGGCAATTTCATCCAAGAGACGATCTACCTTGAGATCAATACGGCCGAGGAAGAAACTGGCGACTGAAGCGACCCGCTGAATGGGTTGGCCCGCTGCCAAGCGCTTTTCCAACCCTATCATATAAGCGTGAGTCATCTCCAGGTAACGTCCCACGGAGAAAAGGAGGGTAACATTGACGTTAATGCCTTCACTGATGAGTTGTTCGATGGCGGGTAGTCCGGCTTTGGTCCCAGGGATGGCAATCATGGCGTTAGCTCGATCCACCCATTGCCACAGGCGCCGTGCCTCATTCACCGTGGCCTCAGTGTCATGGGCAAGCAGGGGCGAAATTTCCAGGCTGACAAAGCCCTCCTGACCCTCGGTTTGATGGTAAAGGGATTGGAAGCAATCGGCGGCCAAACGGACATCTTCCACTAGCAGCCGTTCGTAGATCTCAGTGGCGGAGTGTCCTGCCCGGGCTTCGTTTTCAATAGCTGCTTGATAATTTTTATCTTGCTCAATCGCTTTCTCAAAAGTAGCGGGGTTGGTGCTAAGGCCCGCAAGACCGTCTGCTTCAATCAGCCGCTCTAAGGTGCCATCCATAAGCCTTTGACGGTCAATTCCATCAAGCCAAATAGCCTGGCCTAGCTTATGCAATGCAAGTAAGCTGTTTTCTGTGTTGTTCATGGGAGTTACCTCACCGGTTGGCGGTTTTGAAAAGCTGGGTTCCCTAATATATTTATTAATATTTATAGCGTTATAGTGTAGACAAACTCTCGCCCTCGAAGCAGTTGGAACACCCTGATGGGATTAGTGCTTTATTTGAGCATTGCGCGGTTGATTTTCTCAAACCTGTTAATCTAGCTTGGAAAAGATGCTTCCGGCAGGAAGAGTTGTTTATTTTGCTTTTTTATTTTTCGATTAGACAATGGTGAAGCTTGAACCTTACATTCGGGTCCATTTTTTGGAACAACGGCTTACCCTAAGGCAGGGGCGGAAGGTAGTGTTTGAGACGCCGGTTTCCCTGGCAAAAAAGGGTCCTGGAGAGCAAAGGGGGAGTGAATGCACGCCCCGGGGTTGGCACCAGATCCGGGCCAAGATCGGCGCCGGTTGCCCTGTGAATACGGTCTTTCGGGGACGGCGGCCCACAGGTGAGATTTATACCCCGAAATTGGGGTGGGCCTATCCGGAGCGGGATTGGATATTGACACGGATCTTATGGTTAAGTGGTTTGGAACCCGGGAAAAATCGTTTCGGCAAGGTAGATACCATGGGCCGTTATATCTATATCCATGGGGCTCCGGACGAGGTAGCCATGGGCATACCAGGCTCCCATGGGTGCATCCGCATTCACAATGGCCCCTTGCTGGAGTTATTTGAGCGGGTCAAGCCGGGAATGCGGATATTTATTGGTTGAGTAGATGTCATGGGATATTTCCTTCTTAGCCGGCTACTGAGTGCAATAGTGGTGGTGCTAGGGGTGGCTTGCCTCGTTTTTCTGCTCATCCACCTTATTCCGGGCGATCCCGTGGAGGTCATTTTGGGGGAAGGCGCCCAACCCGCCGATCGGGAGGCATTGCGCCAGGCCTTGGGGCTGGACCGCCCCTTGCTTGTGCAACTGGAGCAATTTCTCCAAGAGTTAATCCAATTCAATCTAGGAACTTCGCTCTATTCCCAGCGGCCGGTGATGGAGCTACTGGCTGAACGTTTGCCGGCAACCGCGGAATTGGCCCTGGCGGCACTCGTGGTGGCGATAATCATTGCCTTTCCTTTAGGAATATTAGCCGCAGTGCGGCGGGGCACGATTTGGGATCGAATGGCGACGACCTTTGCCCTGGTGGGAGTCTCAGTGCCCAATTTCTGGCTGGGTCCCCTATTGATCTTGGTATTTTCCATTGGTTTAGGATGGTTTCCAGTCAGTGGACGAGCCGGTTGGGATTCTTTGGTGTTGCCGGCCCTCACATTGGGGAGCGCCATGGCCGCCATTCTCTCCCGGATGGTTCGAACGGCCCTGTTGGAGGTCTTGGGCGAAGATTATATCCGGACGGCGAAGGCAAAAGGTTTGTCGTTGAGTCGGGTGATAGGACGGCATGCACTGCGCAACGCCCTGCTTCCGGTGATTACGGTGCTAGGCTTGCAATTGGGCACTGTGCTGGGGGGAGCGGTGATTACCGAAGTGGTGTTTTCTTGGCCGGGAATCGGCCAGCTTACCGTGGAGTCCATTCAACGCCGGGATTATCCTGTGGTACAGGGGTGCGTGCTGCTGATTAGCCTGATTTACGTGGCGGTCAATACTTTGACGGATCTCATTTATGACTGGGCCGATCCCCGGGTGCGGTTAGGCGCTGGACAATGAGGGGAGCGCGGCTACCCTTGGGGATTCTCCTGATATGGGGGATATTGGCCTTACTGGGACCCTGGTGGGGGCTGGAGCCCAATGCTATCCATCTGAAACGGATCTTAATGCCCCCTTGCCCGGAGGCCTGGTTGGGTTTTGATGATTTGGGTCGGCCCCTATGGGATCGTTTGGTGGTTGGGGCCCGCACTTCCTTTCTAGTAGCGGTAGGGGTGGTATCTATCGCTGGGTTCTGTGGAACGTTGATTGGGATGCTAAGCGCCTATCTGGGGGGTTGGTGGGATCATGGATTCGCTCGGCTAATGGACATTTTTTTGGCCTTTCCCGGGATCTTACTGGCCATCGCCTTGGCAGGGATTTTAGGGCCGGGGATTGAAAATGTGGTATTCGCTTTGGCCGCGGTGGGGTGGGTAGGTTACGCTCGTTTGGCGCGGGCTCAGGTGCTTAGTCTCCGGGGCCGTGAGCATGTGCAAGCGGCCATTGCCCTGGGGGCGGGGACAATGCGCATTGTGGGGCGGCATTTACTCCCCCTTATTCTGGCGCCGCTGATTGTGGAGGCTACCTTTGGGGTGGCCGGGGTGGTGGTGGCGGAAGCGGGTTTGTCTTTCCTTGGATTGGGGGTGCAGCCGCCGGCGGCTTCTTGGGGCAGTATGATCCGGGATGGGACCCGTTATCTTCTGGTTGCTCCCCATATGGTGTTGGTTCCGGGGTTTGCCCTGATGCTGGTGGTGTTAGCCGTCAATCTCCTGGGGGATTGGTTACGGGACCGACTAGATGTAAGGTAGCCAAGTAGAAATCAGGGGGGTAAGCCATAACCATGGGTCCGTTGATGATTGATTTAAAAGGCATGACCCTGGATCTGGAGGAACGGGAGCTATTACGGCATCCGTGGGTAGGCGGAGTGGTTTTGTTCAGCCGTAACTATGAATCTCCAGAACAAATTGCAGCATTGATCGATAGCATCCGTACCCTCAAGGAGCCTCGACTATTGGTGGCCGTGGATCACGAGGGTGGGCGAGTGCAGCGTTTTCGGGAGGGCTTCACTTCCTTGCCTCCGGTGCGTTTCCTGGGCCAGCTCTATGACCGGAATCCGCCACAAGCTCGGCGTTTGGCGGCCATCACAGGGTGGTTGATGGCGGCTGAATTGCGGGCGGTGGGGGTCGACTTTAGTTTTGCCCCGGTCTTGGACTTGGATCAGGGAGTCAGCACGGTGATAGGGGATCGGGCCTTTCACTCGGAACCTAATGCTGTAATCGCGCTGGCTAGAGCCTATGTTCGGGGGATGGCTTGGGCGGGCATGGCTGCGGTGGGAAAACATTTTCCGGGGCACGGCTCAGTGGCGGCCGATTCCCATGTGGCCCTTCCAGTGGATGAGCGCCCTTGGCAGCAGATCCGAGAGCGGGATTTTTTGCCCTTTGAACGTCTGGTAGGTATCGGTTTGCCGGCGATAATGCCGGCCCATGTGCGCTATGCTTCAGTGGACCCCCTCCCCGCCGGTTTTTCCCGCTTCTGGTTAGAGGAAGTATTGCGTGGGCAGTTGGGTTTTCAAGGGGCCATTATTAGCGATGACCTGGGTATGGCTGGCGCGGCGGGAGTGGGGGGCGTGAGTGAGCGGGTACGGACGGCTTTAAGTGCCGGCTGCAATATGGCCTTAGTTTGTAATGATCCCGATGGCTATGCTCACTTGCTGGCTGAACTGGAGGTGGACCGCCCTCCAGGTCCTTCCGCCCACCTGCTTCGCCTCTATGGACGTTATCCCTTGAGTCGCCCTCAGTTACCCCGAAGCTCGGCTTGGCAGAAGGCAGTGCAGGCAGTCACCGCCTACGCTAAGTTTTAGGCGGGGCGGGGGGGGTGCTGCGAAGATTGATTAGGCTATCTACGACTCCGACCATGGCCAGGCCGATGATAAAATGGGGGGGAAGAAGAAATAGCCCTAGGTAGAGAGGCAGGAGCCACCATGAGGATAAGCTGCGAAGAGCAGCCATTCCATGCATGGCTGCCAATCCTTGGAATAGGTATATCATTACCGCCACGATGAATAGATCGGTCAAGACGTGGCCTCTGCCATCAAGCACTCCCGTAAGCACCAGGGCCGAGAGAAGAATGACGAGATAGGTAAGGCTACGTGGCAAATGCAAGGAGTTGAATTCTTTCGCAAACCCTCCTGGGTTGTAGAGAAGGGATTGCCACCACCGGGCCAGTAGAATGGTCAACATGAGGTTGAGGCCAAAAAACATGGCTACAAGACCGTTCATCAAGGCTAGAGCACTTTCTTGGGAGATCTGCTCAACCGTGACGCCCTCAATATTGGCCTGGGTAATGGCTTGCTCAATCCATTGTTGCCACCAAGCAATGACATCACCCGTTAAAATATGCATGCTCACTACAAAGAAAGCGGCAAATCCTCCGACAACTAACAGGGTTACGGCCTGGGATTGGGTGATCCTCAAGATCCAACAACCTAAGGCATTGGGTAGCCATAATCCTAATATCAGGAGAAAGGATAAATCCGCCCTCCCCGCAATAGCTAAAAATACTGCTGCCACTATTAAAGCCGCGCCTGCGATAATGGTAAGCCCTTCTTTCATGCCATGCCGTAAGGTCACTAAGCCAACTGCGGCACCACTGAATAAAGATAGGGGCGGCAGAGCAACAGCGAGCGCACCGAATAACCCTGCTATCGCTATCGCATAGAGGCGGCCTCGCATAATGAACCGGGCAAATTCACGCATGGTTGTATTCCCTTTATTACAAAGCTTAAAGAAGCTTCTGTTATTCAAATAATTACTAGACGCTATGGTAAGCGGATAGCATAAAAACAATTTTTTAAACATAGACTATCCCAAGCTTAGGCAACATTGCCAGCGGGTAAGAGCGATTCTGCGAGAGCAAGCCATTTTAAAATAGTTTCCGAGGAATTTTCTGTTGGCTAAAGAGAATATTAACTATGGAGTTAGAACGACTCAGGGAGGGGGTCAGCTTTGCCCTCGTATCGGGCTTGCCCTGGGAGGAGGTGCCGCCCGGGGGTGGGCCCATATTGGTGTGATTCGCGCTTTGGCAGAGAACGGCATTATCCCTGATGTAGTGGCAGGGACTTCCATCGGTGCCCTTGTGGGAGCCGCCTATGCCGCCGGGATTTTAGATAACTTGGAGCGATGGGCCCGTTCCTTGGTGTGGAAAGATACTGTTATTTTTTTTGATATCCGGCTTCGTGGTGGTCTCATCGAGGGGAAAAAGCTCTTTAAATTTTTAGGCCGGCGTTTTCCTTACCGAGAAATTCAAGATCTGCCGATGCCTTTTGCCACCGTGGCAACTGATTTGGAAAATGGGCGGGAAGTTTGGCTGCAACAGGGTTCTTTACTGGAAGCGGTGCGCGCTTCTGTTGCTTTACCCGGATTATTGACTCCAGTATACTGCAACGGTCGTTGGTTAGTGGATGGTGGCCTAGCTAATCCAGTGCCGGTGAGTGTTTGCCGGGCCTTGGGTGCGGCGCAGGTCATTGCAGTAGACCTTAATGCGGGTTTATTGGGTCGTCGGGTGCGTTCGGCGGTTCAGTCCCGGGATCAAACAACGCCTCCCTTCCGGAATCTGGGATCTACTTTGACGCAAGCCCTCTGGGCTAGCTTTTGGGGAGAGTCTGAAGGGCGCGCCAAGGACCACGGAATTAATACGCCGCCTTCATTGTTTGATATTGTCGCCAGTAGCATTAATATCATGCAAGTGCGCATTACCCGCAGCCGTTTGGCAGGGGACCCTCCCGACCTGTTGATCACTCCCCGTCTTAACGACCTTGCCTTGTTGGATTTTCACCGGGCAGAGGAAGCTATTGCCGAGGGACGAGAGGCGGTGGCACGGGTTCAATCAGAACTCACTGACCTAAAGTGATCCTTACCGTTACCCTGCAATCGGAAAAGACATATTAATGGGAAATATTTTGGAGGAGATTCAATCAGTTTATAGTGAGGCAGACCGCCTTTATACCCAGACTCAGGTGGAGGCAGCGCTGGATCAGCTTGCTGAAGAGATTACCGCCAAGCTAAGCACCCAAAATCCCTTGCTGCTGTGTTGTATGGTGGGGGGGATTATTCCTTGTGGCTGTCTTCTGCCACGCCTTGATTTTCCGCTGCAACTGGATTACATCCATGTCACCCGTTATCAGGGAAACACTGCCGGAGGGACACTGCGTTGGCTGCGTAAGCCTATAATTCCCCTTCAGGATCGAGTGGTGCTGGTGGTGGATGATATCCTTGATGAGGGACATACTTTGGCTGCTATCATGGAATATTGCCGAGGGGCAGGCGCCACGGCTTACAGTGCCGTGTTAGTGGACAAGGTACGGGACCATAAACAGGGTTCACCGGCGGATTTTGTGGGGCTTAAAACTGGCAACCGCTACTTATTTGGGTATGGTATGGATTATAAGGAATACCTTCGCAATGCTCCCGGAATCTATGCAGTAAAGGGACTGTGAGCGCACTGGGATGACAGATCTAGCTATTATTGGTGGCACTGGGTTGACGACCTTGAGAGCCCTAGAGGTCACCCGGCGAGAAGTGGTGCATACTCCTTTTGGAGAGCCCTCCTGTCCGCTGACTTATGGTCAACTTTGTGGTAAGGAAGTGGTTTTTCTGCCACGCCACGGCCCTGGGCATACCATTCCGCCTCACAAGATTAATTATCGCGCTAATCTCTGGGCTCTCCACAGAACAGGCGTCACCCGAGTGTTAGCTGTAGCCGCGGTGGGAGGGATTAGTGCCCATTTGGGTATCAGCGAGCTGGCCATCCCTGATCAGATTATTGATTATACCTGGGGCCGTGCCCATACTTTTTTTGAAGAAGATTTAAGACAAGTCACCCATGTGGACTTTACCTACCCTTACTCCGCGGAGTTGCGGAACTTGCTACTTAAGGCGGCGGCTGCCGCCGAGTTAAAGGTGGTCGATAGGATAACCTATGGTGCGACCCAAGGGCCGCGCTTAGAGACCGCAGCGGAGATCGATCGTCTAGAGCGGGATGGGTGCCATGTGGTGGGAATGACCGGCATGCCCGAGGCTGCCCTAGCACGGGAATTGGAATTGAGTTATGCCGCGATTACCGTCATTGTTAACCGGGCGGCTGGTCGCAGCGAGGGGCTAATTGATATGGCCAGCCTCGAGCAAAATCTTAAAATAGGGATGGAAAAAGTCCGTCGTCTGCTGGAGCATCTCATTCCCCTGGCTTGATGGCTTCGCCAGCTTCATCTGGCAATATTTCCTGAACAGCTGTGGCCTCCAGGGGAAATGTTTTGGGAGTACTCAGGTCGTTGGCATTGGGAGCACTGCCCGGCCGGACCTGAATCAATACCCCCAATAGGGGATGATCAAAATAATGCAGTTCCTGGATATGGATACGACGTGATTCGGTAAGATGAAAATATCTGCCGGGGGGCGGGGGTTGGTATACCTCCTCTTCTGCTCCAGATAAGGTGGTCTTTGAGGGGTGCCGGTAGCGCAAATCCAGGGATATTTGCAAGAAGCGTTCTTGCCTAAGCTTAATGATCCCTTCTAGCTGAGGATTCGGGTATTCCCTAGGAGAAGACGTCAGTTTTGTTTCCGGAGCAGTTTCTTCCCTGCGGTCAGAAGGTGTCGAAGCTGGAAAGCGTAAATAGACCGGTCGAGCACCCTGAGGAAAGGTTGCCGGTTGACTCCAGGAGCGATGTAATAGGTTGCGATAACGGGACGATTGGTGTAAGCGCTGTTCGATGCCTGTGAGTTTCCAAGTGCGGGAAGGGAGGGGAAATAAGCCCGCGCTTTCTTCGGCCAGTGTTTGGGTACCCGTCGAAGGTAATTTTAAGGCGTGGCTTAGGTCTAGTGAGGCAAGATTAGAGAGGCCCGTTCCCGAGACTCTGGTATTTTGGGTCAGATGTTCAAAGATCAGAATCTCTATCTCGTACCATGTGGCGGGTGCCCCTAGGGCCTCTGTCGCTAAGAACGTCAAAAGCAAAAATGAAAGATAGCTAAGGTATTTCAAAGCGGGTTTCTAGTCTTGTCTAAAACCGCGTAGTATCTCTTAAACGCCTATAAAAATCGAGGAAGCTATTATAACCCTACCGATATTCCTACCTTATCCACGCAGGAGGGTATGCCGTTGACCATCGGCCTGCGAATCGCCGCTGCGAAAAATCTCCCTTGGCTGCGCCAGCCAACGGATCTCAGTGTCCAGGTTGATCTGAACTATGTTGCCCTTCCGCTCTGGCCCATCGGCTGGCCCCCCATTGGTGATCTCCACTTAGTCTCAGCCCGACTCAGCATAGATTTCAGCCTCGATCCTCAGACAGGGAAGGCCGAGAATTGTTTAGAGGCATTAAATTCGAAAGCCATGTGAGGGAGTAAATTTTTGTGAATAATAAAATTTATTATAAATTATATGGACTTATTTTCACGGGATTAGTCATTGTCACTATTTTTTTGCAGTCAGCTAGCGTGGATCTTAAAGACTCAATTATTAAGGAGGGAGGGGTTATCGAGTCACTGTCTGCCATCGGCTACTTTGCTGGCGCAATGTTAGTGATCCTTATAAAAAGAAAAATTCCCCACCATACCCATGTAATATTTATTTTGGTTCTCTTGGGGTTAAGAGAACTGGACTTCCATAATCGTTTTACCACGATGAGTATGTCTAAAATCACATTTTATGTGAGTTCTGAGGTCCCCCTATTAGAGAAAATGATTGGTGTAGCTATAGTCTCGCTGTTTCTATACATTATTGTTCACTTAGCAAAAACTCATTTTCATGGATTTATAAGTGCAGTAAAAAAAAGAGAACCGTCCGCTATAGGAGTTGGGGTGGGAATATTGCTTGTATTTTTAACTAAAACCCTTGATGGTCTATCGAGAAAGCTTGCAAGCGTGGGTGTATCTACGAGTAATAATATGGAACAGTTGGCGAAAATTGTAGAAGAAGTTTTTGAACTGGGTATTCCAATGATGTTTATTATTGCAATTATAGCTCGTTTCCGAACAGTCTGATGAAATAACCGCTACTCTATTTAATATTTCCACTGGTGCGAGCTATTCTCTACTATATTCATGATCCCATGTGCAGCTGGTGTTGGGCATTTCGCCCGACTTGGCAGAAAATCCGCGCGGCTCTTCCCGAAAAGATTCTTATTCAGTATGTCCTGGGGGGGCTTGCGCCCGATACCCATCAGCCGATGCCCCTTGAGCAGCAACACAAGATTCAAAGGATCTGGGAAACGATAAAAAAGCAGGTGCCGGGGACCGAATTTAATTTTGATTTCTGGGCTAAATGTCAGCCGCGCCGTTCCACTTATCCAGCTTGCCGAGCGGTGATCGCTGCGGCAAGACAAGAGGGCAAACTTGGAGAAGCAATGATCCTGCTGATTCAACGGGCCTACTACCTGCAAGCACGTAATCCCTCGGATGACAGTACCCTCATTGAACTGGCTATTGAGCTAGGATTGGACGAGCAGCGTTTTACCAATGATTTGAACTCATCGGAAACCCAGGCAGAGTTGTTTCGGCAAATTCAATTCGCTCAAATCATTGGGGCACAGGGTTTTCCTAGTTTAGTTCTCCAGCAGGCGGATGAGTATTCTCCTATCCGTTTCAGTTACCGTGATCCTTCAGTGGCTTTGAGTCAAATTAGGGCGTTATGGCCTTTCTCCTAACAGGAGCTCCTCTATAACCCTGGGTAAGCTTGGATATAACGGCTTAACAGGAGAGGGGATTTACTGGTCCTATCTACAACAGGGCTTATGGACCTTTTTGGTTCTACATGAAAGTCTAATTGTGGCTCTTTATTGAGTCCACAAAAAAATAGTATCTTATTTACAACACGACGCCGGTCCTGGGATGGCAAGTTTTTCTAAGGATATCCCGGGAATCTGTTACAACCGTGTTACAGCTTCATAGTTGTATTTATTATGCCTCTCCTTACCCCCGACAACCGTCGGGGGGTTTTTCTTTAATATCTTAAGTCTCCTTTAAACGAGAATGCTATAGAGACCGTTACCAACGCCAATCTACCATGAATACGTTTGTTTCCCCTTTCACCTTGCCATTGCGGTTGGAGGCAAACACCAGCTTTTTGCCATCATGGGAAAACATGGGGAAACCGTCGAAATCAGGATAGTGGGTGACCTGTTCGATTTTCCGGGTTTCCACGTTGATGAGAAATAGGTCGAAATTGCGGCCTTTTGGATTATGCATGTTGGACGAAAAGATGATGTGTTTGCCATCCGGGTGCCAATAGGGGCCGAAGTTGGCGGCGCCATTATCGGTGAGCTGGATAGGCTTGCGCTCTTCTAGATTCATGATGAAAATTTCCAGCTGACCGGGCCGGATCAGGCCTTGCTTGAGCAGATGTTGATAATCCTCTAGCGCCTTACCCTGGGGGCGGGAGGCACGCCAGACAATCCACTGCCCGTCGCGGGAGAAGAAGGCCCCGCCATCATAGCCAGGTTCATTGGTAAGTTGTTCCACTTCGCTGCCATCTGGATTCATCGTGAACAGTTCCAGATCCCCGGTGCGCACTGAAGTGAATATGATTTTGTCCCCGAGGGGGGAGTAGACCGCCTCGGCATCATACCCAGGGGTATCGGTCAGGCGTACCAGATTATCCCCTTCCGGGCCAGCTCGAAAAATATCATAGTCCTTATAGAGGGGCCAGACGTAGCCCTGGGAGTAGTCCGGCTTGGGGGGACATTGGTCACCTGCCAGATGGGTAGAGGCGTAGATAATGGATTGGTTATCGGGGGCAATGAATGAGCAGGTGGTGACCCCTTTGCCGGAGGAGACCATGCGCACATTGTTGCCATCGGCATCCATACGGAAGATGGCATCGCACTCCAGATTGTCACGGGTAGATTGGAAAATCAGCTCGCTGCCGTCAAAAGAGAAATAGGCCTCGGCGTTCTGACCGCCAAAGGTGAGCTGGCGGATGTGGGTCAGATGTTTTTCCCCAGGATAGCGTAGCTCCTCCGCCTCTGGAGTCTGGCTGCTAGTGGATTCTGCTGCCATAGCTCCAGCCCCCGCTCCCAGTGCTATCACTAAGAGCCCTGAAGCTATACCGTTAATTTTTTGCATAAGCTTACCTCTGAAAGTCATCGCGCGACCACCTGAGCGGTAACGGTCTGTTGTTGCTGGTCGCGCAGAAATTCAATCGTTAATGAATCGCCCGCTTTGAGGGCGCGAAGGACGTTGGCGAAATCCGCTAGAGTATGAATAGCCGTGTCATTGAGTCGGATGATGATATCATTTTTTTGTAAGCCCACTGTTTCAGCCGGCGTGTCTGGAGTAACCCCTGAAAGCCGGACCCCTGTTCCCGCCCAGCTAAAATCTGGCACGGTACCCAACACGACCCGCCGGCTCTGGCTAGGCTGATCTCTTTCCTTTTCCTGTTTAGCTAGCTGTTGGGAGTGCAGGGGGTCAGGACGGAAGGCCAGATATTCTACCGCCTCTTTCAGTACGGCAGCGATTTTGGACAGTCCCTCAGGATTGATCTTGTCCATGGTGTCCGTGGGGCGGTGGAAGTCGGCATGGGGTCCGGTGAAAAGTTGCACGGCGGGAATCCCCGCCGCTAGGAAACTGGTGTGATCACTGGAGCCAATATCCTGGGGGACGGTCTTAATAGGCACGCCGGTGACGAAACCTATTCCCCGAAAAATATGCACCCACTCCCGGGCAGAATTGGCGGCAAGCACCAAGAGCTCACCGCTGTTCAGGCGGCCTACAGTATCCAGGTTGAGCATGGCCATGGTAGCGTTTGCAGGAGACTCGCCCAGATGTTGCAGATAGTGAGCTGAGCCTAGCTTGCCGGCTTCTTCGGCGGTAAAAGCGACCCACACCACGGTGCGCTCGGGCCGCCAATGGGGACCCAAAACCCGGGCCAATTCCAGCATCACGGCAATGCCGCTGGCGTTGTCATCGGCGCCGGGATGGATTTTGCCTTCATCACCTTGATGCACATCTGGCCAGCCTCGGCCCAGGTGGTCATAGTGGGCGCCCACTACTACCTGGGGGAGTTCTGGACGGGTACCGGGGAGTATGGCCACCACGTTGCGAAGAGTGACGGTTCGTTCCGGTTCGCCGACCGTTGTGGTCCAGGTCTGATAGTAGCTCCCTCCGTTCCCACCGGGCTTGAGCCCCGCAGCCTGGAATTCATGAGCAATATATTGGGCGGCTTGGTCCAGCTCCGGCGTACCCAGACCCCGGCCTGCCATCTTAGGATTAGCCAGATAAGCAATGTCTTGCATCATCCGCTGGGCTTTAAAGAGGGGAGGGAGTTCCACCAGGGGCTTGCGAGGGGCAAGTTGGGCCTTAATAGGAGGGTGATCCTCAACCAGCAGGACCGATAGGGGCGAATTGACCACCGGCCATTGGCCTTTCACCACATTTTCAGGTTCTGTACCCGTGAAGCCCAAATAGCTGTACTTGCCGTAATGGGGGAGTTTGCGGGCCAGTCCCGGCATAGCCGCCATCTGGTCTGTAGCCACCCAGGCGAGGGCATGATCGGGGTTTTCCCGATGGCGGGCCACTACGACGGCCGAATGTTGTTTCCGATGGAGCTCGCTTTCCTCTAGGCGGAGGCGGTTTGCTTCTGCTTTATAAGCATAATCGGTGAGGGCTTCATTGAGTTGGGAGCGAAAGCGGTTCTCCCACCCGAATAGCCACACGGCCCGATCCGTTGGCAACTCATCCAGGTCTGCATCGGTAGTGATTTCCAGATTTTCCCGTCCCCGCTGCCAGGACCGAGCCAGGGCGGCGTAGCCTTCCCGCACCGCACGAGGGGCTTGGGAAGGTAATACCGCCAGGGCCCGATCAGCGCCAAAGGCTTGGCTGAGGGCAGGTGGGATCTCACTGCGGTGGAGTCGCCGGAAGACATCAAACTGAGGATCCACCTCCAGCCGTAGAGGGCGGGCCGGTAACCGCAGTTTTAGCCCGTGGGTTTTTTCTCCCATGGAGAGGCGAGTTTGATATACTTTCTCGGTACCTTCCAGATAAATGGCCAGGGGCAGCTCCAATTGATAGGGTTTGCCGGGTTGAAGCTGCTCGATAGTGGCCGTCAGGAGGTATTCTTCGTCTAGGGGTTCAGTCCGTGCTTCGCGGATGCGCAAAAAGGGTGCCCCAGTGCCTTCTACCCATTGCTTAAAGAAAGGTTGTAGGGGTTGATCACTTACCTCGCTGAAAATTTCTGCTACCTCACTGAAGCTTGCCACTTGGAACCGATACTGGTGGTAAAGGCGCTGGAGAGCCTCGATAAAAGCGGAATCGCCCAACTGTTGGCGCAACATGTGGAATAGCATCAAGGTCTTGCCGTAGCCTACGGCTTGGGTGGCGGCACTGTGGCGACTGCGGAATTCGGTCAGGGGAAAGTCTCCTTCTTCCTGCACATAATCGGTGTACTTTTGAAGCGTCTCACGCCGGTATTTTACTCCCTGGCCTTGCTGTTCTTTAAGCAGATGATCGGCTAGATAGCTGGTCAGCCCCTCGGCCCAGTTGCCGGAATCGTAATCCACATACACCCCGTTACCCCACCAGTTATGGAGAATCTCGTGGGGATAGGAGGAGCGGAGGATAAAGGGGAAGCGAATGACCCGTGAGCCTAGCAAGGTGAAGGAGGGCATTCCGTAACCCGTCTCCCAGAAGTTTTCCACCAGGGCAAATTTTCGGTAAGGATAAGCCCCAATTAGTTGGCGGTACATTTCAATATACTGGGCGGTGGCGTCTAGGTATTTTCGGGCTAAGGCTTCGTCAGGTTGGCGCAAAAATGCCATGGCTTCCACCTGACCGGCTTGTTCCCGGTATTCGGTAAAGGGGCCCGCTATTAGATAGATTTCCTCCTGGGGATGATCAATGGTCCAGACTTCCTCGGTACTGTCGTCCTCTTTAGCTTGCTGGGTGCGACTGCCCTGACTGATGGAATGCCATCCTGGAGGGAGCTGGGTCGC
The DNA here is from genome assembly GCF_004421105.1 of Nitrosococcus wardiae. NCBI lineage: Bacteria > Pseudomonadati > Pseudomonadota > Gammaproteobacteria > Chromatiales > Chromatiaceae > Nitrosococcus > Nitrosococcus wardiae. Next base: position 2,384,357 of record NZ_CP038033.1, read on the forward strand.
CAGGGAAAAGGTCACCATATTCTCGCCGAAGTGGGGGTACCAGTAACTGGGACCGGCAAGGAAAACCCCTTCGGGGGCGATCAATCCCGGTGAGGCACTAAAGCTGCGGGCATATTCTTCGCTGATGGGGGTGATAGGATGAAAGATTTCCCCCTTGTATTCCAAGGTGAACTGGCGGACTCCCGTGGGAAGAATCACAGCGTAGTCTTCAATGAATTGGGTTTTTCTTACCTGCCGAAGCCGGACCCCTGGACTTATGGTTTGGGGCTGGAGGCTCGAGTGAAGCCGGAATGTCACCGGGGAGGAAGCATCTTCCGGTAGGGTGATGGTATCTGTCGCGGTGAGGCGATGAGTCTCCGGGTCAAGAGTGATATGCAATTGATGGTGGATCTGGGCGCCTACTGGTCCCGAGATCAGCAGCAACATTATTAACCCGAGGGTTAGAAAAAGTAATATTTTTTGCCAGCGCATAGAATTTTTATAAATCTTTGAATAAATGAGGGCCCATTGAGCATTAGAGAAAAGGGCGTCGATTTAAAAGGAAATAGTGTAATGTGACTACTTGTTTGGAACTACCCCGTTCTTGGAGCGCTTTGTAAAGCAGGAGTTCGCGAATCTAACCTAGGCTGGAGAGGGTGATGAGCAGGCATCGGACTACCCTATTATTTTGGGGCTTTTATTGTTTTAGGCTTGGCTTTGTGGTGTTCCTGCTCGGGATAGTCGCACCGAATGCATGGGCGGAAAGCTTGCTCCAGCGCGATTCGGTCCGAGTTGGAAGAGTTGGGTCGAGGAAATCGCTTGGCGTACGCATGGAAAACCTGAGGTACGACTTTACATCGTGCACGGGGGTGGGCATACAATACCTGGTCCAGAGGGAAGTTTTCCGGCCTTTCTTGGTCTCACAGAGCGTCGTTTTGATGCTGTGGAGGCGGCGGTGCGGTTTTTTTTTCACTGATGGAAAGAGAACTTGCAGTGCGGCATGGGGTTGTTTTCGAACGGTTCAAAATGGAGAAAAACATCGGCATGATCCCCGTGGCAAAGTACAGTTTACCTTTTCACTCAAATCATTAGGATCTTAATGAGCATGCGCCACACATTTCTATTCGAGTCTGCAGTATGGGAAGCTGCGGGAACCTTCTTTGATGCAACTGGGCATGCACTGCAGTTGGAGGGAGAAACACGGGTAACCCATACTACTCGAGGTTGGCGTAATGAGGGGCGGATGCGCGTACTGAGCGAGCCGCCCTTAGTCATTGAGAATCGCTACGATATTATTCCCTTTGCGCCGGGACGTGATACCACCTCATGGGTATCCGTGAACCCTGTGTTGGGGAAACTTTCCGGCCGATTTGTCTTGGTCGGGGAGATGATCCTCTCTCTGTTTGAAAGTGAGAAGGGTGAACATAAGGGGATGGAAGTATTGGTTAAGCAGAACGATGAAAGTTACCTGGGGCGGGGGGCATTGCTAGCAAGAGGTGGCAAGGTATCATCCTGGTCAATCACCCTCAAGCGTCAGCGCGAGGTCTGAGGATTAAAGAGAAAGTCCCTACCCAAAAAGCTGAAGGTAAAAAAGAGCGATATCCCCTTCACTCTGACCCTGTCACGCCTAGATTCGCCACCTTACCGACCGGAGGGATCATGCTCATAACTGTGTGGCTTACGAGGAGGGAAAAAAGATTGCCGATATCACCAAGTCGGATATCCATATATACCTGAGTAAACCCAGCTGCTTCGTGTGGGTTGCGCTGAAAGATCCCACGCCGGAGGAATTATTCGAGATGCAGCACGAATTCAATCTGCACGAGCTTGCGGTGGAGGACGCACGGCACGGCCACCAGCGCCCCAAAATCGAGGAGTATGGCAATTCCCTCTTCGCCGTGTTGCACACTCTGGAGACTGCGGGAGAGGATATGCACGTTGGTGAGGTCAATATTTTCGTAGGAGCAAACTATGTACTGTCCGTGCGCAACCGTGCCAAAAAATGCTTTGCCAGCGTGCGCGCACGGTCCGAACGGGAACCACGCCTTCTTAAGCATGGCTCGGCCTTCGTGCTATATGCACTGATGGATGCTGTGGTTGACGGCTACTTTCCAACACTCGAAACTTTGGAAGAGAGATTCGAGCAGTTGGAGGAGCAAATCTTCGGCAAGCATCCCATCCGGGAGAATATTGAAGAACTTTACGCCCTACGCCAGAGGCTCATAACGCTCAAGCATGCCGTTGCGCCCCTGCACGATGCCCTCGGCAAGCTCTATGGTGGACGCGTTCCCGAGATTGTATCGTCCTCGCAGGAATATTTTCGTGATATCGCCGACCACCTACTACGCATCGACCAGTCGATTGACAGTTTGCGGGAGATGGTGACCACCGCGTTCTCCGTCAATCTCTCGCTGATCACCTTGGCGGAAAATGAGACGATGAAACGGCTTGCAGCTTATGCGGCGCTCATTGCCGTGCCGACCATGACTGCCGGTATTTATGGCATGAACTTCGAACATATGCCGGAGCTGAAGTGGACCTTTGGCTATCCGGTGACGCTAGGGGTCATGGTGATCCTGGACGCCTATCTTTTCTATCCTTTCCGCAAGGCAAAGTGGCTGTAGTGCGATAAAGCTAGCCTGGATACTTCATGAGATCACCACAAAAGTCTGGCATGCCGACATTTTTTCGATTGATCCAGATGCCGACTTGATAACACCTCACGGGGCATTGATAATGGTCTCAAGTAGGCGTTCGAGCACTGGCCACTGAACTGGTTTGACCAAGTGATGGTCGAAGCCAGCGACCCGTGAACGTTCGCGATCCTGTTCCTGGCTCCAGCCAGTAAGCGCAATGATGGGGATTTCCTTTAGCTCCGGCATCTGGCGGAATCTCTCGGCAACCGCATAACCATCCATATCTGGCATCCCGATATCTAAAATCGCTATGTGGGGGCAGAATCGGAACGCTTCTTCTACAGCGGCCCCCCCCCCTTTAACGGTAGACACGTTATATCCAGCCACCCTGAGTAGTGATGCCAAGCTCTCTAGCACATCACCATTATCATCGGCAATCAGAATGCGTAGTTGGGTTGTCTCTCTGTTGGGTTCACAGCCAGTAGCTGTATTATTTGCCTCCTTCTGGTCCGCTTGATATTCGCTTCTTAGGGGTAGGCGGATCGTAAAAGTACTCCCCTGATCGCGGCCCCCACTGAATGCCTGAATCGTCCCATGGTGCAGCTCTACCAAGGCTTTCGTCAGCGAAAGACCGATACCTAGCCCGTGGTAATTAGAGTACTTCAATGAATCGTGGTCGCTGCTTTGTGAGAACATATCAAACAGATAAGGGAGGTCATCTTGGGCAATACCAATACCATTATCCTTGATCTCCAGTAACGCTTCGCTTACCTCTCGACGCACTTCCAGCTCAATTCTTCCTCCGGGTTTGGTGTACTTGGCGGCATTGATTAACACATTGGATAGGGCTTGCGCAAGGCGAGTGAGATCCGCATCCAGATGAATTGGCTCGGTCGGCACATGTTGTACCAGTTGATGCTCAGCTGCTTCAATATAGTGTCGGCTGGTTTCAATGGCACTTTCGATGACTGCTTGCAGGGTAACAGGACTCTTCTTTAGCTCAACTTTTCCGCGTGTAATGCGGGAGATATCAAGCAAGTCATCTACCAATCGTACCAAATGGGCAAGCTGTCGCTCGGCGCCAGAATGGGCTTCTTTTATCGCATCAGGGTCAAAGCGGGTTACAGACATGATTTGTAGCATATTCGAGATTGCCGCTAGGGGATTTCGGAGCTCATGAGCGAGTGTGGCCAGAAATACGTCCTTCTGGTGATTTTGACGGCTGAGCTCCTTGGCTTTTTTCTGCAGTATCTCCTCCAACTGACGCCGCTGCATGATCTCGGCTTTTAAAGCCGCGTTCGTTTCCGCCAATGCCTGGGTGCGTTGCTGCACCTGCTTTTCTAAATCATCGTGTGCTATCTGTAAAGCGGCCTGGGTTCGCCGCAAAGCTGTGACGTCGGTGAGCGAAGCAACGTAATTTTCAGTCATTCCGCTTACTGTGAGTCGTTTGATAGATATTAGGCAGATAGACTCCTCGCCATCTGCTGAACGCAGAACGAGTTCGCTTCGCACAGGTCCCTCATTGGCTTGCTGAAACATTTCCCCTATCCGAGATTGATCCGCCAGTGAAAGGAAGCGCTCCAGGGGAGTGCCAATCACATCGCTCGGCTGCTTGTAAACGAGTTCAGCGAAGCAACGGTTGGTGTAATGAATGATGCGATCGCGTCCCAAAATCAGTGCGGCCTCATTCATTTCCTCAATGAGGAGTATTAGCACGCGATAAAAGTCGTCTACTGGCTTTAAAGTGAAGACATGGTCGTGGGGACCGTTTCGAACGACTACGCCATCGACTTCGCCACAGCGAAGTGCCTGCAGGGTCTCTCGTGCTTCCTCAAAGCGCAGCGTTAGATCGTCTATCGCTAAGAAATCTCTATCATTTGGTTGCTGAAAGCCATCATCCCTCTGTTGACTCATTGAACGATTCTTCCTATGAAGGGGTGGGCATCTATTCAGAATGGTGGCGGAGATCGAGGCCGACTAAAACCCGCTCGGTATTGGAGAGGTCTCCGATGATTCTACAGATGGGCGAAGGTAGTTTTCGCACGAGCGTGGGGACGGCAAGAATCTGATCTCCACGCGCAAGCTGTGGGTGCTGTATCAAGTCGATGACCTCGATCCGATATCGGCCTGCAAGGTGTTCCTCACAAATCTTTCTCAAGTTGCGGATCGCCGCCAGCGACTTCGGTGTTTGTCCTGCCGTGTAGAGGCGCAGATCCCAAACCTCTGATTCACCTAAGTCTTCGGTTATCTCTTCCCTCATCATAATTAATATCAGTGCTTACTCAAGTTGTTTGCTCTACCGAATGATATTATAGGACGCCAATTCGAGCGCTAGGGTTCCTCTGCATGCCGCATCCGCGCCATGGCCGCGCGATTCTTTTCCCGAGACGCCACCGCCCGCTTCTCCTGAGCTACGGCCTGAGCGAGTGCATCCTCTTCCGCCTCGATCTCAGCACGCATTTGTGCGATCTGTGCCTCAAGGGCGAGTCGCCTGCGTTCCACGTTGCGCTGCTTGGTTTTAATCTCTTCAGTGCGGATCCGTGCGGCCTCGCGCTCCTTTGCCTCTTGCTGATAACGGGCTGTCCCGGTGAGAACTCCCTCAGGGCCCAAATATACATCGACAAGGTCGATACCGTGATCGGTCAGGCGGAACTCGCGGATCTGGTTCGAGTGCGCGGTACCGCGAGATTTGAGGATATAGAGCCCACGGTTGCGCTCCCCACCGCTCTCGATGGTGCGTAGTCCAAGCCATGTATCCATCAGGGAAGAAACACCGATATCGGTGTGCTCTAGAAAATCCGCCTTTTCTGTGAGACTCGTGAAAAGCGCTGTGATCCCCCTGTTCTTGAAATAGTCGATCATGCGCGTGAGCATAATCCGAGCTTGGTTTTGGGTCCCCGCAGCAATGAGATTGGAAATTGGATCGATGATGATAGCCTGGGGTTGAAACTCCTGCACCAGTTTGAGTGTGATAGCAAGGTGCATCTCTAAGCCATGGAGCGTCGGCCGCACGGCATGGAAACGAAGCAGCCCTGCCCTTACCCAGGACTCCAGATCGAGGCCGATCGAGCGCATGTTCCGCATAATCTGGCTTGGAGACTCCTCGAAAGCGAAATAGAGGACACGCTCTCCACGTGCGCAGGCAGCACTTGAAAACTGTGCAGCAATGCTGCTTTTTCCGGTACCTGCAGTCCCGGAGACGAGAATGCTGCTGCCTCGGTGAAACCCCTCTCCATCGAGCATGGTATCTAGCCGGGGAACGCCCGTGGAGATTCGCTCCGTAGCAGCCCGATGGTTGAGCTCGAGAGAGGTTACTGGAAAGACGGAAAATCCGCCCTCATCGATCAGAAATGGATACTCATTGGCTCCATGCGCCGAACCCCGATACTTCACGATCCGCAGCCGCCGCGTGGAAATCTGCTCGTCAACTCGGTGATCGAGCAGGATAACGCAATCGGAGACGTACTCTTCAAGGCCATGCCGGGTCAGCACACCGGTGCCTCGTTCCGCTGTGATCACAGCGGTAACTCCTTTTTTCTTCAGCCAACTGAACAAGCGTCGCAGCTCGGCGCGTAGGATCGCTTCATTCGGAAGCCCTGCAAATAATGCCTCTAGTGTATCGAGCACTACCCGTTTCGCCCCTACCTGGTCGATGGCGTAATTCAGCCGGATGAACAAGCCCTCGAGGTCGTATTCCCCGGTTTCCTCAATTTCATTGCGCTCAATGTGCACATGATCGAGAACTAGTTTTTGTTGATGGCAAAGTTCGTTGAGATCATATCCCAGCGAGGCAACATTTTGCGCCAGATCGTCGGCATTTTCCTCAAATGAGACGAAGACGCCCGGTTCGTCATACTGCAGGATTCCGCGGACAAGAAACTCCATTCCAAATAATGTCTTGCCGCACCCCGGGCCACCACAGATGAGCGCCGTACGCCCGCGGGGCAGCCCCCCTTGAGTAATCTCGTCGAACCCTTGAATTCCGGTTGATGCCTTCGGTAGCTGCTGTTTGACAGGTGCAGGGGTGTTTTCAACTACATGCATAGGGCATCCCCTTGAATTATAGAAAAAATTATTGAATGAAATGGGCCAAAAATGACTTAGTGCCCGGGGCTCGGATAGGGTGTAGGCTTGCCGCGCGTTTTAAAGTAGGATCTATGCCCTAATGGTAGACTACTACCACTCTTTACTTAACTACCATCACATGTCGCACATGCATTGGCTGCAAATTAAGCAATTGCGCCAGTTAAAATCTCAGCAGCAAGGAACTCTTGCAGCGCGCGCATTTGTCGTAAAATTTAATCTGAGTTCTGGGTATGGGTAAATCAGTTAAAGATAGAGGCTTTATTCTGCGATGTCAATAATTTCTGCAATAAGTTTTTTACCCCCAAGGGAGCAAGAGCGGCTGGCCTCTGGAGAGCGGAAGCTGCGGCACTCCATCCGCCTGTTGAATAGTGAAATTATCAGCTGCGATAAGTAATCCCACTAAGCTCAATACTCACCATCGTTGGTATGTTGCTAGAGAAGGCAGTGAATTACCTATTCCTGATTTCTCTGTTTATTAATTTGGATTTAAACCGGGCTAGGTTTTGGAGCAGAAAAACAAAGGCGCGGCGGGCCGTGGGCTCCAAGCCCTAGCTCCGCCGCATTAACTAAGCAATTTTGCAATTAATGTGAATGGCTACCCGCACTCCATTCAGGGAGAAGTACGAGGCAATTGGGATTGAATCCTTGATTTTTGAGGGTATCAATTTGAGCAATGGCTTCGCCTTTTGTGAGATCAATCACGCTGATGGAACCATCACTCATTTCTGGCAAGTTGAGGAGGCTATTCTGGACGAAGGCGTAACGTTCATCGGGTGACAATTCCAAGTGGTGAGCACCGGGAGCCGCGGGAATGGCCTGCAGCAGTTTAGGCGTTTGGGGATGGCTAATGTCAAAAATGTTTAAATGACCGGGTTTAGCTGTGGTCACGAAAAGCCGGTCGCCTTTGCGATTGAACTGCATGGCTAGAGGAACGCCTTGATCGTGAGGAGTGAAATCTGCAACTTGCTGGAAGTCAAAAGCTTTTTGGCTCGGATTCCAAACGGCTGACCAGAGGGTTCCTTCGTACATATTGGTGATATAGGCCAGCGGTGGACTAGAGTCGGGTAGGAAGTAAACCTCTACGGGGGCTGCCCCTGAAGGAGAGGGTTTCAGGGAAACTTTGTGGGTGGAAAGGACTTTCCCCGTGCTGGGTTCAATTACCGTAATCGTTTCTCCCGGATCGCCTAGATCCGAGTGCCGGATCGTACTGGTGACCAATAGGCGATCGATGCCTTCATGAAGGGCAATTCCATGGGGATAACGCACAAAGGGGGGACCTGGGGGTGGGGCCTCGATGCTCTTGATAGGCTTATCCGTGGTGGCATCGCCTACAATCACATTATCGGAGCCCATGCAGGTGAGATACCATGTTTGGTTATCCTTTGAGAAGGTCATGTCTTCTAGAACCTTACATTCAGGAATGGCAACCCCTTTCATCCGGTAGGGAAACTGGGTCATATCCATAACATGTAAAATGCTTTTCCCAAGGGCAGTTACGTAGGCTTTGCTGTGATCCTTATTGTAATAGATATGATGGGCTATCAAGTTAGGGGGCAGGGGAATATCCATCAACATTTTGCCAAATGTGGGTGAGTTGGGGTCAACATCAATGATTGCCAGCCCTTCCTTGCGAACGATTTGTTCCGGTTTCGTTTCATAATTAAGCATAGCGAGAATTTCCCCCTGAACCCGGGGGGTAAAAAACACTAGGACCATGGCGCTAAGAGTCAGCGCAAAAGCATAGCAAGCGGGAAAGTGAGATCTTTCTTTCATGGCGAACCTCTTTGGGGTTTATTTCTCAATGCTGATTGCTTTTATAGTAGCTTTCTCAGTATTGGGGTAAAAGCTCGGATTGCTGGCTGCAGTCCGTTCTCTTTAAACAGCGAGTTTATTGAAAAGGCGTCATCATAATGGGAGCATATTGGAGACCATGGCCAAGCTGTTGAAGCATTACTTAGCTTTGGGGGCGATTGAACCTGCCATCCGATTATCTATCCGCCTGTTGACATTAGCAAAAATCCGCGTAAATCTCCGCCCACTCGGGCGGAGAGACAAGCGGGAACTGCGAAGCAGTTTTAGTCCGGTGTTTTCTGTCTATTGACGTATGCCTTAAGGGTTTTAGTGGTGGCTGCGCCGGCGCTGCAGGCGAAATACGATCGTGACCACAGCGCGACGCTTTTGCTTAAACGTGGGATGTGGGTGTTCAAGAATCGTATGCGACGCGAAGAGGTGGACTTCAAATTGTTGACCAATACGCTGATTGACAGCTTCGGAGGGTATTCCACCAGCAGGTGGACATGATCTTCCTCGCCATCGAACTCTAGGATGCGGCAATCGAGCTTCTCGCAGGCCGAATCGAACGCTTCACGAAGCTGGCCGATCATGACACCGTCAAATATCTTTCTACGGTGCCGCTGGTTTACGTATTCAAGGTTGCTACACCGAAGCCTTGGAGGCTTTGGGCAGGGCTGAGCAGTTAATGGGGCCTCAGCCTCAAATCGAGCAATTGGCGCAAATTTACCATCATCGGGGCAATATTCTATTTCCTTTAGGCCGCATCGAGGATTGTTTGAGTGCTCACCGGCAAGCGCTTAAATTCGCTACAGAAACCAACTCTCCTCTGCTGGAAGTCTGTGCTTTAAGTGGGCTAGGGGATGCCTATTACCAGAGTGCGGTTTGATGATCGCCGCCTATGGCTATTTTGACCGTTGCGTGGCGTTGTGCCGCGAGCATGGTTTGGGTCGAGTGGAGGTTGCCAATCTTGCCATGCGTGGAGTCACTCAATTTTATCAAAATGCCATTGAAGCTGCCTTGGCAGATAAGGATTGGTGCGCGGCAGAGCGCTATGCTGCATTGCTGGAGGAATACACCCGGCTAGAACCACTGCCTTGGAGTGATTTCTTTATTGAGTGGGCCCGTGTACTCGCTGCTTTAGGGGCTGGTATTCGGGAAAGTACAATGGAGGAAACATTGCAGCAGCTTTATGCAGAAGCTAGGCGAGCGAATTTTAAGGCAGCATTGCCTGCACTTCAGGAAGCGCTTGAGATTATCAAGCCTTGAATAGTTGGATGACCCTTTGGGGTAGTTATTGCTTTTCTTTTTTTATTTTGGGAAATTGGGCTTATCTCGGTGATCTGAATTAACCTCACGTAAAATGGTCTCTAAGTCCAATTCTCGAATGGCCGCTACTGCATATTCCCACCGGCCTTCGGCGCAAAGTCCGCTTATTCCAGCGTCCTCGTAAGCATTAAGCGCAGCCTCTAAACAGGCCAGCCGGACGGTTTCTGCGATTTTAGTATTGTTCATATGTGTGATTCATAGAGATGGTTTCAACGCTTTCAGAGCGGTATCCATTGCGTAATTTTGCAAGATAATACGTTCCTTGTTGGGGTCGAACCGACTTTCCGACCCCCCTATAAAGATATTCCCGATTTTCACGGGTAAGCCTCCAGATAGGGTGAACCCAGCAAGACCAGCAGTGTTCTAAGTTCTTCTTTGAGATGGACGGTCAAAACTTGGGTGGTCTCTTGGGTGATCAAGAGCAGATGCACATCCAAAAAGAGTTCAAAGACCCCTCGGGCGGTGGGTTTGTGGGGGGGGTTGCCCTTTTGATCGGGCACACTGGCCTGATGGGCGGCGAGGGTGGTGCAGATACGCTGCTCCAGCGCTGCATAAACCAGGAGGCAGACGGTCATGACCATCAGCAGCGCCATGAGACGCTCGACCTTTTTGAGAAAGAGGGTGGCCGCCAGGAACATGGGGACTTTAAGAAATTTAAAGTCCTGTTCTGAGATCGCTTGCCCCTTGTAGGTGGTGAGTATGTCGGGGTCACTGAGCGCTTGGCCATCGAGTTCATGGGTGGCGAGGAGGAATAAAGAGGCCCGGGTGAGGCGCTGTTGATAGTGGGTGATGGGCGCCGCGAGATACCCTTGAAGGCGGTAACGGGTGCTTTGATCGGAGCTATCTTTGCGGGGCCGTCCAGGCTGAGCATAGTGCACAGTCTCCGTGACACTGGCCTCCTTTGTTCATTATAGTTAATGAGCTCTAGGGCCACCTGGTTCAGATCCGGTTGATTGTCACGACTATATCGAGCAACTCGCCAACCCCTAATTCATCAAACATCCCGGCCACCAAGCCCACATGCTCTATCGTCTTCGTTTCATAGTTCGTGTCCATCCGCTTAGCATGGCACTTAAACCTCACTTTCTCAAAGGGGGGGTCGGAAAGTCGGGTCGTACATTTCCCCCACATCCTCCCACAGCGGTGTTTGGTGGATAGGGAATGGCATCTGCTCAATCACTTGCTCCAGAAAATCAAGCGTATTTGCAGCGGCGGCGGCTTGATCGACTCCAAGCGGGGGAAAATATCAATATTTATGCCCATTAACAACAAAGTACAGTTATTAACCAGTTATTAAGAAAAGTAGACGCTTTTTTGATCGTTCAACAGCGAGTTTGATAAAATATCTGACTTCATGTATCTTTCATCTTAACACTTAAAATTAAAAATAGGCGTTTATTTTTCTTATACACCGCACTATCTAATTAAAGTAAAATAAACAGCTCATGTAACTGCATCAGTGTCTTGATGAATATCCTTGGTATCTCGGCTTATTACCACGATAGTGCCGCCGCCCTAGTGCGCGATGGGCACATCGTCGCCGCGGCACAGGAAGAACGCTTTAGCCGTAAAAAGCATGATGCGCGCTTCCCGGTAAACGCATTGGACTACTGCCTGGCTGGCAGCAGCACCGAATTGAAGGATGTTGACTATCTTGTTTTTTATGAGAAGCCACTGCTCAAATTCGACCGTCTGCTGGAAACATATCTGGCCTACGCGCCCGATGGATTCCAATCATTTGCCGCGGCCATGCCAGTATGGCTCAAGGAAAAGTTGTTCCTGAAAAAACTGCTGAAGGAGGAATTTGCTGCACTTGGCCATTGCAAGACAAAAGATCTTCCACCGCTGCTGTTCACCGAGCATCATCAATCTCACGCGGCGTCCGCGTTTTTTCCGAGTCCGTTTGAAAAGGCCGCCATCCTGTGCATGGACGGTGTCGGCGAATGGGCGACGACGAGTGTATGGTTGGGCGCAGGTAACTCGCTCGAGCCCCAATGGGAGATCGACTTCCCACACTCTCTTGGACTCCTGTACTCGGCGTTTACTTATTACACCGGCTTCAAGGTCAATTCCGGTGAATATAAGCTTATGGGGCTCGCCCCGTATGGCACACCGAAATACGCTGAGCTGATTCTGGACAAACTCCTCTCGCTGAAGGAAGACGGGAGTTTTCGCATGGATATGCAGTATTTCAATTATGCCACCGGGTTGACGATGACCAATCGTAAATTCGACGATCTGTTTGGCGGTCCGCCACGCAAGCCGGAATCGCCGGTCACACAGCGCGAGATGGACATCGCCTCCTCGATCCAGGCTGTCACAGAGGAAGTGGTTCTGCGTGTGGCGAATAACATTCACCAGGAGACCGGCGCGGATTACTTGTGCCTTGCCGGTGGCGTTGCATTGAATTGCGTTGCTAACGGGCGATTGCTGCGCGAAGGGCCATTCAAGGATCTTTGGATTCAACCTGCAGCAGGAGATTCCGGCGGGGCCCTCGGTGCGGCGCTATCCATCTGGTACGAATATCTTGGCAATTCGCGCACGGTTGGGCAGACAGATAGCATGGCCGGCGCTTACCTCGGCCCCAGGTTCTCGGATGATGAAATAAAACATTACCTGGATTCCGTGAATGCAAACTATGAAAAACTGGCCGATGCTGAACTGATGCCCCGACTCGCCGATATTCTGGCCGGGGAAAACGTCGTCGGGTGGTTCCAGGGGCGTATGGAATATGGGCCGCGCGCCTTGGGCGGACGGTCAATCATTGGTGATCCCCGCAGTAAGGCAATGCAGTCGGTCATGAATCTGAAGATTAAATACCGTGAATCGTTTAGGCCCTTTGCGCCCTCCATACTGGCGGATCATGTGTCTGATTATTTCGACATTGACTGTTCTAGCCCTTATATGTTGCTGGTGGCGCCCGTTAAGGAGCGGCATCGTACACCGATGACCGCAGAGCAGGAGAAGCTCTTCGGCATTGAGAAATTGAATGTGCCGCGTTCCGCCATCCCTGCTATAACACACGTTGACTATTCGGCTCGTATTCAGACTGTTCACAAGGAAACCAATCCACGTTATTACGACCTGATCAATCATTTTAAAAAACGAACCGGTTGCCCGGTGATGGTAAACACCTCATTTAATGTCCGCGGTGAACCGATCGTGTGCACTCCCGAGGACGCCTATCGGTGCTTTATGCGCACCGAAATGGATTATCTGGTCATCGAGGGATTTCTGATGGCCAAGCGGAATCAGCCGGCCTGGGAAAAGGATGACTCCTGGAAGGATGAATTCGAACTGGATTGAGGCGCTGAATCATGTATGAAATACCAGAATTGGACGCACGGGGGCTGCGCAATTTTGCGCTACTGACGGGTGCCATTATCATTGTCCTGGTCGGCCTCTTTTTCCCCTGGGTGTTTGGATTCAAGATCCCGGTCTGGCCTTGGGTGCTTGCTAGCGTGTTGGCGGCTTGGGGGTTGGTTGCGCCCGCGACCTTAAGACCCGTCTACCGTGGCTGGATGAAGTTTGGGCAGTTACTCAGCAAAATTACGACACCGCTCGTGCTGGGCATAGTATTTTATCTGGTGATCTTTCCCATCGGTTTTGTAATGCGGATGTTTGGCCGGGATCCTATGATAGGACGTATAAACACTGTCGTGCGGACCTACAGGATTCCAAGCGCTAAACCCCCCAAGGAAAATATAGAGCGACCTTTCTGATGATTGAGCTGATAAAAGATCTTTGGTGTTTCATGCGTGAGCGTAAAAAGCTCTGGATGGCACCGATCATAGTCGTGATGCTACTCCTGGGCGCACTAATCGTCCTGGGCCAGGGCTCTGCCGTCGCACCATTCATCTACACTCTGTTTTAAAAGCCAGCTATGCAGGCGCGGATGAAGATGGCCTCATGCTGATGTGAAGTAATCATGGTGCTGCAAAGGGAGGACGCTGCATGCCAGTTGGAAACTTTTCCATGAGGCTGGCGGAGAATCAATCATGAGTAGGGCCAGGACTATCACATTCAGCCTTTTTCCTGTGTTGCTCCTGCTGGTGATTCTGGAGATAACTGGCAGGGTCATCTATCCGTTTGACATTGACGCTAGGGCAATGATCAAGGCGGAGCGCGATCCACGCATTCGGCTGAGCTATCTTTCTCGGTCCGGTGACGGGAAATCCATTCTTTTTGATGTGCATCGTCAACCACAGCGCTATATCCCGTTTTTGGGATGGATAGGAGCACCAAACACTGATTTGCCGACCATAAGTACAAACTCCCTGGGCTTTCGAGACGACCCCATCGAGCCGCGCCAAACAGATGAACGGCGCGTGCTGATACTCGGCGGCTCCACAGCCTGGGGTCTCGGCGCATCTGCTAATGAGTATACCGTTACCGGGGTCATGGAATCGCTCCTGAACCAGGGCACACAGGCCTACAACTATCGCGTGATGAACGGGGCCTATCCCGGCTGGCAATCGCGAAATGAGCTGATAGCGCTTATGGAATTCTATAATCGCTTTGACCCCGATTATGTCATTGTGCTCACCGGCTATAATGACTTGTTCACACTGACCCATGGCAACGATGGCGAGTTGCATACGCGCCCGGAAAGCCGAATGTTAGCCAATGCCGTCGATGAATCCCTCAAACCAATGACGACAATCCGGGCGCTGCGCAAGGTTGCGGGATCACTTGGTATCTGGCGGATCGTTATCCATTTCAGGGAGAAGATGACCCTGGCAAAGCCGCATGATGGCGTTACCCGCTATAATGCCGAAACCTCCAGCAAGGTTGCGTCTGATATCCTTGATCGATATCTCGCCATGGCGGACTATACCCAGCGGCATGGATCACAACTCATCATTGCGTTGCAACCCGATATATACACGACAGAAAAAGCCATGACCGGCGAGGAACTCGGCGTGAGGCGGCGGGTCACGGAAGGCTGGCGCGATATCGAAACAACTTACGGAAAATATCGGGCGGACTTGCACCAACTGTTAACTGAAAATCTGATCGCTGCAGGAATTCCGGTCATCGATCTTGCGGGTGCCTTTGACGGGGTACAGGCGCCGGTGTTTATCGACGCCTGTCACTTGAATGACGAGGGATATTATGATCTCGGCGTTTTCCTTTTCAAACAGGTCGGAGACCATTTAACCGCCATGCGGTGAATCCCGGCGCAGGCCCAGAGAGAGTGCAGATGGCGCGCGAGCTAATGGGCACAGGCCCTTCACGTCCACGTAGGCAATAAAGCAATCCTCGCCCCCCTTGACTGGCCGTGGGATTGCTCTATAGGCTCTCGGTGATCTCCCTGGTTAGCCGGCCGCGGTGCCCACGCTCCACAACTGGAATTTCTCCGCCGAGCCGTTATCGCAGTCACCCACGCTGGCCTGAATACGGTCCTTGACGCGCTGAGCACTGATGTCCCGATGGTGGCCATTCTGATGACCAATGAGCATCGGGTATCGCCATCCGGAGTGCCTGGGCGGGAGCCGGGGAGAGTATCACACTCCCGCGGGCAACCCCCAGGGGGCTACGTTTATTGGTGAGCCGGGTACTATCAGACCCCTCCTGCACTGCCGCTGCCCAGTGTGTCCGTAACTCATTGAGGTACCAGTACTTTGGCTATCATGCCCTGAATATAATTTCATCTGATCATGTCCGGTATGTTAAATGCTAACTTTACCATGGTGAGAAGAGAGGTGGGGTTAAACCATTAAGGTATCCATGAGATCAATCATAAATTCTGTGTTCTCTTGATCGACAGGGTCCCAGCCGCTAAAGCCGAGGCTTTTCAAAACGCCTTGACCTTTTTCATCTTCTATCATGTCCATTAGCGCCTGTAATAGGATTTCTTGCTTCGCCGCTAAGGCGGGGCCAAGCATTAGTGAGTGATGAATGACATGAATTTGGCTGTTGACTAAAACCCGAAGCTGGTTTTTGACGACAGAAGACAAATTATCAAAAGCTTCAGCAAGGAAAATGCCCACATCACTTTCACCGCGTAATAAGTCTTTTGCAACCATGATGTAATTATCTCGTATATTCAACTGAATATTGGAGGAATTCAAATCAGCAGGCTCAAGCATAATTAATCCCATCATGTGGACATCGGGATCATTGGTAATCGCCACTTTTACTCCGGCTTGCAAATCTTCTACGGCTTTTGCAGAATTATTCGCGTTAACGGCGATAGTGGCTTCGTCGGAATCACCCTTGGGCTTAACTAAAGCAGTGAACCTTTTTTCTCTTACCAGCATAGAGGCATCATAGGGATTAGCGTAAATCAAATCTACTTTTCCTGCTTCGATGGCGTCACGCTGAGTTTTAAAATCATTATACATTTCTAGATGAACGGCCTCACCAAGAGCTTTCTGTAGCCAAGTATTGAAAATATACCAGCCAGATAAATGATCTGGAGTAAAATCTGGGCTGACTGTAAAATTGTATGGCATTGATTTATCTCCGCGGATTTTAGGTTAAAACATACTTGGGTATTGGGCGATGCATTCTTCTATTTTTTTACGGGAAGGTTTACGGCGCACTGAAGTGTAACCAATGACTTCACCGTTGCGCACATTGGGGAGTACGGTTGCTTTTACCCAGTAATAACCTCCATCTTTGCGAAGGTTTTTGATAAATCCCTGCCATTTATCTCCTTTTTTCAGAGTCTCCCAGAGATCTTTATATATTACCGGTGGAATATCAGGGTGTTTTAAAATGGAATGAGGGACACCGATTAATTCTTCTTTGGTATAGCCGGACATATCAACGAAAGACTTGTTGCAATGGGTGATGAGCCCTTCTGAATCAGTTCTTGAGACAATGAGACGACCGTCTGGATAAGGTGCTTCTATTTCCGTATAGAGAACCCGACGTGGCCCGATGCCATAGAGTTCTAGCTTCGTTTCCTTGTAATCTCCCACCATATCCTCGGGCGCCATATCCTTAATCATTTAGTTTTCCCCCCGGATGAATTGAAAATGTCCACCAGAACCGGCAATAAATTTTCAGAAATATGATTTCTTATGCTACTTTTATAACATCGAAGCGATGCTCTCGGCCGCTCTTTTGACATCAAGAAAGATTAATCCGAGTTTGGCATTGGGTTTTGCCATTACTGTAAGCACAGCTTCATCGCCTGCATAGGTCATTAATACATAGCCGTGATCCCCTTTGATCAAAACTTGTTCCAAGGTTCCACGCTCCAGTTCTTTGGCGCTTCTATCGCCTAATGACAACATAGCAGCACTCATGGCGCCTACTCTGTCCTCATCGAGAGTAGCGGGCAAGACTGCGGCCATCATTAGACCGTCTGTTGAAATTACTCCGGATGCCTCAATATCGGCTGAAGTACCATTGAGGTCATGCAGGACAGCAGTCAGCATATCTGCGCGCATTTGATATTCCTATTGCTAATCAATTTAGAAAAAAGTCTTTGAAAATCTGTTAACAGGGCTTCATATGCCAAGTTTCTTTTTTACTTAGTTCTACTTTTCAAGTATGAGCTAAAAGAGGTATTGAATACCTAGATAAAGCTCACAGAATACTCAGTCTCTTCGTGCGCACAGCGTGCGCTTATCGGTTCGGAGGCGCAGTTGATTTGTGCGAAACCAACCCCACTTTTCTCGAAATTTTTGCAGAGATACTTGACTATTGAGAAATTTTTGGCTTCGAAATTGGATCGAGAAGATCCTGAAGGCGAAGAAGGATTATGATGAGCATGGAAAGGTAGGGAGGAAGCTCTTTGAGTTGGAGAGCCCGGATTGAGTGGAGGTCAGCCCAGAATATTGCAGGAAGGAGTCCTTATTTTACTCCTGCTTCAGTTTACTGAAGCGGGAGTAAATCCATGCTAGATTTCCTATACTAAGGGGAGTGGCCTCGTCAGAATGATGGTTCGGTGCGGTACAGCCTCATAAGGGTCCTGAGGGTCCTGCTGTGCCAAAACCTCCTTGGTAGTGTCACTCGCCCCTTTATTTATAAGGTATTTTCTCAATTGATGAAGAACTTCTCACAGGCGTGTGAAAATAATAAGAGACCGATTTTGAAGAGATTAAAAACTGCGCTTAAGGATTGCAGTGAAGTGTTGGAAATCGGGAGCGGATCGGGTCAACACGCGGTATACTTTGGGGAGCACCTCCCTCACTTGGAATGGCAACCTACCGAACTGCCATCGGTTATAAGCGTATTGCGGCATAATTTGCGCACAAATTCGCCAAACAATGTATTAATACCCATAGAACTGGATGTCCGCCAACACCCATGGCCGATCGATTTGACCTCTAGCATATTTAGCGCAAATACTTTGCATATAATGCCCTGGCCTAGTGTTCGGCAATTCTTCAAGGGTGTTGGGAAGGTACTAAAGCAAGATGGGTTGCTGTGCCTCTATGGGCCATTTCGCTATGGGGGGAATTACACCAGTGATAGTAATGCTTATTTTGATGTGTGGCTGAAAGAACGAGATCCTGAGAGCGGTATCCGTAATTTTGAAGACGTAAATTTTCTTGCCCAGGAACAGGGATTAGATTTATTGAATGACTATTCAATGCCTGCTAATAACCAGTTTCTGATTTGGAGAAAGCGTGAGGGTTTGCGGATTATAAGGGAATTTAAAGCTTAATTTACCGAATTTACTGATGACTAATTAAATGAGAATTGGTATTCAGACGTGGGGCAGTGAAGGCGATATTCGCCCTTTCCTTATTCTAGGAGGGGCCCTGTCAAAGGTAGGGCATACTGTGACAGTGGTGGTCACCGATCTGGATGATCGGGATTATTCTTCTTACGAGGAACGACTGGGCATTCAAGTTCGTCATGTGATGACGCCAGTCATCTCTAGTCCCACGGAGCTGGAACGTATTGGAGAGCTCATCCTTAGAGAAAACCATCCAGCCCGCCAAGGGAAACTCATTATTGAACAGTTGTTTTTGCCGACGGTGCCAGAACTCTATAATGCGGCTCTGGAGTTGTGCTCTGGGAGCGACTTGGTCATTGGCCATTTCATGCATTACCCGCTCCGTATTGCAGCTGAGGTCTATAGTATCCCAGAGTTCAGTGTGACTCTGGCTCATAATCTCATTCCGTCCCGTTATATCGTTCCAACGGGTGTCCCTGATTTGGGTCGCTGGGCAAATCCAGCCTGGTGGTGGCTCGTTAAGAAACTGCTTAATCAGATGTTTTTGGCTGAGGTCAATGGCCTGCGCCAGCAGGCGGGGCTTCCGCTGGCAAAAGATCTAGTCACAGCGTGGCAATCTTCGAGATTGAACTTGGTCGCTGTGAGTTCAAGTATCTTCCCCCGGCAGCCGGATTGGACTACTGAGCATCAAGTGTGCGGATTCTTGGGCTTTTCTCAGGCGAGAGATAGAGATAAAGACTCTATTCCCAGGGTGGTAGAGGACTTTCTTGCTGAAGGTGCCCCACCCCTCTTTATGACTTTTGGGAGCCTGACGCCGAAAAGCGATCAAGCATGGCCGCAAACTCTGGAGCTTTTCGTGGATACGGTCCGGCGAGCTGGGTGCCGAGCAATTATACAAGGATGGCCGGATTCTGGAGTAAATGTTCTCCTGAATGACCGGATTCTCTTGTGCCCGCCACCATTGCCCCATTACCTTATTTTTCCTCACTGCGCGGCAGTCGTACATCATGGTGGAGCAGGGACCACCCACTCGACGCTTGCAGCTGGGGTCCCATCCATAGTGGTGCCCCATGTGGCCGACCAGTTCTTTTGGGGCAAGGAGCTGAAACGGTTGGGAGTAGCCCCCCAACCTCTTCTTCGAAAGAAACTCACGGCAGCAAGATTAGCCCGCCGAATTCAGGCAACGATGGACTCTCTTGCCATGGGGGATAGAGCCGCTCAATTAGGGCAATTACTCCGTTATGAGAACGGTCCCGTCGATTCCGTCAGGTTAATCCAGGGGGCGATGGAAGGGTTAGTGCCTCAGGAGAACTTAACCCTGAATTAAGCCACTTTCATCATTAAGCCATATTTATAATTTAATGTATCATCAGACTATGCTTAGGGAGGGAGACAGCTTCGCTTTTATAGATATTCTTGTCTAAGGTTTGGAATAGTCTTAAGCTGTTACCCAAATAGTGCGTAAAGTCTTGCTCATTCGGGCGGGGATATAAGCGCAAACCGCCGGACTGGCGGGGTTAGCCTGTGGAACGACCGGAACGGGGACACCAGCATCTGCTGGCTTCTAGAGAAGGCGTGATGGAGCAGGAAGGTTTTTGGGGCCACCCAAGAACTCTCGTCCTGAGCTTAGCGAAGGGCGGGAAAGGGCAGGATATTGGCATTCGGAATACACGGGGCCGAAGGCAGGAAGGCAATATGGCAAAGAACAAGGCGGAGACTATCGAAAATATCGAGGCCCAAGAAACCCGAGAGTGGTTGGAGTCTCTGGATTATGTATTACAGCAGGGAGGTCCCCAGCGCACGGTGCGGCTGCTGGATCGCTTGAGACTCCATGCCCAGAAAGCGGGTGTGAGTCTGCCTTATCCAGCCAACACACCCTATATTAACACTATTCCTGCGGATCAACAGTCTCCCTTTCCTGGGAGTCAGGAAATCGAGCGGCGTATCCGGAGTTTGGTACGCTGGAATGCTATGGCCATGGTGGTGCGGGCCAATCGGGAAGAAGAAGGGATCGGCGGCCATATTTCCACCTTTGCTTCGGCGGCTACCCTGTATGAAGTTGGCCTTAACCATTTTTTTCGGGCCAAAAGCAAAAACCAGGAAGGTGATCTCATCTATTTTCAAGGCCATGCCTCGACGGGTACCTATGCCCGGGCTTTCCTCGAGGGCCGCTTATCCGAACACCAGCTAGAGAATTTTCGCCGGGAGTTAAAACCGGAAGGGGGCTTAGCCTCCTATCCTCACCCCTGGTTAATGCCCCATTTCTGGGAGTTTCCCACGGTCTCCATGGGACTCAGTCCCATCATGGCCATTTACCAAGCCCGATTTAATCGCTATCTGGAGGATCGGGGACTTAAACAGCCTTCCAAGCAAAAAGTTTGGGCCTTTATTGGGGATGGGGAAACAGACGAGCCAGAAACCTTGGGGGCTATTAGTCTTGCTGCCCGTGAAAAGCTGGACAACCTTATTTTTGTCGTCAATTGCAATCTCCAGCGGCTTGACGGACCAGTACGGGGCAATGGAAAAATCATCCAGGAATTGGAGGCTATTTTCCGGGGTGCGGGCTGGAATGTGATTAAAGTGATTTGGGGGAGTGATTGGGATCCTTTGCTGGCCAAAGACTACGAAGGGGTGCTGGTACGGCGGATGGAACAAGCCGTGGATGGGGATTACCAAAAATATGCAGTTGAATCGGGAAGTTATATTCGAGAGCATTTTTTCGGTACCGATCCTCGCCTCCAAGAAATGGTCAAACACCTTTCGGATGAGCAGTTGCGCCGTTTGCGCACCGGGGGACACGACCCGGAGAAGGTCTATGGGGCTTATAAGACGGCGGTAGAGCACCAGGGCTCACCTACCGTTATTTTGGCACGAACTATTAAAGGCTATGGGTTGGGCGAGGCTGGCGAGGGAAAAAATATTACCCACCAGCAGAAAAAACTCAATGAGCAGGAACTGGGTGATTTTCGGACCCGTTTTGGTATTCCCATCTCTGATGACCGGGTGGCTCATGCCCCTTTTTATAAACCGCCGGAAGACAGTCCGGAGATGAAATATCTGCACGAACGCCGCCAGGAGCTAGGAGGTTATCTGCCGGCGCGGCAAGTGCATTGCGAGCCCCTGCAAGCTCCTTCTGAAGAGTTTTTTGCCGAGTTTTATCAGGGCACGGGTGAGCGGACCATGGCGACCACGATGGCTTATGTCAGAATGCTCGCCAAGCTGCTTCGTGATCCGGAAATCGGTAAACTGATTGTGCCCATTATTCCGGATGAAGCCCGTACTTTTGGGATGGAATCCCTCTTCCGTCAGGTGGGCATCTATTCCCATGTGGGTCAACTCTATGAGCCCGTTGATATCTCTACCTTGCTCTATTACAAAGAAGCCACTGACGGACAAATCTTAGAAGAGGGAATTACAGAAGCAGGCTCCATGTCTTCTTTTATTGCTGCGGGTACGGCCTATGCCACCCATGGTATCAACACCATTCCCTTCTTTACTTTCTATTCCATGTTTGGTTTCCAGCGCATTGGAGATCTTATTTGGGCGGCGGGGGATATGCGCTGCCATGGTTTCCTCGTGGGGGCAACTTCGGGCCGTACTACCCTTGCCGGTGAGGGGCTTCAGCACCAGGATGGCCATAGCCATGCGCTGGCCTACTCGGTGCCCAATCTGAAGGCCTATGACCCGGCTTATGCTCACGAAATTGCGGTGATTATCCAGGATGGAATCTATCGTATGTACGAGCAACAGGAAGATATTTTTTATTACTTGACGGTCACTAATGAGTTCTACCCCATGCCGGAGATGCCCGCAGGGAGTCGAGAAGGGATCTTGAAGGGAATGTATCGATTGAAATCCTCATCCCATCCTGATGCGGAGCTGAGGGCCCAGCTTTTTGGCAGTGGCGCCATCTTGAATGAAGTCTTAAAGGCCCAGAAGCTGTTGGAAGATTATCAGGTAGCGGCAGACGTTTGGAGTATTACCAGTTATAAGGAACTCTACTTAGAGGGGCACGCCGCAGAGCGTTGGAACATGTTACATCCGATGGAAAAGCCGCGGGTACCTTATGTCAGACAATGCTTAGAAGAGGCCCCCGGTGTTTTCGTGGCGGCTTCCGATTACCTCAAAATGCTGCCGGATTCAATTTATCGTTGGTTTCCCCGGCCGGTGATTTCCCTGGGAACGGATGGCTTTGGTCGCAGTGACGGTCGGCGTGCCCTGCGTGATTTCTTTGAAGTGGATGCCCGCTTTATCACCTTAGCCACTCTAGCGGCGCTAGCCCGTGAAGGAAAAATAGAGCCGACGCGGGTTCACCAGGCGATGAAAGATCTAGACATTGATCCGGAAAAAGCTAATCCCGTGACTTCTTGAGAAGGGTATTTCCTGTGGCGCATGAATTCAAGCTTCCTGAATTGGGTGAGAATATTGAAACCGGTGATGTGGCCAAAGTGTTGGTATCACCGGGAGATGTCTTGAAAAAAGATCAGCCGGTATTAGAACTTGAGACCGACAAAGCGGTGGTGGAGATCCCGTCCACGGTCAGCGGTAAGGTCAAAGAGTTGCGGGTCCAAAAGGGAGATCAAATTACCATAGGCCAAGTCATTCTTACCCTCGAAGATGAGGGAGAAGAGGTAAAAGAGGAGGTCCCGGCTGAGAAGACAGAGCCAAAGGCCGAAGAAACGCACAAAATACTAGAGAAAGAGGCAGCAGCAGAGGAGAGCAAGCAACCAACGCCAGAAATTCCCTCCATAGAGGCCAGCACACAGGGGGGGGCAAAAAGAGAAATGGCTCCAGCTCCTGAGACTGAGACCCTGGCACCTGTTCCAGCAACACCTTCGGTACGGCGGCTGGCTCGCGAGTTGGGGGTTGATATTTATCAAGTGCCAGGTTCTGGCCCAGGTGGACGGATCTCGGTGGACGATGTGAAGCACTATGTCCGCGATTTGGTATCACAGCGGAGGGCTGCTCCGGCCCCCGAGGCCGTTTCTCCAGCAGCTCCCTCTCTACCTCTTCCGCCATTTGAAAAATGGGGCGCGGTGGAGCGGGAGCCCATGAGTAAGGTGCGCCGCAAAACTGCGGAACAGATGCTTCAAGCATGGACTATTCCCCATGTGACTCAGCACGACCAAGCCGATATCACCCAGCTTGAGCAAGACCGCAAGCGCTTTGCCAAGCGGGTGGAGCAAGCAGGAGGTAAACTCACCCTAACCGCCATTGCTTTGAAGGTTGTTGCGGCCGCATTGAAGGTCTTCCCCCGATTCAATACGTCGGTTGATTTGAGTACCAAAGTGCTTGTTTATAAACAGTATTACCATATCGGGGTGGCGGTAGATACGGCCTATGGGCTGTTGGTTCCCGTCATTCGGGAGGTTGACCAAAAAAATATCACCCAGTTAGCGGCGGAGCTGACGGGGTTAGGGGAAAAGGCGAGAAGTCGAAAACTCAGCCCAGAAGAGATGGCAGGAGGTACCTTTACTATCACCAATTTAGGTGGCTTGGGAGGGACCCATTTCACCCCCATTATCCATTGGCCGGAGGTGGCTATTTTGGGTATCTCCCGGGCCAAAATGGCCCCTCTCTATGTGGAGGGGGAATTCCAGCCTCGTTTGCTTCTTCCCCTTTCCCTGTCCTATGACCACCGGGTCATTGATGGCGCTGATGCGGTTCGCTTTCTCCGTTGGATTGCAGAGGCCTTGGAAGATCCTCTCTTGTTGTCATTGGAGGGATAGGGCCGCTCCAGTGTCAGGGCTTTATAGTATGGAATCTCATAAATTAATAAGAGGAAGCAGGTATGGCTAATGAAGTGGGATCAACGCAGTTAGCCATTATTGGGGGAGGACCCGGTGGCTACGCGGCAGGCTTTCTCGCTGCCGATCTAGGCTTGGAAACTACTCTGATTGACACGGAACCTAACCCTGGGGGGGTTTGCCTCTACCGGGGGTGTATTCCGTCCAAGGCTTTATTACATGTGGCTGAGGTGATTAGTGAGGCTAGGGAGGCGAGTGCTTGGGGAGTAAGCTTTTCTGATCCGGAGATTGATTTGGATAAGCTGAGAGCCTGGAAAGAACAGGTAGTGGGCAAGCTTACGGGGGGGCTGGGGCAGCTGTCCCGACAACGGAAAATCAATTATATTCAAGGGCAAGCCGGATTTATGGATGCCCGAACCCTGCGGATTAAGAAACAGCAGGGCGAAGCTCGATTGCGGTTTCAAAATGCTATCTTGGCGACCGGTTCCTATCCTGCTTCCCTGCCTCATCTTTCCTTGGACAGCTCCCGTTTACTGGATTCCACCTCAGCGTTGGAAATTCAGGACGTTCCCAAAAGTTTACTGGTGATTGGTGCCGGCTACATCGGCTTGGAAATGGCGACCGTCTATGGGAGCCTAGGATCCCAGGTCACCGTGGTTGAAATGACCGAAGGTTTATTGCCTGGAGCGGATAGGGATTTAGCCTCGATACTGGCCAAGCGCATGGACGGGATTCTCCATGGTCTCCTGCTTAAGACCAAAGTCGCCCATATGGAAGAAGCGGCCGAGGGCATCCGGGTCCGTTTTGAGGGGGCTGAGGAGGGGGAGCAGACCTTCGAAAAAGTGCTGGTGGCAGTGGGACGCAAGCCCAATTCAGCTATCCCTGGATTAGAGCATACCCAGGTGGAACTTGATGAAAAGGGTTTTATCCAAGTGGATTCCCAACGTCGAACCGCTGATCCTGCCATTTTTGCCATTGGGGATGTGGTGGGAGAACCTATGTTGGCTCACAAGGCTAGTCATGAGGGGCGAGTCGCCGCTGAAGTCATTGCCGGGCGCCGGGTTTTATTCGAACCCCAAGCCATTCCCGCAGTCGTGTTTACCAATCCGGAAGTGGCCTGGTGTGGTCTGACGGAAACCGAGGCTACGCGGGAAGGCCGCTCCATCCAGGTTGCTCGCTTTCCCTGGGCAGCCTCCGGTCGGGCAGTCACCTTACATCGCATCGATGGCCTTACCAAGCTTATTATCGATCCAGAGACGGAACGGGTTCTGGGGGCAGGGATTGTGGGGCCAGGCGCGGGAGAGCTTATTGCTGAGTTGGTTCTCGCTGTGGAGATGGCGGCCGTGGCCTCGGATATTAAGCTTAGCATTCATCCCCATCCGACTCTTTCAGAGACAGTAATGGAAGCAGCGGAAGTCTTTTTTGGCCAAAGCACTCACCTTTATCGTCCTGCTAAGAAGTAGGGTCCTCTGCGGTGCCCTATCCTAAGGCAATCAGGCAAAAGGGAATTTCCTTGGCAAAAGGGAGGTCTAAGGGGGTGTGCGTTAAGACTTTCGTGTAGCATTCAAGTATAGTGTAGCGACTAAGGGATAGGTCATGATGTACTTCAGTTCACCACATACCGAAATGATCTGAATAATCGACAGGGGGTAATGAATGATCCCGCTTATCCTGCGTCTTGATATCACTGGCACGCCGACCGCGTGGATTCCTTGGCAAGAGGCTGTCGTTCTTTATGTCAAGGAAATGGTGACATGGACTGCGGGTAATACTGTTTTCCGAGTCCGGGGGGGGATTAGCCGCTTGACTGGGAAGCAGTCCCACTTAGAACTAAGTTCAATTATCGCCTGTAAGGGTAAGATCGCTCATCATAAATATGAGGTAGTCCCCCCCTTAAATAACCGTGAATTGTTCCATCGGGACCACTACAGATGCCTTTACTGTATGGGGGCTTTTCGGGATAATCAACTCACTCGTGATCATATTATTCCCCGCTGTCAAGGAGGTGGTGATACCTGGACTAACGTAGTGACGGCTTGCCGGAGTTGTAACCAAAAAAAAGATGGGCGTACCCCAGAACAAGCAGGCATGACCCTCCTCGCGGTGCCCTATGTCCCGAACTATGCAGAATGGTTAGTCCTCAAAAACCGTCGCATTCTGGAGGACCAAATGGAATTCCTGGAGAGCCGCTTTCACCGTCGTGAAGAACGATTGATCTTTTCTTAACCTCTATTGATTATCCCCTCCTGGGGGTAATTGCCCTCTTTATTTACCTCTTGGTTGTCGCTAATCTTTCGTATATAGGGTATTAGGGTAAACGCTATGGCTAAGCGTCAAAGGGTACTCGTTGTTCTCAGCCAGAATGAGTTGGATTCCCAGCCAGAGCCAGCACTGGATCGGGGGGTATTTATTGCCAGAGAAACCAACGCGATGCTAGAGCTGTTTATCAGTGAGTACCATCCCTCATTCTATACACCTCTCCTTGGCAAGACTTTGCATAATGAGTGGAAACCCGAGACGTACATCCGTTTCGCCTTGTCGCGATTGCAGGAAATCTCCGAAACACTCGCTAGTCGAGAACAGTTGAGGGTTTCCTCCGATGCGGCATGGAACCGTCATCAATACGACGGGATTATGCAAAAAGTATCCAGCATTAAACCGGATCTGATGATTAAAACTATTCATCATGACAGCAGGTTGAACCGGACGCTTTTCAACTATACTGATTGGCATCTTATCCGAACTTGTCCTTGCCCCCTAATGCTGGCAAAGGACGAGAATACGTGGACAACGCGGGCAATAGTGGCCTGCGTTGACCCCTCTCATATCCATGGTCGCGAGGAGGGGCTAGATAATTTGATAATCGAAATTGCGCAATGGCTTGCTTATCGCTTGCGAGGGGAATTGCATATTTTCCATGCGATTGAGTTCATGCCTGAACCTATGTTTAGGCTTTGGCAACCCGGAGCTAGTTATAATAATTATAAGCAGGAAGCCCGCGAAGAACATGAGACCCTTTTAAATGAATTACTGAGGCCCTATGGAATAGGGAGCCGGAGAATCCATATTGTCGAGAGTAAGCCAGCGGATGCTTTGTTATCCTTTGCAAAAAAAATGAATGCTAGCCTCGTGGTGATGGGAGCGGTTTCCAAAGGCACGCTAGAAAATTTATTTATTGGGAATACTGCAGAAAAAGTATTGGATGCTTTGAGTTGTGATATCTTAATTGTTAAGCCTAATCCTATTGAGGTGAGGGAAACGGTTGCTGAGCCTGTTTTTGGTTGACATGGCTGTGAGAAACACCTATTAAGGAGTTAGGGAGGGGGGTATTCTTAACCAGGTAAGGTGTTTCTGCTGCTATAGGATTGATACAGTTGATATTTGCCTTGATAAGGCATATTCAACACTTGAGGAGGTGCAACATGTTGTTGTCCAGTATGGCTGAAATTATCCGCGGGATAGGTTTAATCATTGGATTAGCGGTATCTTTCTTCATCGTTCCCGCTACTGCTGCTTTGCTAGACACAATCAGTCCTTCAGAGGATGTTGGAAGCTCCATCTATGTATATAAGGACGTTAAACGCAAAATGGTGCTAATCGTTGGTTCTAGCGGTACCTGTGCCTCATCACCTGAGTATCAAGGATTAGGCAATTTATCCGACCAAGGCGCTGTTCCCTTGCTGACCCAAATGACAACCGGCCAGTTTGAGGTGAATAGTGAAAAGCTTTTTAAGTCTCATTGCCAGATGAACTACGATGTCCAGGTAATAACCTTCGAGGATGCCAAAAGTTCTTCTTTTCCACCTGATCCCATTGATCGCTCTTTCGATATTCCAGCGGGTCCTTCCCCGGAAGGCTATCAAAACGAGGGTCTAAGGAACCTCTGAGTGTTGCGTTAAGCTCTCTCTAATGCCAGAATCTTCCCTAAGAGCAGGCAACCTCCCTGCTTGGATCAGGAGACCATGGGTACGCAATAGTGCCATTGGGGTATTTCTTGTTTTTCTCCTCTACACTTTGGCTGGTTTTTTCCTTGTTCCCTATCTGGTAGAGAAGCAGCTAGTCCATTACTTAAAGGAAGATCTAGGTGCAGAAGCAAGTGTTGAGCAAGTCATTATTAATCCTTATACGCTAACTCTGACGATCGATGATTTTTCCCTCCGGCAGCCAGGTAAGCCTAAGTTTTTCAGTTTTAAACAATTTTATGCCAATTTTGAGCTTTTAAGTGTTTTTCACAAGGCTTGGACCTTCCAAGAGCTTCGACTCACTCACCCCTATTTGAAGCTGCAAATTAGCAAAAGTGGGCAGCTCAACGTGGTGGAACTACTACCACCAGCTGAAACGCCAACTCCCAATGAGCGCAAGGGATGGGTGCCACTGATAAGCCACCAAATTACCATCTCGAAGGGGGAAGTCTATTTTGTGGATCGGAGCCAGCCTACTCCCTTTAAAAAATACCTAGAATCCATTGATGTAAATTTAACGAAATTCAGTACCCTAGCTGAACATAATGTAGATTACTCCTTTAAGGCAGTGACTAAGGCAGGGGAAACCCTTCATATGAAGGGAGATATTTTTACTTTAAATCCTTTATATGCCAAGGGGCATTTTGCACTTATAGGTGGTAAGGCCTCTCCCCTAGGGCAATATTTGTCAGATCAGGTCGCTTTTAAAATTAGCAGCGGTCGGTTTGATACGAGCATGGATTACATGCTAGATAGCCGTGAGGATCCACTGCAAGTTACCCTGAATAATGCAACCGCTACATTGTCCCAATTAGGGTTGAGAGCCAATAAAGGGGATAAAGAAGTTCTTACGGTGCCGAAATTGAAAATTTCTGGGGGGCAATTACGATGGCCAGAAAAAATCATAGGAATTGAGCAAATCTACATGGCTGGAACGAATTTACGGGCCTGGCTTAATGAACAAGGAGTGTTGAATTGGCAGCAATTACTAAATAAGAAAACGACCGAAGAAAAAGCTTCTACGGTTAACTCTCCAGCCAAGAGTTGGCAGGCGGCGATAAAAACTATCATTATTGAAAACCTTAGCGCCAGCTTCCAAGATCGAACGACTGAACCGCCAGTTACGGTAGATATCAGCGATCTAGCCCTGCAACTGACCGACGTTAGTTCAATGCCAGATTTAGCCTCTGACTTTGATTTGAAGTTTACCATTAATGAGCAAGGCCTATTCTCAGCCTATGGTAATTTTACGGCCTTGTCCCCAACCATTGACGCTAATATTCATTTGACATCTTTATCGCTGTTACCTTTTCAACCCTACGTAAGCCGTTTTCTCAAAATGGAGATGACTTCAGGTCATTTGGATGCTAAGGGGAATATTGAATACGCTCAGAATAACGGTACTCCCGATTTCCGATTCAATGGTCATCTTGCTCTGCAGCAATTTTCTGCCGAGGATACTCTCCTAGGTGAACGTTTTCTGGCGTGGGATGCTTTGAAAGCTGATCAAATGTTGGTCGAGCTATTTCCTACTCGAATCCGAATCGCTGATATAAAAATAGATGCCCCTTACGGAAAAGTGGTCATTAATGAGAATCAAACAACTAATATCAAAGAGGTATTGAGTCCCTTAACAGAAAAAAAGGAGACCCAACCAGCGCCTAAATCTGTTCCTCCCCAGGTTACTATTAATTCCATCCATGCCAAAGAAGCTGCAGTTATTTTTACTGATCTAAGCTTGCCGCCGGAATTTTCATCGAAATTTTCAATGGGCATTCATTCCCTCCAGGGCGAAATTCAAAATCTATCCTCGGCTACCAAGAAAAGATCTTCTGTTTCATTAGAGGGAACGGTTGAACCCTATGGGGTGACGCGTGTGGCAGGAGAGATCAATTTCTTTGCTTTAAGCCGAGCCACAAAGTTCAATGCTCTCTTTCGAAATGTTGCGCTTACCGCATTAACGCCTTATGCGATGAAATATTTGGGTTACACCATAGAAGGAGGAAAACTGTCACTTAACCTGGATTTCCAGATAAGAGAAGGCCAACTTGAGGGTGAGAATGAAATTCTCCTAGAAAATTTAGATTTAGGCAAGAAAGTTGAAAGTCCAGAAGCCATTGAGGCACCTATCAAGCTTGCTATTGCATTACTTGAGAATCCCCGAGGAATAATTGATGTTGGTTTGCCTATTGACGGGAATCTAAATAGCCCTCAATTTAGCTATGGGCATCTTGTGGGCAAGGTTTTGGTCGGTTTTATTGGAGAAGTCATTTCTTCACCGTTTCGATTTTTGGCCAACTTGGCTGGTGCTGAAGAGTTAGATCTGGAATTTGTCGAATTTAGACCAGCGAGTAGCAAATTGTTGCCTCCGGCCCAAGAGGAGCTTTTACAGTTGGCAGAAGCCCTAAAGAATCGTCCAAAATTGCGGTTACAAATTCAAGGTCGGTACGACCCGATAACAGATGCTAATTTTTTGAAGAAAGAAAAATTTGAAACCGTCGTCTCAACCCGGCTTAAACAGGAGAGGAACATTTCCGGCAAAAAAGAAGCTACTTTTGACCGGCAACAGGTGTTAGAGCAGCTTTATTTAGAGCAGTTTTCCATTGAAGCCCTTAACCAGAAGCGATCCCAATATGGGCTTCGGCCAGCAGAGGCGGGAACCGAGCCAGTTGAAGAAATTATTCCTCGCTATCTAGCAGTGGAAGCTCCTCCCTATCGCAAAGCGCTTCAGGAGCAACTTATTGAGACACAGACAGTCACTAACAAGGAACTTCACCAGCTGGGCCAGGCTCGTGCCGTAGCCATTAAAACATATCTCATCGACCAAGGGGGGATCCAGGAAGAGCGCATAGAAATCCTCCCGGTCGAAGCGGCCCAGTCAGTAGGACAAGATTTGATCCGCTGCCAATTTTACCTCAATAGCTAAGAGCGGGTTGAAAGCCTGCTAAGGATGAGAAAAAATTAGATTTTCCGTGTTCGATTCCGGTGAGCAAGGGCCGCGGCTAGGCGTGGCCAGAGCATCTGGCTTTCTAAATACTGCCAGGTAATAAGGCCGGGGAATGCAGTTATCAGTTCGCGAATCCTGGTTGCCAAGGAAATTGATAGGGCCACGTGGGGGGGGAGATTGAGCATTGTTCCAATCGCTATGAAGCCACCCTCTTGAATGCCTAGTCCTCCTGGGATGATAAAGCCTGCGCTGCGGATGGCCATTCCTAGGCTGGTCAAAATTAATGCTTCCTCCATTTTAATCGGATAACCTATTAACAAGGCCGCCAGCCAGACTTCTCCCGCCATGAGAATGCGCAAAAGGAGGCGCACCCCGCTGGCTAGAAGGATAGCGCTAGGTTGGCGGTAAATGGCTAGAATCGCAGCATCTAGAATGACCGCATTGCTGGCAAGCGATTGCCATTTAGGACTGCGTGCCCTATTAGCAGGGATGCGCGCTAGGAAACCAAACGTACCGACGCACTGTATCATGACAAAGCCGATAATGCCGATTGCCAGAAGGGCGCACCCTAAAAATGCCGCTGATAGTACTTGGGCATCGGGCATAATCAGAAATAGAAACACCATGCCCAGTATGGCCCATAGTAATACGGAAAGTGCCTGCACTGTTTTATCGACTACCACAGAGGCAGCGGCATAGGTACCCGGTGTTGCCCATTTTGTTAGTAGGCGGGCTTTAACCCATTCACCTCCAACAGAAGCTACCGGCAAAATCGTATTCACTGAGGTTCCGATCCACATAGCGGTAACCGTATGGCGATAAGTGGGTTGATAGTCGTTAGGAGTAAATAAAAATCGCCACGAGGCGGAGCTTAACAGCAAATCGGGGAGGGCAAAGACGGCAACCCATAGAATGCCCCACCCTGGCGTTGTGAGCCGTCCGGCTATCATTGCCATATCTTGCCAGAGAGCAAGCAGGGTGATTAAGGTAAGGCCAAGAAAAAAACTAAGCCATGATGCACTCTTCATGACCTTAAAGGATAGATGAACAATAATTTTTTTGCTTAGCGCGTTTTTCAGTTAATATTAGCCCTGATTACCGGCAGGCTGATAATTTGGATAATAGTGGCTTCCTTTACTTCTCATTGGTCAACTGCCGTTTCTAGCATGAATTCAATACTTTGCTATACTTTTTTGATACAGGTGTTTTAAAATTGGGGTAATAGATGGTCTTATCCCTAAATGAGCACAAATTGCTGATGTGGAAAGGCAGTTGATTGTCGTTGGAAATGCTCTCTAGCTGCCTTCACGGTAAGGTACTGTAGTTCCATGCTGAATCTTTTACACATTTCAGATCTTCACTTTGGAAAGCCTTTTTTACCCGAAGTAAGTGAGGCATTACTGGGTAAAATTGAGAAATTATCTCCCGAACTTTTAGTGGTGAGCGGCGATCTTACTCAGCGAGCTAAAGCGCAGGAATTTAGAGCAGCCCGTGCTTATTTAGACCTTATGCCCCCAATACCTCAGGTGGTGGTTCCTGGGAACCATGATATCCCGCTTTATCGAATTTTTGAAAGGTTATTTCAGCCCTACGAACTCTATCGCCGTTATATTTCTGAGCAGCGCAATACCGTATTACGTCAAAATAAAGCTGTCATTGTGGGATTAGACTCTACTAACCCCTATTTTGCTATCACTAATGGCCGGATTCATCGGAAGCAATTGGCATTCTGTGCTAAGGCATTTACGGCAGCGCCGGCGGAAGCCGTGCGGATTGTGGTGGCTCATCATCATTTTGCGCCGGCACCGGATTATAAAGGTGGCGAAGTAATGCCTAAGGCCAAACGGGCGCTAGATCTTTTCACCCACCTAAAAGTTGATCTTATCTTAGCGGGTCATTTACATCGTGCTTATGTTGGCAATTCATTAGATGTCTACTCGGGGGAAGACCGGGAACACGGCATCATCATTGCTCAATGTGGTACGAGTACTTCACGACGTGGCAGGGTGCGGGAACAAGAAAAGAATTCCTTTAACTGGATAGAGATCTTGGCAGATTCCATTCGCATTTTTCATTATATGTATTTTAAGGATTATCGGAACTTCTATCCGGTTGCTAAGTATGAGTTTGCGCGTCCAAGCCAGCGTAGCTATTTAACGGAAAACCTTTTAAATGAATCTTGAATGCGACAAAGCTGAGTTTTTCATAATGAACTTCATGAACTTCTCTGTCTACGATTAGGTCGTGACTTTATCAGGGCAACATTTTTTCCAGGCCCCAAATCCTCCGACCAGATCCCACAAATTGGTTATTCCGTGCTTTTGCATTAGACTCGCTGCAATTGATGAGCGATAACCTGAGCCACAATGGACTACGATTCCTTTATCCCGGGGAATTTTATCGAGCTGTCCTTCAAGTTTATTCAAGGGGATGTTGAGGCTATCCCCAATCCGATTTTCCTTCCATTCTTTTTCCGTGCGGACATCGAGCACAAGGGGAGGAGTTGCCGCGGAAAGTTTCTCAGATAATGTGGGAGCCGTGATGCGCTCCGTCCGATGCACAAGATCAGGATACTTATCCAGTGCTTGCATTCCACCTTTAAGATAGCCCGCCACATTATCAAAACCAATCCGCCCAAGCCGCATGGCAGCCTCTCTTTCCCGGCCAGGTTCAGCAATAATAATGATAGGCTGGGTTCGATCCAGCAAGGTCCCTGCCCAGGTAGCAAAAGATCCCCCTAAACCGATGTTGAGACTATCTCTCAGGTGTGATCCTGCAAAATCTGCGGCATCGCGCACATCCAACAGTTGTGCCCCAGCATCTTTCTGTTTGAGCACTTCTTCCAAGGAAAGGGGTTTTTTTTCTGTTTCTAATGCCTCTTCCAAAGTGGGTCGTTCTTTACGGTTAAGGACGGCATCGTAGGAAAAATATTGCGGTGCTTCTGGTTGGTTGGAAGTAACAAGCTTGATGAAATCCTCTTTATCCATGGGCTGTAGGGAATAGTTATACTGGCGTTGAACTCCCATCGTAGAAACGGTGTCTGTACTTAGATTCCTTCCGCACATTGAGCCTGCCCCATGGGCGGGATAGACCAGCGTTTTGTCGGGTAATTGCAGCAATTTTTGGTGAAGGGAGTCGTAGAGATCCGCTGCGAGTTCTTCTGCGGTTACACCAAATGATGCCAGCAGATCAGGGCGGCCGACGTCACCGATGAAAAGAGTGTCTCCAGTAAGCACCCCATAGGGAATGGCCGGGTCTTTCTCTAAATCATAGACAACGAGGGAAATTCCCTCTGGTGTGTGGCCAGGCGTTTCAAAAATTTTGATGCGGACTTTGCCAAAATCTAAGATCCCGCCATCTTTAACTGGGGTAAATTCATAATCGGCATCAGCGCGTGCACCCAAGTAAATTTTTGCGCCTGTCCGGTCTCGCAGTTCAATATGACCAGCAATAAAATCTGCATGAAAATGGGTTAGAAAAACATGGCGAATAGTAAAACC
Organism: Nitrosococcus wardiae; assembly: GCF_004421105.1. NCBI lineage: Bacteria > Pseudomonadati > Pseudomonadota > Gammaproteobacteria > Chromatiales > Chromatiaceae > Nitrosococcus > Nitrosococcus wardiae. Next base: position 2,418,975 of record NZ_CP038033.1, read on the forward strand.
TTGTTCTTGGGACTCCTGGAGGTATTGGTCAATATCCCGTTGCGGGTCGACAATAATTGCCGTTTTGGTCTCTTCGTCTCCAATCAGATAGGAAGCGTGGGCAAGACATCCTAAATAAAATTGTTTGAAATACATAAAAGGTTTCCTCGGAGCCTTGGGTTTATCCTATATAATCCATAAAAATAGAAAATTTAATTCTGTTTCACAACCTCTTAAGGCTTAATAATTTCAGCGAGTTAGTACTAAAATATACCAATCCGGGGGTTCGGGCAAATTTACCTATTCTGTCTGTTCTGCCGGTTCAACCATGAAAACTGGTTTAGTTATAACACAGTGAAAGGGGAACAGGATATGAGCGAAGATATTAATTCTAAAAGATCCGGCCAACGGAGTGATGAGGTGCTTATCCGTGAGCCCGGCAGCAGAACTTATAAAACTAAGCAAGGTATTGAATTCAAAGCCTTAGCTGAGAAGCTCTGGGAAGCTGCTGTTCTCAGCGAAAATGTTTATTTTGGTGACTGGGTAAAAGAGGGGAACGGATGGAGATCTCCGTTGAGGAATGGTATGGCAGTGCCGGGCCAGGGGCCAAGTGACTACAAGGCCGCCTGCGCACCTGGTGAGAGGGGTCGCCTGTTTTTGCCCGGTTGGGTATTCTGGGGTAACTTTCCGAGTCCAGATTTAGCTGGGGAAGCTAAGAAGACGGGATTATATGTGGAGGTATGGGAGAAAATACTGTCTGGCAAAAGAACAGTTGCCGTTGTTTTTAAGGGGACACAGTTCGAAGATTGGCGTGATTGGCGCTCGAATTTACGATGGTTTAGGAAGAGGTTTGCGCATTTTATTCCTTTCTACGAGGACCAATATACGGTAGTTGCAAAAAAATTCGGAAATGAATTTGTGGGGGAATTCATTCGGCGGGGATATCACTTGAGAGATGTTTCCATTGTCTCATGCGGTCATTCTCTGGGTGGCGGTTTGGCACAACAATTTGCTTATTCTTTACCTTTGCATCCTGAAGTTCCAAGAGTATCCCAGGTCTTTGCCTTTAATCCATCACCAGTGACCGGCTGGTACAGCGTAGACGAAGAGATCCGCACCCGTAATGCCTTTGGATTAGCCATCGACCGTGTATTTGAGCATGGTGAGGTATTAGCTTACCTCAGATTGCTGTTGAGCTATCTCTATCCGCCCTCTGCCTCAAACCCCAGCATACGAGAAATTCGCGTTAATTTCGTTAGATCTTGGAATTTTTCAACCAATCATGAAATGCGCTCCCTGGTGTGTGGTCTATTAAACCATTTAGAAAAATGGTAGTCTCAAAATTGAATTCTGATAGCGCCTAATGTTATTTGCCAGGGATGGCGGATGCTTATTTGAATTTTAATGCTTGTACTCTGTCTCTGTTAAACGACAGCGGTTTTTCTTGAGATTCTAAAAATATTTCTTCGTCGAAAGCTTTATCGCCTTCTGGAAAGGGGCTTCCTTGTTGTCGGAGTCCTTTAAAGTTATAAAGAGTAGAGTCGGCCAAATGGGAAGGTTTGACATTCTGTAGAGCCCGGAACATCGTTTCAAGGCGTCCGGGAAATTGTCTATCCCAGGTTTTCATCATTTCCTTGATAGCTTGGCGCTGGAGGTTTGTCTGAGAGCCGCAGAGGTTACAGGGAATAATAGGGAAGGCTTTAATTTTAGCGTAGACTTCCAGATCTTTTTCCCGACAATAGGCTAGAGGGCGGATCACGATATGTTTCCCATCATCGCTAAGCAACTTCGGTGGCATACCTTTGAGAGTCCCGCCATGGAACATATTAAGAAAGAGGGTTTCTAGAATATCATCTCGATGATGGCCTAGGGCAATTTTTGTAGCTCCTAGTTCTTCGGCAGTTCCGTATAGGATGCCCCGTCGCAGGCGTGAGCAGAGAGAACAAGAGGTCTTTCCTTCTGGAATAATCCGCTTGACTACGCTATAGGTATCCCGTTCCACAATCTGGTAAGGTACGCCTAAGGATTCTAAGTACTGGGGGAGGATATGCTCGGGGAAACCGGGCTGTTTTTGGTCAAGATTAACGGCAATCAACTCAAAATCCACCGGCGCATGTTTCTGTAGATTGAGGAGTATGTCGAGTAGGGCGTAGCTATCCTTGCCTCCAGATAGACAGACCATCACCCGATCTTTATCTTCAATCATATTGAAATCCTCGATGGCTTGGCCTACGAGGCGGCGCAATCTCTTCTGGAGTTTGTTCGCGTTATATTGTGTTTTGCGGGATTGATCGTTCACCTGGATAACCTTATTTTCTTGTTTAATCCAAAACTGACAGAAGGCTTTTAAGTACCTCAGTGAAAGTTTTGAAGTATTCCTGGAGCGAGCCGGTGGCGTGAAGCCAGGGGACAGGGATATCCCCACAAAGCCTTTTTTCAGGGAGAAAAAATAGGTTTGCGGAACACCACTCCCTCGCTCCTAAAACACCTCATATTTTATTCATAGGTACTTATTCTATACGGTGGAGATAGCCTGTCACCTCCTCCCGGTCATGATAGAGCTGCTTGAAAGCAAGTTCATAGGGAATACCTGCCCTGTTTAAAGTCTCGGCTATAAAGACCGAACAGATATGCACCTCATGGTAACGTTTTTTCATTGGAAGTTTTAGGTTGAATATGCATTGTCGGCACCACCCCTTGGCTAGCCATTGGGCTGCAAGCTGGGCTACACGGCGCGGCTGCTCCACCATATCGCATACCATCCAGTCCACAAAATGCCGGGGTGCGTAACGAAATGCATCCGTTTGCCGGTGTTCCACCAAGCCAGATTCTAGTAATAAGGGTGCTATTGCGCCATTGTCTACCGCCGTGGTCCGGATTCCTCGACACACAAACTGCCAGGTCCAGCCCCCCGGCGCGGCGCCCAAATCTACCGCTTGCATTCCTGGTTGGAGCCGCTCCTGCCGCTGCTTGGGGGTCAAAAATACCTGCCAGGCCTCCTCTAGTTTCAGGGTAGCGCGGCTGGGGGCGTTGGATGGGCACCTTAAGCGGGGAATACCCATGAACCAGGGTGATGAATGGGAGGGAAAGGAAAGACCGGGATAGGCGGCGACGGAGCTTAAGAAAAAAACATGGGCTCGGGGTGCGGTCGCATTTCCAGAGTCCACTTTGCCCCGTTGCTCTAGCATGCTACGCAAGGGCTTGGAAAACTTACGGCAAAAGGTCAATAATGCCTTGGATTCGTTGGTATCGGCCGTTTCTACCCAAATCTCGGAGAATTGTTCACATTGGCTTTCCAGGGCGGCCACAATGGGCGTCACGCGATCCGTGATGGGTAAATCCTTCAACAGGCCGTGGGAGACGAAAAGCTGGCGAGCGAAGACTAGGTGGAGGGGACTTATCTGGTTGGCCAACGATTGGCTTGTGCCCGTTTCATATAAAGTGAATACCACATACCCGGTGTCGGGTTTGGCGCGGGCATAACCGGTTAAACCTTGCTCTGTAGCCTGTGCCTGGAGTTCTGCTGCGCACTCGCCCTCGAAACCCGCCCGGCAATAGGCGATAAGGCACTCCATTTGCTGAATAAATTTTGGTAAAACTAGGGGTTAAATGAGACAGCTCACTCCGGTGCCGCCAAGTCCGCAGTATCCGTGAGGGTTTTTGGCTAAATATTGTTGATGATAAGGCTCGGCGTAATAAAACTCTGGTGCTGGGCGAATTTCAGTGGAGATTGGGCCATAGCCAGTTTCCCGCAGCTTGTCCTCATAGATCTTTTTTGAGGATTCTACCGCTCTTTTCTGCCCGTCATTATATGTATAGGCGGCGGATCGATATTGAGTGCCGAGATCATTTCCCTGGCGCATGCCTTGGGTAGGGTCGTGGGATTCCCAAAAGATCTTGAGCAGTGATGAGTAGCTGACCACCTTGGGATCATAGACGACTAGCACCACCTCAGCATGTCCAGTCATCCCCGTGCACACTTGCTCATAAGTGGGATTGGACGTATATCCGCCTGCATACCCTACCGCAGTGGTATAAACTCCCGCTGTTTCCCAAAATTTGCGTTCTGCGCCCCAAAAACAGCCCATTCCAAATAGGGCTTGTTCCATACCTTCAGGGAAAGGAGGCACGAGGGGGTGACCGTTTACATGATGTCGCTCTGGCACTGGCATTTTTTCTGCTCGGCCCGGCAGCGCTTTCTCAGCCGTAGGCATTTCGATTTTGCGGTGACGTTTAAACACGGGAAGTTTCTCTCCTGTTAGGCTCTGTGCTATCAGACAGCATCGCCCTGTTACCGGTTCAACGCGGGGGCAATAGGAAGGCAGGCTCTGGCCTTTGTGAGAGGTCCAAAACGCTGGATAAGTACCTATGAATAAAATATGGGGGATGTTTAGGAACGAGGGGGTAGTGCTTTGCAAGCCCGTTTTTCCTCCCTGAAAAAAGGGTTTGTGGGGACATCCCTGTCCTCTGGCTCCACACCACCCCCTCGTTCCCATACCTCAAAACTTTTGTCGAGGAACTTAGCTGATATTGCCGTTAATTGCCCCTGGTGTCTTAACCGGCCCGCAACAGGGCTATGGCAAGCAATATCCAAGCAATAATAAAGCCGGTACCGCCGAAAGGGGTAATCGCGCCTAACCAACCCAGTTTGGTCAGAGTCAATAGATAGAGACTGCAAGAGAAAAGCAGAATGCCAATGAGCATTAAGATACCTGACCATTTGATTAAGCTGCCACTGTCTATCCCGTGAGAGATCACGCCAATTAGAATGAGACCCAAGGCATGATACATGTGGTATTCAACGCCCGTTTGCCAAACTTCCAGCATCCGAGGTTCAAGTTTGGTCCGTAGCCCATGGGCGCCGAAAGCACCTAAAGTAGCGCCCAAGGCGGCAAGAATTGCGCCAACACTGATGAAGAATTTAGCCACCGTTGCTACCTCTTAACGAAAGTTGGAAAAGAAAAACCTTTTAAGGCGGTCTTATCCTTAACGCTGCCCCTAACCGAAAGGGAGTTTAACAAAAAGGTTGCGCCTTTGTCTTTGCCCCGGAGGCTCTCCTTTCCCCTTCTAAATCAGCTCAGGCACATTGTTCTAGTGCTTTAATCTAACCGCTTGATTCGGTACAAAGCGGAGATGTCCTCTTCGCCGAATCCCTTTTCCAGCAATTGTTGATAATCGGTGAGGGCCATTTCGGTAAGGGGCAGGGGGAGGCCAAGTTGTTCTGCCATGGCCTTTCCGATGTGGAGGTCTTTATGATGCAATGCGACTTTAAAACCAGGGTTAAATCTGCCTTGAACCATGGTCCCACCGCGTTTTTCCAGAAACCAGTTGCCGGCCGCGCCGCCGGAGACTGCATCAATAACTTTTGTCATATTCAGCCCCTGGGCCTCGCCAAAAGCCAGGGCCTCAGTGACAGCCTCATTGATCCCCGCCGCCATGATCTGATTAACTGCCTTGGTGGCCTGCCCGGTACCGACTTCACCCATATGGACAATGGGATGGGCCATGGTCTTAAGTACCGGCCGGATTCTCGCTAGCGTTGCCCCCTGACCTCCCACCATCATCGCCAGGGTGCCATTACGGGCCCCCTCCACGCCCCCTGAGACTGGAGAATCCAGGAAATCAGCACCTTTGTCACGGGCGATAGCTGCCGCGCAGCAGGCAGTTTCCCGGCTCACCGTGGAAAAATCTACCACTATTTTTCCAGAGGTAAGACCGGGAGCAAGGGCTTCAACGACGGCGAGCACATCTTTGTCAGCAGAGACACAAGTGAATATTGCATCCACCGCTGCGGCTAATTCCGCCGGTTCTCGTGCGCAGGTGATTTGTAATTCCTGGGCTAAGGTTTCAGCCGGCGCCTGGGTTCTATTCCAGACGGCAGCAAGAAAACCACCTTTGGCGACATTTTTTGCCATGGGAGAGCCCATGGTGCCTAAACCGATAAAACCTACCTGCATGGCTCCAATCTCCCGCTAAAATTCTAAATTCCTGGTCGGCGATCCCTGTTCTCGAGCTTTCTTTTCAGGTTATTCTTTACTGCGGACGGCCAGATACTGCGGATAAACTCAATCTGTTGTTCAGTAAAGGGTCGATATTTTCTGAAGGGATTTTCATCGGTAATCCGCGGTAAATTTCTGAAACCAAGCTTAAGCCTCATACGATACCAATCTAGGGTATGGATGAAACCGTCTTCATCTATTCCAAGGGCGCTCCCGCTTTCCGACCAGTCCCCTGAATTGGCAATCATCAATCGACGCCCCGTCGTTTCATCTCTAAAATATTCCAAATAGAGCTTGTGAATGTGGCCGTTAATCTCACCACTGTAATCTGAGTTTTTAACAGCTTCTTTGACGACATCTTGATAACGGCTAATAAATCCTAGTTGCTTTTTCAGCAGCAGGTTGGGCCCTCTGTTGGCGGCATGTTTGAAAGCATCGACTACAGAAAAATGCTGACCTAGTAGACCATGGGACAACTGGGTGGCGGATTGATGGAGTGAAAGTCCAAGTTCCCGGGCTTCTATGACAATTTTATGACCGATATGGTATTTGGGTCGCTCTTTGAGATATTTTAATAAATGGGCATCATGTTGATCCCCGTGACGGATGCGGACCTGGGGATACTCCATTAGATCAAGGAGATGTTCATGTTTAAAAATGATGCCAGGATCGCTTTCCCCAAAGGGGATAGGTTGTTGAAACAGCCCATTGATTTTCCGAAAGCGGTGGTCATGGTTTCCAGGAATCTGGATTTCTTCTTTTCCTTCAAAGCGCCTAGCGGTTTGGATATCGAGAACCCGCTTTTCCCATTCCGAAATGGGTTTATAAGGAAGATCCTCGATATACCAGCCATCAATAATATCCCCATTTTTTATCAATAGACTGTAATCAACCCAACTTAGAAATTCATAAAGTAACCTGGCTAAATTTTGTCTCTTAAAGAAATGGGTGTCAGAAATAATGATAATAGGGAAGTAACCCCTGCGCAGTTTTGTTAAAGTTTGAGAATGTTTTGCTGTCCGTGCCACGATTGGTTTAATCTCTTGTTTTAGGCTTCGGCATCATCATATATCCCACTTCTTACTTCTTTTATAAATCCGTTATCGCTGACAGCGATAATCATCGCTACCCTAACAGGGGAGGGTAATGCATAGGATGCTACTCTAATTAGACTTTATACCTTGTCAGCTCCAGCCCAGTCAGTTGTTCAAAGCGAGTAGCATTAGTGATGACAGCAATGCTCGCATTTTCTGGATTGAGGTACTCCGCAGCCACTCGTTTGAGATCTTCAAGGCGCACGTCTAATATCCGACTACGAAAACGACGGCGTTGTTCAGGGGTGCGGCCGTAGAGGCTGTTATAAAAGGCGCTTTTGGCCTCACCAGCGGGCGATTTAGGTTTATCGATGGCACTGATAACGCCGAGGAGGGCTTCCTCCACAAGGCGCCATTCGTGATCATTTTCCAGTAGCCATTGCACAGACCGATCAAAGTCATCGAGGGTTTCAGTGAGGCGCGGGTCTCGATAGGAAAAGAAGCGAAAGGTCGCACTGTCCGAGTCTTGTCCGGCACCGCCGCCGTAGGCCCCACCCTGTTCCCGGATTGCCCGATGGAGGTAATTATTGCGAAGGAACCCACCGAGTACTGTCAGGGCGGCAGCATCTGGATGGTCAACAGGCACTGTGGGATAGGCCTTGGCGCAGAAATTAACCTGGGTGCTTGTGGTCCAGGCTTGGCGCACAGAGGTGCGTATCTCAGACAGGTGCAGAGGGGTAAATTTTGCGGCAGCTTCCGGATTATAGTGCCCCTGTCTGCGTAACATTGCTAGAAATTCTGGGCGACGTTCTTGTTCACCGATAACCAGCAATTGGCGCGGGGCAGCCAAGAGATGTTGGTGGATGTGGCGGAACTTATCGGCTAGCGCCTCGCAGGCGGTTTTATCGGCGAGGCTTTCGTCCAGTTCCTGCAGAAAGGAAATGCCGGAGAGCCCACTCAAGCGATGGGCGAGGGCCGCTGTGGGGCTCATTCCGCTGGCTGCCGCCGCCATGGCAAGGGCATGACCGTTGCCGGTAATATGCTCTTCCCAATCAGCGCGGCGTTGGGCAATCACCTCACGGAGGTGGTCCAACTCATCGAATCGTACCTCTTGCAAGGTGGTCTGCAGTAACTCGGCGAGGTACTCGTAGTTATGGGCAAGGGCCTTGCCGGAGAGGACAAAATGGCCATTCACCTGCTGGACATTGTCTATCCGCCCCCGTAAGGTGGTGATGGCGTTGATGCCACCGCTGACACTATCTTGCCAAGCTTGGGTTTGGCGGTAATCCCGATCGCCGACCCCCAGTTCTGTAAGGCAAGCGGTATAGTGGGGCAACACCTCCAACAGCTCGTCTTCTAAGTGGGGCATGTCGATGATAATCTGTTGATAGACCAAGCCATTGGTGCCTTGATCGAAAAAGGTGACCGGGAGTTTGTGAACGATTTCCTGAGTACCCTCGGGAATAGAGAGGGTAGGGGGAATATCTTCGATCCCTACCTTAGGCAGGAGATCAGGGTTGTCTTGTTGTTGTTGACGGGCCATAAGCTCAGCAGCGAGTTTTACCACGGCTGCTTTTTGCTTCTCATCCATGGCTGCTTTCAGGGTGGCCAGGCGGGCTTTTTCCGCTGTGGTGCGGTGAGCGCTAAGGTGGGGATCTGGCTGTAGGGTCAAACGCACCCGGTGGGGGTTGTTGAGAAGATTTTCCCGCACTAGCTCTTTGATAAACTCAGGATCTTTGATTTCCTGGCGTAGTTTTTCTAGCACCGGATCCAGATTGAGCAGGGCTACGGGATCGCCCTCGTGGATAGCGCTTGGCAACCCTTCCAGTATTAGCTGAAGGCCGTAGGGCATTCCATCACCGCCGATCTCCCGTTGGTGTAGCTCTAATTGATGGAGCACCGCCTCCACCTGATCCTGAGGAACGCCTTTCTCGGCCACCTCCTGCAATACCTCCAGCACCCGCTGCTCGAGTGCCTCGGCATGATCGGGTTGAGAGCCCTCAAGGCCACAAACAAAACTCATCTCCCGGTTGCTGTCTTCCAAGCCACAAAGGGGGGAGGGAGCCGCACCTAGGCCACAAGTTTCCAAAGCATGGCGTAAAGGGGAGGCGCTATTATCGAGCAATACCCCGGAAAGCAGATGGGCCTTGAGCTGTTCTTCTAATGCTGTGCTTTGACCTAGCAACCAGCCCAGCACAATGTGGGTCTTATGGGTAACATCTTCAGCTTCCAGGGCATAGTTTTCCTCTACTTGCAGAGGGGCAGCGTAGCGTTTTTCCTCCCCCACCCTAAGATTCATCTCCAGCCGATCGAACTGGGAGAGGGCATGGGATTCAAATTGTTGGTGATGCTCCTGGGCAGGGATATCACCAAAGGTCATGAACACCGCATTGGAGGGATGATAGTGGGTATGATAGAAGGCCTTGAGCTGCTCGTAGCTTAAGTCTGGGATATGCTCCGGATCGCCACCACTATTGTAATGATAGGTAGTGGTGGGGAACAGATGGCTAGAGAGGGTCTGCCAAAGAACGGTCACCGGTCCACTCATGGCCCCCTTCATCTCATTGAATACCACCCCTTTGAAGACTAAATCAGTGTCAGGATCGTGGGGTTCTTCGAACTCTACTCGATGTCCTTCCTGGGCAAAATCCAAGGGATCGAGGCGGGCAAAAAATACGGCGTCCAAGTAGACGCCTAAAAGATTATTGAAATCCTTTTTGTTTTTGCTCGCAAAGGGATAGGCTGTCCAGTCGGAGCTGGTGAAGGCATTCATGAAAGTATTGAGAGAGCGACGCAGCATCATAAAGAAAGGGTCGCGTGCCGGATATTTTTCGCTCCCACAAAGGACGGTATGCTCCAGAATATGGGCCACTCCGGTGGAGTCCATGGGAACCGTACGGAAAGCCACCAGGAATACATTTTCTGGGTTGTCTGTCGCCAGATGGAAGTGTTTGGCGCCGGTTCTGCGATGGCGGTATTCCTCAAGGGTAAGATTAAGGGAAGCAATCCGTTGGCTGCGTAACTTATCGAAAGCAGGGTGAGTTGAGGAATAGGTCTTGGGATCGTGGGCAGAGATGTTATTCATAAAACGAAGTTCTTTATCTGCAAGTAGGAAGCAATGAATTTAAATTTTAATTTGCTGGAAAAGCCAACGCTCCAATTCATGAAAGTCCTTGATGATCACCTCTGGAGGTGGCAGATCTGCCGGCCAAGGGGCTTCTCGTCGGTTAATCCAGACTGCGCGCATCCCTACTTGCTGGGCAGCGATGACGTCGCATTCTGGATGATCACCAATATGGACGGCCTGGTGAGGTTCAACACCGGCTTGTTCCAAGGCCTGCTGAAACATGTCCGGTGCGGGTTTTGCTGCGCCCGCTATACAAGGGGTCAGGGAAAAATGGAAATGAGCCTTTAGCGGTGTGCACTGAACATCAGCGTTGCCGTTAGTGAGCGAGGCGAGGCGGTAGGTCCGGGCTAACTTTTCAAGTACGGGCGGTACATCAGCGTAGGGGGTTACCCAGTTTCGAGCCTCAAGAAAAACCCCAATAGCCTCTTCCGCCAAATCCGGTGAGTCATCGGATTCCTTTAGCAGCAGGCGTAGGGAGGTGGTACGTACGGCTGTCAGATCGTAAGCAATCTCCGCGTATTGCTCCCGGATTAGCCGTCGGTGGGCTCGTAAGCTGTCAAGATCATGGCTTGCTGTGAGGCGCGGTGCCCGTTGTTGGAGCCACTTAAACTGTATTTCTTCGGCCTTTTTCAACACCGATTCACTAGGCCAAACCGTTTCGTCTAGATCTAGGGTAATCAGGGTCAAAGGAGAAACAGTTTTTGATTCCCTGGGAGATAAGTTGGTCAGTTGCGTCATAACCATTGCTCAATGCCGCGTAGAAGATACAGGAGTTTTTACCTGTTCAGCAAATAGTTGCTCTACATCCACTCGGTCAAAACTGTAGTGGCGATTGCAAAACTCGCAATCTACTTCAACTGTGCCTTCCTCTTCCAGAATAGCTTCCATTTCCTCCCGTCCCAAAGCGACTAGGGTATTCTCGATCCGCTCCCGGGAACAACCACAGCGGAAGGAGATCGGTTCAGGCTCGAATAAACGGAGTTGCTCTCCATTGAATAATCGATACAGCAGTTCCGTACTGGGTAACGATAACATTTCTCGTGCTGTAACAGTATTCGCCAGCAATGTGATGCGCTCCCAATCCGTCTCGTGTCCTGGCTGGGAAGGCAGCTCTTGGAGAAAGAGTCCTACTGCCCGTTGCTCATCGGCGACTAACCAGAGTCGGGTTTGAAGCTGTTCTGAATAGGAAAAATAGGTTTGCAGGGCTTCGGCCAGATTGGTGCCCTCCAGGGAAACAATGCCCTGGTAAGGGTCTGTGCCTTCTGTTTGGATGGTGAGCACCAAGCGTCCGGGACCATACATTTCGGAAAGCGATCCTCGGGGAACCTCGCCATTCCAGCGGGCCAATCCACGCACGGTTCTATGGTGAGTGGCTTGTGCCACTAAGGTTTGCAGAGGGCCTTCACTTTGGGCCTGGAGAATGAGGGATCCTTTAAATTTAATGGTGGCCGAAAGCAAAACTGTGGCGGCTAACGCTTGGCCGAGTTGAAATTGTACTGCAGAAGGGTAGTCGTGGCAGGTAAGCACGGCCTGCCAGCTCGCATCAAGCTGGACTAGCTCGCCCCGAATCCCAATCTCTTCAAACAAGAAGCGATGCAAATTATCCCGATCAATCATGGAGGAAACTTATCAAATTCCAAATGGACTATACACATTAATAAAGGCTTATTAGACACACTTTTATGCTAGAGTTCAATTGTGCTTATTTTGCCCCCTAAGCTTTTTTTATTGGCAATCAAGGAGCTGAGGCTATGGACCGATATCTCCTGCTCTTGAGTGTTTTGTTGATACTTACTTTGGGCGCTTTTTTTATGGGTTTTATTCATTATCCTATAGGATGGCTGATCCTGACCGCCCTGCTGATTATGAGAGTGAGTCAACTTAGAAAACAAAAGCACAACAATTAAGACAGATAAACCAAGCAAAATAAAAAGGCGCTCGAAACTTATTCCCTGTTCCGATGCGCCTGAGAGGTTGGGAGGCTACCCTTCGCAAGTTTTTTTTGTTGGTTCTATAGAATTCTATATTAAACAAGTGTAATTGCCCCCGTAAGTATAGTTTAAGAAAATGAGGTGGGTAGGAAAGTTTTGAGGCCTTCTTGGGGCGCTGAATGGCGAAAAGTCAGGGGAATCGCCAATAAGTGATTGCTTTATTGGGAGAAAGTAAGTTTTCGGAACAATAGAATGAGCGCTAGGCTATAAATGGGAGGGGAGCAGGGAGTCTATTCCCTGCCCTTAGTAACCCTTAATTTAGCTTGATAGCCCTTTCAGCTTACTCTTCGAGAAAGCTGCGCAGGGCTTTGGAGTAGCCCAAGCGGCGAAGTTTGTTCAAGGCTTGGGCTTCGATTTGCCGGATTCGCTCCCGGCTCAGATCGAATTGTTGAGCCACTTCCCCCAGGGTATGGTCAGTGTCCATACCGATCCCAAAGCGCATGGCGACTACCTGAGCTTCACGAGGGGTCAGGGTGGCCAGCAACTGCTGGGTCCCGGCCTGCAAACCGGCGGTGATGGCGATCTCCATAGGGTTCGGGACCTGCTCGTCTTCCATGAGTTCGCCCAACTGAGAGTCCTCATCTTTACCCAGGGGCGTTTCCAGGGAGATGGGCTGTTTTGCAATCTCATGCATATGGTGGATCTGTTGCTCAGACAGGGCCAGGCGCTCGGCCAATTCCTCAGGACGACCTTCGCGACCCTTTTCCTGCCGGAGCTGGTAGGAAGCCCGGTTGAGCTTACTGAGTTTCTCCATCACATGCACTGGGATGCGGATGGTGCGGGACTGATCATCGATAGCCCGGGTAATCGCCTGCCGTATCCACCAATGGGCATAAGTAGAAAACTTATAGCCCCGGCGGTAATCGAATTTATCCACTGCCCTCATCAGGCCGATATTACCTTCTTGGATCAGGTCCAGAAAGGTCAATCCCCGATTGCGATATTTCTTCGCCACCGAGACCACCAAGCGCAGATTGGCCTCTACCATTTGTGCTTTGGCCCGCTGGGCTTGCATTTGACCACGGGTCAAGTGCCGATGAACTGCCTTGAGTTCAGCCAAAGGAAGTCCCGCTTCGGTTTCCACCTGAATCAGTATCCCCTGGGCCGTTCGGATTGTTTCAGCCTGGGCTTGCAGTGGCTGTCGGTCCCCCTGACTGCCGGCTAAGAGGTCTTCAACCCACTGGGGGTTGGTGGCATTGCTGGAGAAACTCTGCCTAAAGTCCTCCTGGGACAGCCCCCCCTGGTGGATACAGTAATTCTTGAGCACCTGTTCTTGGGTTTGCACTTTGCTCACCCAATCGTGTACCGGTTGAGCCAGTTGCTTGAGCCGAGCCGGGACTAAGCGAAGGAGCCGGAACTCCTGGGCGAGTTCTCTTCGCAGTTCCCGCGCCTGAGCGCTTGCCACCCCTTCTTGGGCTAAAGCCACTTCTAGCCCCGAGTGGAGGGTCCGGATGCGGGAGAAGTGCTCGTTAACCTCCTTTAAGTTTGGACCTTTTGTATCTCCTGCCTCGGTTTCTGAAGTTGTTGCTTCCGTTTCGGTAAAGCCAATCAGCCAGTCTGTCAAGCGGGTCTCGCCTGAGTCTACTTCTTCGGCCCAACGCAGTAGCTCGGCCACTATGGCTGGATAATTGCCTAAAGCCTCAATACTTTGGTTTAATCCTGCTTCAATCGCCTTGGCCAGCGCGACTTCTTCCTCACGGGCGAGCAGGGCATGGGCCCCCATCTCCCGCATATAAGTGTTAACCATGTCGCTGATAGCCCCGTCCGAGGACAGCACTACCTCAGCCGTTTCCTCTTCCGACTCCGGCCCGCTTTTGAGCAATAATGCCGGATCTAGGGCTTCATCAAATTCCTCGAGATCCTGATCATGGAAAAGACTGACGACAGCCTCAGCCTCATCACTGTCTTCCACTTCCTGCACGACATACTCTTGTAGCTCCTCCTCAGTCAGCAAACCTTGCGCCTTGCCCTTGAGAATAAGCCTTTTCAGCTCCTCTTGTCTCATTTCAAAATCCATGGACCTATTCCCCTGTATGATTAATACACGATGCTTCTAAAAACTTTTACCATTGACTATATTAATACGCAGGGATTCCGTCCCCGCATGGTGGCCCTCTATCATGAAGGCAGCGGTATTCTTTAAATTCTGGGATTGACTCGTTCTCTGGTCAGAAGCTCATATTCGAGCAGGGCCCAGAATGAGTACGTCTGGAGTTTATTCCGTTTTTTAGTGATAATCCCTCAGGCGAGTTGATAAATGGATGTCCCTTTTATCAATACCAGTGGCGATTCACGCTTTTTGTTCCTGCCTTTGCTGTGGTAACCTACGGTAACAAGCTTCTCGATAAAGATGAAGCTCCAGCGTATACCCTCAGCGGGCTCTAAAAAGATGATTCATCTGCGAGTATATTCACAGCAAAGATCATCCCCAGTGTCATCCCAATTTAAACTCGCTATACTGCCTTAGTGTGTCCTCAAGAGGTAGCACCAGAAGGCAATAAATGATAGAACCGCACCCCCTACTTAGTGTGAAGGTAACTAGCTCCGCAGGTGGTACCCGCTGTGCTTTTTGATTGATTCCCAGAAAATACCTGATTAATAAAGCTAATCGTTAGATCATAATAAGCTTTAGAAGTTCATAGAAATTTAACCTGTTCCCGTAATTGCCCCCACAGTCTCCCTAAAGGGAGGTCTAGCAAAGAGTAAGCCTTACTGTCGCACAAGGGGAAGGCTCGTGCTGCAGCCACCATCACTTGCGCTGCTAGGGCTAGTCCGAGAACCGGGCCTCAAATAAAAGTAATTGGTGTTCAGTGTGTCCTGTTGCTCCCCAGCGCTCCATCAGCACGCCCTGGCCTTCCTCTTCCAGAATGGCAACACTGTCTCCGGGAAAGACAAAGGTTTCTTCGTTGAGAAACAGGGGATCAGTGCGGATCGCCTCTTTCACTTTTTCTAGTTCTGCTTCTTTCTCCAGTTCGATATCGACGTAACGTTGCCGTTTTCCTGTCCGGCTATGTAACTCAGTGGAAAGCGCCGCCTTCACGCCAGAGATGGCGCGCGCCACAGTGGTGTGATGTAGGCTTTTGCCGGGACGCCTTGTCGTCTCCGTATGCCCTTTAGGGGTTAAAAGCATAAAAAGGGCGCGCAACAATGACAGTGCGCCCGGATCCCAACCTGCCCCCACAATTGCCGCCGCTTTGTGGCGGAGAGCGAGCCGCTTGATTGCCTGCTGATGGTATTGAAACGCCTCACCATGAAAAGTAGCGCACTCCACAATGGGAACGCCATGCTGAATAAACTCCTGGGCTTTCCCCAGTACTTCCTCTGTTGGGACACAGAGGAGCGCTGCATCCACTTTTGCTAGCTCGGAGGGATGGACAACCGAGGGGATTTTTTTGGAAGGGCTTCGGTAGCGGTTCCATGACTCGCTCGGCCCGACGCACAATGCCAGCTAGGGTAAGCTGCTCCTCAGTCAAAATCCTTTCTGCACAGTCCTTGCCCAATCGGCCAAAACCGATAATAGCCACA
The DNA here is from genome assembly GCF_004421105.1 of Nitrosococcus wardiae. Taxonomy (NCBI): domain Bacteria; kingdom Pseudomonadati; phylum Pseudomonadota; class Gammaproteobacteria; order Chromatiales; family Chromatiaceae; genus Nitrosococcus; species Nitrosococcus wardiae. The sequence continues at coordinate 2,434,630 of NZ_CP038033.1, forward strand.
GGTAACGGTTTCATTGCCTAAATAATCTATATTTATAAGTAAAGTTATCGTTCATAGTGGATACTCCGATGCAACAGATTCAGGGTACTCCCTTTTTCCCTGGTTGTGGTCGCGGGGTTATTCGGCTTGGTGGTCGAGGCGCTGGTAGCGCGGAAGTGGCCGTAGTTAGCCACAGGGAACTGACTACGTTGACCACCCGACCGGCGGCTGTAATCGTAGTCGATGCTGCGCCCTTGTCCCATTTTATGATTCGACTCCTTGGTTTAGGGATGCCTGCGGTATTGATAACAGGCCAGCAGGCAGCACTACTGAAAGCGGGTTTGGAAGTTATTGTCGACGGCATGAGCGGCGTTATTGCACTCTCCAAATTGGCGGGAGCCGAGGCACAGGTGCCGCTGCCTGAAGCACCACAGCAGGGCAAGCCAGTGTTGACACGGGACGGGCAAGCCGTTGTGCTTGGTGCAAGTGTCGCCAACCTCCAGGGGGTGACCCATGCCATGGGTTGTGGCGCCACCAGGATCAGCCTGGTGCGTTCCGAGTATTTAACACCGGAAAATGGTGGCGCACCTGATGCTGATTTCTATACTCACGCTTTATCGGTCCTATGTCGGGCGGCTCATCCGCTAAGCGTCACCGTTCGGCTGCTCGACTTGGCTGCCGATAAGTGCCCGCCGTGGGTAGGGCAGATATCGGGGTTAGTCGGTCCCTTAGGTTTGCAAGGGGCACGTTTATATAGCATAGAACCGGTTCGCAGCGTTTTTATTGCTGAACTCGACGCCTTGGCGCGGATTGCCCCCGACCATGAAGTGTCCCTGTTGATTCCCTTCTTGGCACGAATTGAAGAATTTTACCACTGGCGGGATGAAATCGAGCAATTTTTACCCCTTCCCATGGCCATTGGCGCCATGGTGGAAACGCCAGCAGCCGTATTGGCCATTAAGGATTGGTTGGCCGTAGCAGATTTTGTGGCAATCGGGTGTAACGATTTGATGCAGTGTTTATTTGCTGCAGATCGGGATTTAGAGCAGGTAAGTCCCCTTTTGGATCCTTATACTCCGGTGATGTTTCGCCTCTTTCGCCAAATCGCCGAGGAAGCGGGACAGGAGATAGACCGCATCCGCCTGTGTGGGTTGTTTCCGCAGCTCTCCGGTGTACTGCCCATGCTACTGGGTTTGGGCTATCGCCACTTTTCCATTGAGCCGCTATTGATTCCCTACTTAGCACAATCGGTTGCCGACTGTAATATCCCAGAGGCCAATGGTTTAGGGGCGGCAGTTTGCGCCGCAGCAGATACAGAAAGTGTCCGTCGCCTATTGGGGCTATCAGGCAGTTCGGTTTGGGCCATGGCCAGCGATCTTGGTTAGAAAAAATGACAGTCAGGTGATGAAAAAAGACTCGCTATCACACCGTTTCTCGGCTATCTAAGATCGGTAATAGTGATCTTGAATTGGGGGAGCTATTAGGATGGAAGCCCTCCATGAGGCGCAATTCTACTCTTTGGTCTATTTTATTTTCCATGGTAACGGGTAACGCATTCTGTGAATGCTGAAATAAACACACCCCGTTGGGAACACTTCCCCCACCAAGGGGATGTAGGTGTCCGTGGCCTGGGGGCCAGCATGGAGGAGGCTTTTTGCGGTGCCGCTCTGGCATTGACGGCGACCATCGCCGATTTAGACACGGTTGCGCCCAAAGAGCGGGTGGAAGTGAAGTGCTCTGCGCCGGATAAGGAATTCTTGCTGGTGGAATGGCTTAATGCTCTCGTGTTTGAGATGGCGACCCGCCAGATGTTGTTTAGCCACTTTGCGGTGTCAATTGAGGATGACCATCTAGTGGGGGAGGCTTGGGGAGAGCCTGTGGATCGGACCAAGCACGATCCTGCCGTGGAAGTCAAAGGCGCCACCCTAAGCGAACTTCATGTAGAGCGCCACAAGGAGGGTCTCTGGATCGCCCAATGTATTGTGGATGTGTGAGAAGCCATGGATACTAGCCGTTTAACCCAAATTTCAGAGTATGCGTGGCGTATCGATCCCCACGGGGAGATGCGTGTGCCTAGCATCATTTACGCCAACGAAGCCTTAATCCAGGCCATGGATGAGAAGGTCTATGAGCAGGTGCGGAATGTGGCCACCTTGCCGGGCATTGTGGAGGCGAGCTTTGCCATGCCTGATGCCCATTGGGGCTATGGATTTCCTATCGGTGGTGTAGCGGCCTTTGACCCGGGGCAAGGAGGAGTTATCTCGGCAGGTGGCGTAGGCTTTGATATTTCCTGTGGAGTCCGTACTCTCCACACGGGGCCGCGCCGGGAGCAGATTGAGGCGGTTAAGAGTCCCCTGGCTGACCGGCTGTACCATCAGATTTCTGCCGGCGTGGGGAGTCGGGGCGCTATCCATCTCAACGACCGGGAGATGAATGCCATGTTGGCCGGTGGGGCCCGGTGGGCGGTGGAGCGGGGCCACGGCCGTCCCGAGGATTTGGCACGCATTGAAGAACAGGGCTGCATGCCGGGAGCGGTGCCCGATGAAGTCTCGGCCAGGGCCAAGAAGCGCCAGCAAGATGAGATGGGGACCCTAGGCTCAGGCAACCATTACCTGGAAGTTCAGTACGTGGTCGAAGTCTATGACCCGGCGACGGCCGCTGCCTTTGGCCTTTATGGGGGGGATATGGTGGTCACCATCCATTGCGGATCGCGGGGGCTAGGGCATCAGATCGGCACTGAATTTTTGAAGGATATGGCCATCGCCGCGCCCCGCTATGGAATCACATTGCCGGATCGAGAATTGGCCTGTGCACCCATCCATTCTCCCTTGGGGGAGGCCTACTTGGGAGCCATGCGTGCCGGGATCAACTGTGCTCTCGCCAATCGCCAGATCCTGACCCATCTGACCCGGCAAGTCTTTGCCGAAATCCTGCCTGAGGCGAATCTTACCCTCTTATATGATGTATCTCATAACACCTGCAAAGTGAGTGGAAGAGCATGTCATTGACGGCCAGCGCAAACGGCTCTTTATCCATCGCAAGGGCGCCACGCGAGCCTATGGGCCGGGACATCCGGATTTGCCCCAAGCCCTGCAGGAGGTGGGACAGCCAGTCCTTATAGGAGGCTCCATGGGTACTAGTTCCCACATTTTGCTAGGGACAAAGGAGACCGAAGCGCTGGCCTTCAGTTCCGCTTGCCACGGGGCCGGGCGGAGTATGAGTCGTCATGAGGCTAAACGCCGTTGGTACGGTCGGGAAGTGGTGGACCGGCTCGCGAAGCGAGGCATTCTTATCCGCAGCGCTTCTTATCGGGGCGTGGCGGAGGAAGCCCCGGATGCCTATAAAGATGTGGATGCGGTTGTAGATGCAGCCCATGAATCCGGTTTGGCCCGTAAGGTGGCCCGTCTTGAGCCTCTCATTTGTATCAAGGGGTAGGTAACAGTTAGCTGATTTGTCTCAACTTGGGGTGATTACGGACCGGGATATTACCATGGGGTGCGGGCTTAATCATAAAGCCCTTTGGGAAATTACCGCCAGGGAAGTTTGGAACAACAGGCAGGTTTTTACTTCTCATCCGGACGATGATATCCATACGGCCCTTCAGGCGATGTCAGAGCACCGTATCCTGGTCACTGACGGCAATGGGCATCTGGAGGGTATTCTATCCGCAGACGATATTGTGGCTTGTTCTGAAAAAGGCGCTAGCGGAAGGAAGGCTCCGGAACTTTCCTATGAAGACACCATTGGAATGCTTAAGACGGTGTGCAACCATCATTAAAAACAGCAGGAGGTTTGCCTAAGAAAAATCAGCCTAAATCTTGCAAAAAAAGTTTAATCGACGGCCTCTCTTGACCTATTTTTATCGAGATGGTTAAGGAATTCCCTGAACCAGCGCGGGCTAAAAAGAAGTATGTAAATCAAGAATAGTTCAGTTAACGGCAGGAATAAACTGACGTAGTGTAGAACGATAATTCCTAAACAAATAATTAAACGAACATAGATATTCATTTGGCAACCCTTTCTTTTTGCTGAAAGTGGTTAGTCTGTGGTTCAAGGTTTTTTCTGGAAGGGACTTTAGGATCGAAAAATATAGACCAATATTTAATAGCCACATGGTCTTTCAATAACGGATAATTATCGAGAGACAATCTATGGCGCTCCTATTGCAGCACTAAAATCTTTTATCATGTCTCCTTTCACCAACAGTGCGGCAGTCGACCTAGTCGTCGACCATGTCCAAGCAGTACAGAGAACTCTGGTAGACTAATTTGTAAGCTATTGTTGGAGATCAAAACCGTCCGACGGGCAGCAAATTCAAAGCTTGTTCGTTGGGGGGCATTTCTAGGATTCTGGCCACTTCTTTATCCTCAAAGGCCCCAATCACCACTGCGCCTAGGCCTAGGGAGATGGCTTGCAACAGCACATTTTGGGCCGCGTGGCCTACTTCTATATGCATATAGCGTGCTCCCCTTTGGCCGTATTTACGAGTCGTGCGCTGTTCTACCCCAGAGAACACCAGCAGCGCCCCATTATGTCTAACCGGGTCCTGGCCCAAAGCGGCACGGGCGAGTTGGTTCCGCCGGTCCTCAGTGGTAATCCGAAGCAGCGTGTGCTCATGGGGTTGATATTTGTATACTCCGGCCTCTAACTCCTGTGTCTGTCCTATAACGAGGTAGAGTTCCAAGGGATAGAGCGCGCCAGCGGAGGGGGCGGTGCGAAACCCCTGACCGTGGGTGATGCCTTGGGCTGCCCATAATAGCTGAGAGATTTCTTCCCTGCTTAAGGGGTGCCGACTGAGTTCTCGGATGGAACGCCGCTGCTGGAGGGCGGCCTCTACCGAGACTTTCCCCTCGTAGTGGGGCTGGGGCAGGGAGAGGGTCTCCGCTGGATCATTCATTACCGCCACTCCATTGGTGGTGATCAAACCCGAGAACGCCAGGAGCAGACATCGGGTCAGTTTTTTTCTGATCATTGGATATCCATTGATTTGGCCTCAAGATCAGTCCAGTTTCAGCAGAGGGTAGCGCTGCAAGTCTTCCCGAGTCCATAAGAAGGATTCAGCCGCGACCCGTTGATGGAGTTGCCCTAGGAATTCGTGGATATCCGGCACTTCTAGCACCAATACGTTGTAAAAATCGGTGCGGTGGACGCTGCCAAACTCCTGTAGGAGATTCCTTACGAGATTATAAGCGCCGCTGCTATAAGCTGACTCTTCTCGGTGTTTTCTCTCTCGCCCCCTGTGGTCCCGAGAGGGTGAGTTGGAGCAGCTCCGCCCGATTTCTTGTTTGCAGCTTGGCCATCACTTGCGCCCGGTGGTGATCGACAATTTTAGTGCTTATGCCCAGCTCTGAAGCGATGACCTTGCTGAGCTTGCCTTCAATCAGCCGTTCCATGACCTGCTGTTCCCGGGGGGTTAACTGGGAAATTCGGGCGGCCATTTCCTCTTGTTTCCGCTGGGCCTCCCGGATTCTTAAGCTCTGGGCTAGTCCCTCCTGGAGACGCTCTAGCAAGAGGGATTGCTTGACGGGTTTAATAAGGAAGTCCACGGCTCCGGCGTGTATAGCCTGTACTGCCTCGGATACAGTTCCCTGGGTGGAGACAAAGAGAAGGGGAAGCTCACTGTTTTGGTCCTCCAGTTGTTTTTGCAATGCTAGTCCTCCCATCTTGGGGACGTGAACATCAAGCAGCAGACAACCGGGGTGGGACGGGTCAAAAGCTTCTAAAAATGCTTCCGCTGAGCTATAGATTTTGACCTCCCAATTCTGGGCGTTGTTTAACCTACTTAGAGTGGGGTCCCTGGAATGATTGCTATCCACAATAAAAACAGTAGGTTTTGGAACTGTTTGTTTTCTTGGGTAGATTTTGTCCCGCAGGTACTTGGCAGGGTTAATGATCTTTTGTAGGTATTGACTCCCCATGTAACTTCTCCTACGTGAATTCTAGATAAAGCGACAGGAGTTGTGGTGGAGTTATAACAGAGTAAAGTGAGGTCCGAAGCCGCGTAGCTGGAGCGCTCTTTTTAGAGCTGGATGACAACCCACAAGCAAGAGGTCGGCCGGCTCCTTATCGAGGCTATCCTTCAACATCCAGAGTAGCGTATAACCGGAGTCGCGTATAGAGAGGGTTTTTTCCAGATCGATAATGACTTTTATCCCTGTATCACGGGCTTGTTGCGCGGCTTCCCAAAATTCCCGGCACAGGGCGCTGTCTAAAATGGGAGGGAGAGTTAAAGTCACCGTGTGAGCGTGAGCTTTGACTCCGCTTAAGGGAACAGTTTTTGCTGCGAGGTGAGTGGCTAATAACACGACAACCTCCTTTTGTTGTTCGGTTTAACAGGATCGCCTCTGATTAACAGGAGCTTGGCAGTTTTTAGTAAGTAAACCCTAAAATGTTCTGTGATGAAATGGGTATTTCTACCTAATTCCAGGATAAGCATTCTCTGGTCTCATCATTTGTAATTTGTGCTATTTAGTTAAGAGATAGTCACAGAGTGAATTAATGCGGTAGATGAAGGAGGAGCTGAATTCATGCCTTGTTGTTGCCCTTGTTGCCACTATTGGCATCATCACCATCATTGGGATTGGCCCCAGCCCCACCCTTACCCGCCGCCCTCCTATCCCCGGCGTTACCCGCCCGCCCCGGAGGAGGAGGGTATTCGGCGATTAGAAGAAGAGCGAGACCAATTAGCACAGCGACTCCAACGCCTGGAAAAAGAGCTTGAGGAATTACGCCGAGGTACCCGCCTTGCATAATAGGAACCCATGTCCTTCTGAGTAAAGGGCGGTGACCGCTGTATCCTTTGATATCCGGGATAAGGGGCTGGCCGATAAAGGGCGAGAGCGGATCCAGTGGGCCTGCTCAGAAATGCCTGTCCTGCAAACCCTGGAGGTGCGCTTTGCTAGAGAGTGCCCGTTGGCAGGTGTGCGCATGAGTAGCTGTTTGCATATTACCACTGAAACGGCCAATCTGGCTCGGATATTGACCACCGGCGGGGCCGAGCTATTGCCCTGCGCCAGCAATCTCCTTAGCACCCAGGACAATGTGGGATTTAATCTCTCTGCCTTGGAATCTTTGGCAGTAGACAAATGGCGACCCCGACCCTCTGTAGATGAGTATCTTCTCCAAGATGGTCGGCGAATCCGTTTATTGGCCGAAGGGCGGTTAGTCAACCTCGCGGCGGCAGAGGGCCATCCTGCTGCCATAATGGATATGGGTTTTGCCAATCAGGCCTTATGCGTTGCCCATCTTTGGGCTCACCAGGGTGAGTTCGCCAATCAGGTCCATGGGGTCCCCAGGGAGGTTGATGGAGAAGTGGCCCGGTTAAAGCTGGAGGCTTTGGGTCTTTCTATTGATACGCTAACCCAAAAACAAAGCACTTACTTGGCTTCTTGGCGGGAAGGGACTTGAAGTGTCCGGCTCGGAGAGTCTGGGGCGAGGATTTCATTACGGCGGGCTTAGGGGCAGTCATCCAAATACCCTAGTAATTTGCCGCCAAAAATTTGATCTTAGAGAAAATCGTTCTCTGGCGCCACGGCCATGGAGCTGGGTGCGAGGCGCACGGCTATGCAGACCCACTCATTTTGCTGACTAAGATTTAAGAAGTAAGAAAGGGGCCGGAGAGGTCAGCACGCACAAAATCTATGTTCGCCTCACAAATCAAGCCCCTTGCCTCTGCGGTTCGGTGGTCAGTTATCGCAAAATATGGGGGGCAGCTATGCTTTGTTGTTGCCGTGTTGACTCTCGTGCCTGCCATGGTTTCCCTGGGCTTCGGTGAATTGCGGGTAGTACTGCGCTTTTTAATTATTTCCGGTGCTTTGCTCGTGGTTGCAGCTGGCGCAGTATATATCAAGGAGAGCACTCATCTTCAGGTCAATGAGGCTTTGGCCATCACTGCTTTAATTTTCCTTATCGCGCCCTTGCTCACGGTATACCCACTCATGGGATACGGCCTCTCTTTTCTAGATGCCTTGTTTGAAGCCACTTCTGGTGTGACGACCACTGGGCTTTCAACTTTGGGTTTTATTGAAGGGAAACCTTCTGGCTTTCTGTTTGTGCGAGCGTGGATGCAATGGTATGGCGGCCTGGGTATTGTGGTTCTAAGTTTGGCATTGTTTATGGGCCATGGCCAGGTCGCTAGGCGCCTTGCTGGCGGAACCTGGGAACCATCGGATATGGTAGGTAGCGCCCGTGCTCACGCTCGTAGCGCACTGATGGTGTATCTGTTGCTTACAGTCTGCGGGTTTCTGGTTCTGCGGTCAATGGGAGTGCAGGCATTTCCTGCTCTGCTGCACACTTTGGCGGCTGTTTCCACGGGCGGTTTTTCCCCCTATGACGACAGCTTAATTGGGCTTGGCGACTGGTTGCAGCAGGCAGCGAACCTGCTCTTTGCTTTTTTCGGCGCGATCCCATTAGCCCTTTACTATCGGGCTTACCGTGCCGGATTCCGTGAGCTGGTAGGAGACATGGAGGTGCGCGTGTTGGTTTTAGCGGTACTGCTCCTGACCGTGTTCCTAAGTTGGAGTAGGGTATGGGTAGGGGGGGCTTCTTGGAGCGAAGCGGTTTGGCATGCTCCTTTGCTGGCCTTCTCGGCCCAAAGTACAACCGGCTTTTCCAGTTTGCAGATTGGGGAGCTAGACTCAGTATCAAAATTGGGTTTAATTGTATCCATGTTTCTAGGTGGTGGGATGGGCTCAACCTCCGGGGGCATCAAGATAATACGTTTTTTGATCCTGCTGCGCTTGCTTCAGCTCCTGTTCGTCCGTGCTAGCCTGCCACCCCATGCCGTGCTGGAACCTACGCTTGGACGTAGGCGCCTTGAGCCCCTTGACATTGAGCGTGCAGTCGCAATTGTGTTTTTGTATTTGATTACTATTGTGTTGTCCTGGCTGCCCTTTCTTGCCTATGGCTATGACCCCTTGGATTCGCTGTTCGATGTGGTCTCCGCCGTGGCTACCGTGGGGCTTTCCACAGGGGTCACGAGCCCTAGTCTAGAGCCGACGCTTAAATTGGTGTTGTGCCTGGATATGTTGCTTGGGCGTCTCGAAATAGTTGCGCTATTAATTCTTTTACTCCCCGGCACCTGGTTCGGCAAGCGGATAGATTGAAATGCGATTTGTATTTATTGGCGCTAGTGCACTCACTATAAGGACGGCCCGCATCCTAGTGGATCGGGGTCATGAGGTGGTTATCATCGAGCGGGATAAAGAAACCCTAGAAGCACTTGCGGATAATTTAGATTGTGGTTTTCTGCATGGTGATGGCGGTAAGCCAAGCATTCTAAGAGAAGTGGGCCCCAAGGCGACCCATGTCCTTTTCTGCCTGACAAGTGATGACCACGCTAATATAGTAGCCAGTTTAGTAGGGCGCTCTTTGGGGTTCCCCCGTGTCATTACACGCATTGAGGATGATGAACTGCAGCATGTTTGTCTTGAATTGGGCCTGGAAGATGTCATCATCCCAGACCGGACGATGGGCCGCTATTTGGCTGAACTCGCCGTAGGTCGGGATGTGCATGAGATTTCAGCGCTCATCAAGGGGGATGCGGATGTCTTTTCCTTTGTGGCCAGAGAAGAGGACCAGGTGCGGATACAAGAATTGGGGTTACCGGAACTGGCACGGGTGACCTGTATTTATCGGAATGATGAATTCCTTTGGCCGGAGTCGGACACTAAGCTAAAAAAGGGTGACGAGGTGGTGCTGATGATCCACCGTAACTACAAGAAAATACTTCAGGAGCGCTGGGGAGCCTGAGCTTAAAATTTATCTTAAATTGCTGTTTTTTTTGGCCTCGGAATAAACTCAGTAAAAATCAAAAAAGTTATAGTTCAGATAAAGGGGAGACAGGCAATGGCATTCAGTGAAGAGTTGGTACAGGCGGTTTGGGAACAGAAAAGTCGAGTTGCTCCTGATCAGGACCCAAATCTATGGCGAAAGGATGAATGTGGTGCTTGGGTACGGCGTGACCACTATGGAAATCGCGATTCAGAATTTGGTTGGGAGATTGATTACATCACTCCAGGGGGAGCCAAGGAGCCTGCTAACCTGCGTGTATTGCAATGGGAAAACTATGTCGCCGGCGGGGTCGGCCGTGTGGTGTGCAAAATCACTGCCGATAGGGGCGGTATAAAAAATAAGCCAGCTTAAAATTGATACTGTGATGAGGGGTTAGGATTTTAACCCAGAACCCAGCGCTACCCCGATAAAGGTGGCAGTGGCATAGCCTAGTGTGCCGCAGAGGATGGCCGGAATGACCAGAGAGTCCCATCGGCGGGCTGCTGCCATTGCAGCGGCGGTTGTTGGGCCTCCCATGTTGGCATTGGAGGCGACCACCATTTCTGGCAGGCTGAGTTTGAAGAGTTTGCCGCCAATCAAAAGGGTCATCAGGTGGATGGCAAGAATCAGTCCCGCAAATCCAAACAACACCGGCCCCACCGTTAAAACGACGGTAATGTTGGCACTGGCGCCGATGGCGGCAAAGAAAACTTGCATGAGTATAAGCCCCACCTCATGGGCGCCTTCCAACTTTGCCATCTGGCGGGGAAGCAAGGTCGCCAGCGTAATGGTGAGGGCGGTTAGGATGAGGATGCCGCTACCCGAGCAATCCAGTTCTGCTTCCAAGGCAAAGCTAATGGCACAGATTAGGCTGCTAAGGGCAAGTCCAGTAAGAAGGGAAGAAAGATGCAGGTGGGGGGTTGGGGGGGGCTCCAAAGTCAGTGCACCATCGAGGGAGGGGGTGTCCCTGAGGAGAGGAGTCGGATACCATGTCTGGAGCCAAGGAAGTGAGGGCAGCGTAAAAAGCAGCAGGAAATAGAGAGTCATCATCAGATTGTCAGCCGCGATACCGGCGGTAAGTAGATCACCGGTACGTAATCCTACCGCCTCGGCGGCTCCCATATAGTTCATTGAGCCGCCAATGTAAGTGGCGCTGAAAATAGCAGCCAGTTGCCAATCCTGTTCTCCTAAGGGGATCAAATAAAAAGCGGCTACCGTGCCCATCACCGTGCCTAAGGCACCCAGGGCAAAAGCCATTAGGGTCGCCCCAGATTCATGGACGATACGGCGTAGATCGGCGGAAAACAGCAGCAAGGGAATAGCGAGTGGTACCAGGTAGGTCCAGACAGTGTCGTAAACGGGGGCAGCCGCTGGGATGACTCCTAAATTGGACAGAGCAAAGGTCGTGAGCAAGGTAATGACTGCCCCAGAGAACCGGGCGCCTAAGGCTGTGCGTTCTCCCCAGGTGCCCAGGGCAGCGGCAGTGAGTAAGATAGCCCAAAGGGTCCAGGTATTATCCGCTGTGATTAGGGCGTCCATCCAGTGACTGTTCTAAGCTTGTTGAACGAAATCATTTTTTTCAACTACTGTAAAGAATTCCCCTTGATGCTACAAACCGATCTTGACGCCTACATGCCATGCTTGAGCTGATCGCAAAGCGTTTTAAAAATATTCCCTCTCCGGTTGATTTTTGGTCCCTGCGCCTAGTAGAAGATCGGCGTCAGCGGTTGGGCGTGCGGCAGGATGTGTTACAGCCCATCACTAACCATCATGGTCTAGGTGCTTATATTACAGTCATGGATCAAGGGGGCCTAGGTTATGCCGCCACTAGCGATCTCAGCACAACAGGGTTAGCGGAAGCCTTTCGGCGCGCCATGACCTGGGCAAAACGTACGGCTAACACCAGTCTTTTATCTCCTGAGCATATCACTTGGCCCCATCAATCCGGACAGTACCGCACTCCGGTAGAGCAATCCTGGGAATCCTTGAACTTGAATGCCAAAATCGAGTTGTTGCAGGATACCTGCCGACGTTTAAAAATCACAGATGCCATCGTGGATTGGTTGGCCACCCTCAGTTACCGAGCCAGTGAGGTATTGTTCCTCACCAGTGCCGGGGCTGAAATCACCCAGTCTTTTTATTACCTGATGCCTGAGCTTAAGGCGGTGGCCCATGGGGGCAGTGAGACCCAGATTCGAAGTTATGGCTATGACCATGCCCGCCAGGGAGGATTGGAACATCTGGACCGCTTGAGGTTTTTTGACGCCCCCAAGCGGGTGGCGGAAGAGGCATTGCAATTACTCCTGGCGCCGAACTGTCCCTCTGGCCAGATGGATCTACTGCTGTTGCCTGAGCAGATGATGCTGCAGATCCATGAGAGTATCGGACATCCGCTGGAGCTGGATCGGATTCTCGGGGATGAGCGCAACTACGCCGGAAGCAGTTTTGTGACTCTGGATATGTTTGGAACCTATCCTTATGGTTCAACACTTTTGAACGTGACCTTCGACCCCCGCTGCGCCGCCCAGTTGGCAAGCTATCGATTCGATGACGAGGGAAGCCTGGCCGAACATACCTATGTGATTAGGAAGGGTATTCTGAAGCGGCCTTTAGGGGGGGTGATATCCCAGAATCGTGCTAATCTGTCAGGAGTGGCGAATGCCCGGGCTTGTAATTGGAATCGGCCGCCTATCGATCGCATGGCTAATCTCAATCTAGAACCTGGTGACAGCACCCTGGAGCAACTGATTAGCCAGGTAGAGCATGGGGTACTCATGGACACTAACCGTTCCTGGTCCATTGATGATAGCCGTAATAAATTCCAGTTTGGTTGTGAATATGGTCGTTTGATCCGTAATGGTGAACTTCAAGAAGTAGTCAAGAACCCTAATTATCGTGGCATTTCCGCCACCTTTTGGCGCGCCCTCTCGGGGGTGGGGGATATTGGTACGGTTGAGTTAATGGGAACACTCAATTGTGGCAAGGGGGAACCGAATCAGGCCATCTACGTGGGTCACGCCTCTCCCGCCTGCCTATTCACTGCTGTGGATGTCTTTGGGGGAGTTTGAATGCCTCTGCGGGAGTTCTTTAACACTCTGGCCGATACCTTGACCACTAATCTGCACTCGGGAGAGGTTTTGACGCTTTACTTCGAGGCAGAGGACTCGGATTTTATTCGATTTAACCGGAACCAGGTGCGCCAGGCGGGCAGTGTTCAGCAATTAGAACTCTCCTTGGATCTATCAGCAGGCTATCGTCATGCCACCGGACGCTGTCATTTGGTGGGGGATTTGAACAATGATCTGCCTCCCGTTCAATCCCTACTCGCGGCATTGCGTGATCAGCGCCGCTTTATCCCTGAGGATCCTTACCTCTTTTATGCTACCGCAGGGTACAATACCGAGACTATGGAGGAAGAGGACCTTCCCAGGGTGGAGGTGGTCCTAAAGGATATTCTCACTGTCGCTGCTGGCTTAGATCTGGTGGGTCTCTGGGCGGGCGGCCGATTATATCGCGGTTTTGCCAATTCGCTGGGCCAGTACAACTGGTATTCCACGGGTAATTTTAATTTTGATTGGAGCTGCTATCATGGTGGTGGTGGGGCTGTTAAATCCCAATATGCCGGAACCAGCTGGGACCCCATCCATTTAGAGCACAAAATGCAAAGAGTGCGTGAGCAATTAGGCTTATTTCACCGTCCGGCTAAGGTGCTTCCTCCAGGGCGGTATCGAGTGTATCTCGCTCCCACGGCGTTGATGGAAATTTTCTCCTTACTGGGTTGGAGCGGGTTCGGCTTAAAAAGCCATCGAACCCAGCAAACCCCGCTTCTGAAAATGGCCCAGGGCAAAAGGCTGCTTCATCCCCTGGTAAACTTGAGTGAGTACCCGGGGGGCGGTGTTGTCCCCTGCTTTACAGAGACGGGCTTTCAAAAGCCGGAGCGGATTCGACTCATTACCCAGGGGGCCTACCAGGATTGCCTGGTTTCACCCCGTAGCAGCAAAGAATATGGTATTCCGGTGAATGCCGGCAGCGAGATCCCCCAGTCACTGGATTTAGCTCCCGGTAGACTGAAGACGAATGAAGTCTGCGAGAACTTGGAGAAGGGTATCTATATCACTAATCTATGGTATAGCAATTTTTCTGATCCTAATGATGCCCGCATTACTGGCATGACCCGTTATGCCTGTTTTTGGGTGGAGGGGGGCAAACCCCAAGCGCCTATCGACGTCATGCGTTTTGATGAGAGTTGGTATCAAATGTTTGGCGACAACCTGCTGGGCCTTACCACGGAGCGGGAATTTCTTCTGGATCCGAATACCTACGAGCGCCGCTCCTTATCGAGTTTTCGGCTTCCTGGAGCATTAGTCGATAAATTCACATTGACTCTTTAAGTCGAGGGCGAACAAGATTTTTGTGGCCTCATTTTGGGATGCTAGGTTTAAAGGATATTAAAGGCCTTAAAACGATGTTATTTCCCCCTTTTCCCTTATCTTCAAAGGCAATTTTTTTAGCAATGTCGCTATTTTTGGCAATAAAATCAGCTTTTGCAGGTGCGCTTGAAGATTATGTAAGCCAGCCCGACCCCCATTACAATTGGAAACTGACGGCACAGAAGCAAGACCATTGGGGAACACTGGCTCGCCTGGAATTGGTTTCTCAACATTGGCGTAATCAGTTCTGGAGCCATCATCTGATGGTAGCGCGACCTAATGAAGTCCGAAATCCTGAAATCGGTTTTCTCCTGATTGCTGGCGAGGGTAATGGGGAGAGATACCTGGAGCGATTGAAAATGATGGCTCAGCGGGCTGGCGCGGTGACCGCCGTCATTACCCAAGTTCCTAACCAACCGCTTTATAATGGACTCAAAGAAGACGCCTTAATTGCCTTTACTCTGGTCCAATTTTTAAAAACCGGCGATGAAACTTGGCCTTTACTGTTTCCCATGGTGAAGAGCGTTGTCCGGGGTATGGATACCGTGCAGTCCTTTGCCCAACAGGCATTTCAGCAGCAGATTGAAGGATTTGTGGTGGCGGGCGCCTCCAAGCGGGGATGGACGACTTGGTTGACGGGCGCGTTAGATTCTCGGATAAAAGGGATGGCCCCCATGGTCATCGATATGCTCAATATGGAGCAGCAATTGCGTTGGAGTGCAAAAGTCTACGGTAGGCAAAGCAAAGAAATCAGTGATTATACCGAGCTCAATCTCCACCAAAATCAAGATGACCCGGCCATGGTAAAACTGCGCAGTTGGATCGATCCTTATGAATACCGGTTGCGCTACACCATGCCTAAACTTTTGTTGCTTGGCACCAATGACCCCTATTGGGTGGTGGACTCGTTACGACATTATTGGAATGATTTGCCGGCACCCAAATTGGTTTTTCAAACCCCCAATGGGGGGCATCACTTAGGGGGGGGAGAAGAAGCCATGCAGACTCTAGCTGCTTTTTTCCAAATGATTGCTGATGGTGAGGAGTTGCCGAAAATGGAATGGAAACGACAAGAGGGGGCTGGCGGAGAGGCGAGTGTTAAAGTCTTTGGCGATCAATCCGCTCGGGCAATCCGTCTTTGGACAGCGACTTCAGCCGATCGGGATTTTCGTGATGAGCGTTGGTCAAGCAGAAATCTAAAAATCCTATCTGGCAGCAGCTATGCGGCGACTCAGGTAGATATTCCAAAGCAGGGGTATCGTGCCTACCTATTTGAAGTAGAGATGACCACTTCGGCAGGACATCCTTATAAACTTTCTACAGAAGCCCGTGTCTTACCTGATGATATTAGATAAAAAAATCGATTAAGGCGGATTTCCATAGATGCAAAATCAAGCAACTACTCCTATTTTCTTGCTGCTGTTATTTATTGTCTTATTCCCTGCGCTAGTGCAATCTTCGCCTAGGGAAAGCGCCCCAGAGGGAGCAGTGCAGGGGGAAGTCAAGGAGAGGGAAGTTGTTCCAGATACTACTAAAATTGAGCCCTCCACCAAGGCGGTAAATTTGAGGCAGTTGCTCGAGTTGGAGGGACTTATTCCCGAGCTGTCACGTTATCAGGTTGTCTTTGTGGGGGAGCAGCACCCCCGCTATGATCACCACTTGAATCAGCTTGCCATCATTCGTGGACTGCACGCCATACATCCGGAATTGGTGATTGGGGTTGAGTTTTTTCAGCAACCGTTTCAGCCTTATTTGGATCAATACATCGCGGGTGAATTAAGCGTCGGGGAGTTTTTAGATAAAACCGAATATTATGATCGTTGGATCTATGATTTCCGCCTGTATGCCCCGATCCTTGAGTTTGCCCAAGAGAACGACATTCCCATACTGGCCCTCAATGTCCCCACGGAGCTCATTCAAAAGGTGGGCCGAGATGGTCTAGAGGGACTTTCTAAAGAGGAACGGGGGCAGCTTCCTGCCGATATTGACCGTTCCAATGCAGAGTACCGTCAGCGCCTGAAAAAAGTGTTTGAAAATCATCCCCAGCATTTCGGGACTTTCGAGACTTTTTATGAGGCTCAACTGGTATGGGACGAATCCATGGCGGAGGGGGCTACCCACTATCTGCAGGACCATCCTGATACTCACATGGTGGTCCTTGCGGGCAATGGTCATTTAGCCTATGGCGTGGGTATCCCAGAGCGCTTCAGCCGGCGTCTTGACAAGGTGAGTGTGGCTATCGTGCTGAATGATTGGGAAGGTCTTATTGAGCCAGAAATTGCGGATTATTTATTGCTCTCCGAGAAAAAAGAACTGCCAAATGCCGGTTTTTTGGGAGTAATGCTCAAGCAATCCGACGGAAAACTTAAAATCCAGGCTTTTTCTGAGACTAGCGCGGCTAAGACGGCTGGAATTAAAGAGAAAGATGAACTCCTTGCTTTGAACGGTCATCCTGTTGTTGATATGTCTGATGTGAAAGAAATCATGTGGGATAAAAAGCCCGGTGATGAGGTGATCGTCAAGGTACGTCGAAGTGCTTTTTTTGATGAGGATAAGGAACTAGAAATTAAAGTCGAGCTACGGTAATCGCGTGCTCCTAAGTTGGCGTTTCGACATGACGAGCTACTCGCCTGTGGCTAGTCGGGAGAATTCGCGCCTCAATGCGGTCCTCAGGCGGTGGCTAGGCCACGGCCCGTGGGGTCTTTACCGCTCCACGCGCTTTATCGGTTCCGGCGCTCCCCGCTGTACCCAACCTCAAACTATTTTTGGCCGTATTAATACCCCTATCGTGGAAAGTTTTAAGGGATAAACCTCGCGGGAAAATACGATGATTGAACCTGAATTCTGGAAACATAAGACTTTGCAAGCTATGTCCCCAGAGGAATGGGAGGCGCTGTGTGATGGTTGCGGTAAATGTTGTCTGTATAAGCTAGAAGATGCGGAGACTGGAGAGATCTTCTATACGGATGTGGCTTGTCGACTCTTGGACCTACATAGTTGCCGCTGCATGGATTATCAGCACCGTGCTCAGAAAGTGTCAGACTGTTTAAGCTTGAGGGCGGAGTTGACAGAAGCGCTGAAGTGGCTGCCCTCCACCTGCGCTTATCGTCTGATAGGGGAGGGCAAAGAACTGTTTGATTGGCATCCCTTGATTTCCGGTGATCCGGAAACCGTACACCAGGCTGGTGTTTCAGCACGGGGGCGGACAGTTCTAGAATCCCAAGTTCGGGACTTGGAGGATCATGTGGTGGATTGGCCTGCTAAGGGTTAGTCCCAGATTTAAGGATAAAGAGCTTCTCTAGCAATATTGCTATAGCCGGCGATAGACCCGCATAAGCGCAGGATCGTCAGGATGGGCGGTGAGGATGAAATGCAATGATCGGCATAAACTAAGCATGCGGTAGTTATTCTCTAAGACATCCCCTTCCATGATTTCTAGGCCCCGCTCTCGCGCTACATCCATGAGTGCTTCCATCAATTTGTGGGCAATTCCTTTATGTTGCCAAGCATCGGCGACGACGAGGGCAAATTCACAGCTCGTTCCATTAGGGTGGGTAATATAACGGGCGACGGCCACTTCCTCTTCTTGGCCCTCTTGTTCGGTCACCACGATCAAAGCCATTTCACGGTCATAATCAATTTGCGTAAAACGGGCTAGCAAGGCGGGCGGAAGTTCCTTTAAAGCCTGCATAAATCGAAACATTCGTGCTTCCGCGGAAAGTCCACGGACAAACCGCTGTTCTATTTCCGCATCCTCGGGACGAATAGGGCGGATAATGATTTCTGTGCCGTCGGGTAATTGCCAGCGCTGGACGAGATGATGGGGATAGGGATGGATCGCCATATGGGCGTAAGGAGTCATCGCCGGGGGCGGATAATCGAGGGTCATCCGGGCATCCACAGCCACTGCATCACATTCGTCCACAATGAGAGGATTAATATCCATTTCCTTAAGCCAGGGAAGCTCACAGACCATTTCAGAAACGCGTAGCAGAATTTGCTCAATGGCTTCCATGTTGGCCGCGGGCAAATTACGGAAGGGACCTAGCAGACGGGAGATACGGGTGCCGGCGATCATACTTTGCACCAAACTCCGGTTGAGCGGAGGAAGAGCCACAACCCGATCGCTAAGTACTTCCACAGCAGTGCCTCCGGCACCAAAAGTAATTGCAGGGCCAAAGATGGGATCTCGAATAATTCCGATCATTAATTCCCGTCCATTGGGTTTGATACACATGGGCTCAATGGTAACCCCTTCAATAGGGGCGTCGGGTCTATGACTTTTGACGCTATTGATAAGATCTTGATAGGCGCGCCGCACCGCTTGACCATTATCTAGGTGAAGTCGAACCCCATCCACGTCACTTTTATGGGTGATCTGGGCAGAGGCGATTTTCATGGCCACGGGGTAACCGATTTCTTGCGCCAAAACCAATGCTTCATTGGGAGAGCGGGCCATCATGCAAGTGGCAACGGGAGTACGGAAGGCCCGTAACACAGCTCTTGCCTCCATGGTGCTGAGTTCTTTTCGATGTTCAGCAAGGGCATTTTCGATGATAAGCTGTGCTCCGCTGGCATCAGGGGGTTCACGTCGGGATAAGGGCCCTGGAGTTTGCAGTAATTGCAGTTGATTGCGATGATATTCGGCGAGAAAAGCAAAGGCTTCTACGGCCGCTTCTGGAGTTTGAAACCATGGAATTTGGGCTTTACTAAAGGCCTCGCGAGCGTAAGCCACCTGAGTTTCCCCCATCCAACAGGCGAGAATCGGTTTGCTTCTGTCCTCAGAAGCGAGCTTAATGAGGGTTTCGGCCACCTCTTGGGGATGGGTCATGGCTTGGGGGGTCAAAATGACTAACAGGGTATCCACATGATCATCCTGTAAACACAGGGTAATTGCTTCTCGGTAGCGTTCCGCTGAAGCATCTCCAATCACATCCACGGGATTGCCATGAGACCACGTAGGGGGGAGGGCTTGATTTAACTTTTCAGTGGTTGAAGGGGTTAAACATGCCAGTGGTATGCCTAGGTCCTCAGCCCGATCGGCGGCTAACACCCCAGGGCCTCCGCCGTTGGTGATGATAGCAAGCTGGTTGCCTCGGGTGCGGTAACCTGAGGCCAAAGTCCTGGCAATAGAAAATAATTGCACTACGGTGGTGGCCCGTACCACACCTGCACGCCGTAAGGCAGCATCAAAGACATCATCGGCTCCTACTAGCGCTCCAGTGTGAGAAGCTGCGGCTTGGGAGCCCCCGGCGTGCCGACCCCCTTTTACCGCAATAATGGGTTTTACCCGGGCAGCAGCGCGGAGCGCGCTCATGAATCCCCGGGCATGATGAATTCCTTCTATATAAAGAAGAATGCTTTCGGTGTGATGATCCAAGACTAAATAATCCAAGATTTCACCGAAATCTAAATCGGCAGAAATACCTGTAGAGATCACCGAGGAGAAGCCAATTTTGTTATAAGTCGCCCAGTCTAAAATTGCCGTGCATAGAGCTCCGGATTGGGATACTAGTGCTAACTTGCCGGGAAGTGCCATACCCTTATTAAAAGTGGCGTTGAGGCCAAGATGGGGGCGCATAATACCGAGACAATTAGGGCCCAACAGTCGAACCCCATAATTCTGCGCTTGGAATAGGAGCTTTTCCTCTAACTCCCTACCCAGAGGACCAATTTCCCGAAAGCCTGCGGAAATGATAACAGCCGCCCCCACGCCATGTTTGCCACAAGATTCAATAATGTCAGGAACTGTGGCTGCCGGAGTGGTGATAATTGCAAGGTCAATGGGTTTTCCTAAGGTTTCCAATGAGGGATAAGCGGGTTTTCCTTGGACCGTTTCCCGCTTGGGGTTAATGGCGTGGATTTCACCATGGAACTCGGCCTCCAACATGTTCTTAAATACCGTCATACCCACGGAGCTGGGGCGATCACTGGCGCCAAAGACCGCAACGGATTGGGGTTCAAATAATGAATGCAAAAAATGGGTAGTCATAGTTCTTCTGAGCCTTGCCGCTAATGATGACCCTGATTGGTTTTATAGATATTGATTGATGGGCCTGCAAGGAAACCTTTGCTAGGCGGGCTTGGCGAGATGGAGGATAAAACTGATAGGGGACTGATAGGGTGTCTGGATGACTAAATTTGGTAAATGTAATTTCCAGCTTTTTTTATTAGAAGCAATGGGGCGAAAAAATGCAGCGGCTACGTATATGGGAGCGAAACATAGCCGCCTATGAGGGAGTTTTTCCTAAAAATTAGGCGACCATATCCTTTAGTTTTTTCAATGGCCGTACTTTGACGACGGTTCTAGCAGGTTTAGCGGCAACGTCCATGGTTTCCCCCGGTTTAAAGGGATTAGGGACATTTTTTTGCGCCTTTCGTGCAGGTTTTTTTACTGTAGTGATCTTTAATAATCCCGGTAGGGTAAATACCCCTGCGCTACGTTTTTTAATATGGCGGTTAATGAGTGTATTGAGTTCATCAAACACAGCGACAACGTCTTTTTTGGAAAGATTGGTATTTTCTGCAATGGTGGCATAGAGCTGGGTCTTCGTCATTGGCTCACGCAGTCCAGCGAGTTTGCGCTTGGTGTTATTGGGTGTTTTAGTGGCCGCCCTCGTAGTTGTGCGGGAGGTTGCGGGTGTTGCTTTGCTGTGAGCTGCCATTGTTTTTGTTGTTTTTTTAGCTGTGCTTGGTTTCCTAGCCATATTATTCTCCATTGGGTATAGCCGTCAAAATATTCATGACAAATACAATAGGCCTAAAATATCAGGGCCAATGATTTTAGTTTAAATAAAAAAGAGAGGTTAAAACAACGCGAAATAATATCATAGAGTCGCGGAAGGGGGAGAAAGATTGAGATAATTTAGGAGTTAAACCCTATAGTAAGATAGGTGCGGCTAGCGATGGCATCATCGAAATAGAAATCAGCAAACAGGCAGAGATGCGCCTTCCCTGGCGCGCTTCTGCGTGCACCCCTCGGATATCCTAATTCGCGCCCGGCGATCGGTCGCTGCATTCAATTTTCTCTTTCTATAAAAGGGTTGTCCAACAATTTCTGGGGATAAAAACCAAAGTTTAGGCTAATTAGTCCGTGGGGGGAATACCTTGAAAAGGGGTGTGCTTATTGATAGGCGCGTGGGGGGAACCCTCTTCTATTGAAGTTTCGGGGGTATCTGAATATTGGTCTGATCCTATAACAGATATTCGGCACCCTAGGCAGCGCACAAATGTTTGCCGAGCAGGACCAATCACTAGGGTATCTGCAGCTTCTTTAACATTACCACCTAAGACACTAAAAGGGAGGCTGGCTAGGAAAATACCTGTGCCTATCCCTGTGGCCACTAACAGTAAGGGGCGACCGATCAGGAGATCTCCGATCATTCGGAAGTAACGTGGTTCATCTTCAGTCTCGGTATAGGATGACGCAGGACTTGATTCATAGGCTTGCATAGAGGTGCCGGCAGCATTAGCAAGGATTGGAAAGTTGGCTGCACTACTGAAAAATGCTAGACAAAGTAGATAAACTAGAGATTTTTGCTTGAATTCTGCCATAATATTTGCCTCGGAACAGGAATGCTTATAGGATTTTTTGATCCTACCTAACGGTAATCGCAAGCTTTTAGAATTTATCGGCCGATCAATAATTCACTAAAATTGCTCTTTCTAGAGAGTCTGGCTTGGTAAGGGTAGAGATCGTTTTTGCGGAGGGTAGGTAAAATTCAATGCTTCAGATCGCTTAGATTAATTCCAATTACACCCAACATGATAAGCGCAATGCTTGCAAGCTTTAGTGAAGTGATTTGTTCCTTGAAGTAAAAGAAGCTGATAATCGCAATAAGCCCTGTTCCGATACCTGACCACAACGCATAGGCGATACTGAGATCGATCTTTTTGAGGCTATAGGTCAATGCAGTAAAAGATAGACCATAAAAGATAAAGATCAAAATCGAGGGGGTCAAGCGCGAAAACCCCATAGATAATTTCATGCAGGTCGTTCCTGCCACCTCTAATAAAATAGCAAGCATTAGCGATAGCCAGCTATGGTACATGCCCCTACCTCTTGATAAATGGTTATGGTCTTCTTGGGTAAGGCGGGATTGTAGTCAACGCCGGGCAATATGGGAATAGGATCGATAGCTAGCCCTATATTGCTGGGCATGCCTCAAGCTTACCAAGGCAAGGGAGAGGCTTCCGTCGGTACCAGGTTGATTGCACTATTAGAATAACAAGGATTAGTGCGGCTGCCCAAGAAAATTTAATCTTCTTCTTCCACTAGGCTAAAAGAGAGTCCCCCTGATGCGCTCTTTTCCGTTTTTTGCTCTGAGGAAGCGTTTTCTGTGGAGGTGGGCTTAGCGGTAGCCCCGGGGTTTTTCTTTGATAAGTTGATTTTAAGGCGGAGGTTGTTAGGGGAATCGGCATTGCGTAATGCTTCCTCAACGCTGATATGGCCTGTTATATATAATTTATAGAGGGCACTGTCAAAAGTTTGCATGCCGAGATTTTCTGACTTTTCCATTACTTCTTTAATGGCATGGATATCACCGCGGTGGATAAGATCGCGAACCAAAGGCGTACCCAGTAAAATTTCAATAGCCGCGGTGCGTTTGCCATCAATAGTGGGAACGAGACGTTGAGACACAAAAGCCCGTAGGTTCAAGGAGAGGTCCAATAGAAGCTGCGAACGCCGGTCTTCGGGGAAAAAGTTAATGATCCGGTCAAGGGCTTGGTTGGCATTGTTAGCATGCAGGGTTGAGAGGCACAAATGGCCTGTTTCTGCAAAGGCAATGGCATGTTCCATCGTGTTCTGATCACGGATTTCTCCAATCAGAATCACATCAGGAGCTTGGCGAAGGGTGTTTTTAAGCGCATCTTCATAGCAATCCGTGTCAACGCCCACTTCCCGTTGATTAATAATAGATTTTTTATGGTGATGGATATACTCGATAGGGTCCTCAATGGTGATGATATGCCCGGCGCTGTGATTATTGCGGTGGTCGATGAGCGCGGCAAGGGAAGTAGATTTGCCGGAACCCGTTGCCCCTACAAACAGAATGAGGCCATGTTTAGACATGACAACCTCTTTTAATATGGGGGGTAGACCGAGGTTATCCGCGTTGGGGATAGTGGTCTTAATATTTCGGATGACCATCGAAACGGCACTGCGCTGCTTGAAAATATTGACCCGAAAGCGTCCTATGCCCGTTTCGGAAATGGCTAAATTCATCTCAGGTTTGTTCTCAAACTCGGCTGTTTGTTCTTCATTCATGATGCCATAGGCTATTTCCTTAATGTCGTTAGAGGTTAAGGCTTTTTTTTCAAGGGGTTTCAGTAAACCGTGAAACTTGGCACAAGGGGGGGCTCCGGCACTGAGATAAACATCCGAGCCATCGTGGGCCACTAATATTTTCAGGTAATCCTTAAATTCCATGGTGGAGCCTCCAAAAGCGGGTTGATTTATTTATGCGTTATTCCGACATTATTTCGACCCTACTGCTAGGGGCTTAAGGGATCTGCATCACATTTCAATAACTAAAATCCATCTATCTCACATATTGACACAGTGATCCATGATTGAAGTCCTGCTGCAAATGGCAGCATTCATTGTTTGTGGCGTTGCCTGGCGCCGTTTTTCTCAACGACGCCTCAGCCCCAAAGAGAAGCGTGAAGTCCTAACGGAGTTGGTTTACTATTTATTTCTCCCTGCCTTGGTGCTAGATGTCCTATGGTCAACGAATTTAGGAAGGGCTACTGCGGGCATTGCCATGGTGGCTGCGAGCGGCGTGTTAATGGGGCTTGCCCTGGCTTGGGTCGTTTATTATTTGGCAGCCACTCCTCGTCCTACCCGTGGCGCGTTGCTTCTCGCGGCCGGTTTTCCAAATGCCACCTATTTAGGGCTCCCCGTGTTGCAAAGCACCTTAGGGGAGTGGGCAAGAGCGGTGGCTATACAATATGATTTATTTGCCTGTACACCGCTGGTGCTTACCCTGGGAATCCACATTGCCCGTACTCATGGTATCGGTGAAAAATCTGCTAATCCCTTGATTGAGCTACTCAAAGTACCCCCCTTGTGGGCGGCTGCCATGGGGGTGAGTCTTAATCTTGGCGGTGTGGCAGAGCCCGATTGGTTCCATGGCTTTTTAACCATGATGGCTTCGAGTGTGGTGCCTTTAATGCTCCTTTCACTGGGTATGGGGTTGGAATGGCCCCGTGGCCAGTGGCGGAATTTACCGCTATTGCTTCCCATACTTATTATCCAGTTAGGGTTAATGCCCGTCTGGGCCTGGTTCATTAGTGATTTTTTTAACTTCGATTCCTCTCAGCGGATTGCGGCGATCTTGGAGGCGGCCATGCCGAGTATGGTGTTGGGGGTGGTATTGTGTGATCGCTTTCAGCTGAACACCTCCATTTATGCGGCGGCGGTGACTCTCTCTACCATCTTTAGTCTACTGACGTTGCCCTTTTGGTATCGCTGCCTTAGCTAAGCGCGTCAAATCAAATAAAATGCCAGGATACATTGAGCATGTCTAAACGATCCTTCAGTTCATTCATGGCCTCTATGACTGCTGGAGTATCTCCCCGTAATCCAAGTTCAAGCATAGGCTGGCTACCACCGAGGTGGGGAAGGCAGGAGAGACGCAGGTTGGGGTAGCGGGAGACTATCTCTTCCATTATCGGAAGCAGATCACTTTCGCCAACCCCCGTCACCCGAATAATTTGCTCCGTTTTAGGCGTTAGCTCCTGTAAATCTGAATAACAAGTGTCCAGTACCCATTCCATCATAGGCCAGGCCATTTCCGGGAATCCTGGCAAGAAGTGATGGGAATGAAGGGAAAAACCAGGGACTCGATTAAAGGGGTTGGGAATAATTTGGCTCCCCTGGGGAAGGTGAGCCATTCGAATGCGGTAAGGATAGGCACGCTCCCCATATTGAGCCTCAATCTCCCGCATGGCATCGGGATGGGGAAAAAGGGCGACGCCGGCTGCTTCTGCGGCACACTGCCGGGTGCGGTCGTCTGGTGTGGCACCAATTCCACCAAAGCAGAAAACAATATCTTCAGACTGGAGGGTATGGCCTAGGGCTCGGGTAATTATCCTGGCATCATCGCCGATAAAGCTACACCAACTTAATTCTAATCCCCGCTGGTTCAAGGTTTCGATAAGATGGGGAAAGTGCTTGTCGTGCCGTTTCCCAGTAAGCAGTTCATCGCCAATAATAATGGCGCCTAAGGGCCTCTTCATGGTTTAGGTCATTGAGTTGTCTATTCACTACCGTGTCTTGGTTGCTTGGAGTTTCGCCATAACTGACTCCGGTTCGGTCCCTCCTCACCTTGTCAGTCTGACAAACTCGCGTTTCTCAGCAGTCCTCGGGCGGCGGCTAGGCCACGGCCCTTGGGGTCTTTACCGCTCCACGCGCTTTATCGGTTCCGGCGCTCCCCACCGTACCCAACCTCAAAACATTGATAGCCGCGTTGATGTCCCTATCGTGGCGGGTAGTGCAATCAGGGCAAACCCACTCGCGAACTTTGAGCGGCATGGACTCGTGAATAGTCCCGCACTCAGAGCACGCTTTGCTAGTCGGTGCCCAGCGGTCCACGATCAACACTTCCCGGCCATACCAAGCGGCTTTGTACTCCATTTGCCGGCGAAGCTCAAACAACCCACAGTCCGCGACGGCTTTGCTCAAGTGGCGGTTTCTCAACATCCCTTTGATGTTCAAATCCTCAAGACAAATTACTGGGTTCTCGTTAATCAGCTTCGAGGATTGCTGGTGCAAAAAATCCCGGCGGCTATCCGCTATCCGGGCATGAATCCGTGCTACGCGCTGCTGCTGGCGGCGGCGGCGATAAGACCCTTTACGCTTCTTGCTCAAGCGTCGCTGAGCTTGTTTTAATTGGCGAGCATATTGATAGGTGTACTTGGGTGCGCCCGATTTATACCCCTCGGAAGTAATCACTACATCCTTAACGCCCACATCCACGCCAATCACATTCTTGCGGGTAGGCAAGGGGAGAATTTCTATCTCGCAGACCAGGCTGACGAAATAACGGCCAGCCGGGTCTTTACTGACCGTCACCATTTTGGGAATACCCGTCATCCTGCGAGACCATTTCAGCTTCAGCGCCCCGAGTTTGGGCAGCTTCAACCGCTGGCTTTCGGCGTTGAAGTTCTTTTCTACATGGCGTTGGTCCAACTGGTAGCGCACCGACTGAGTCTGATGGCGCTTCTTAAAGCGGGGATACTTGGCCCGTCCGGCAAAGAAATGCTTAAACGCCGTGTCCTGGTCCCTCAGTTTCTGGGTAGGGCAACTGGCGGTGGCTTCGCCAAGCCAGGGGCACTCCGTTTGTTTCAGTGCTGTCAGCTTGCGGCTCAGGCCAGAATAGTTCAAAGATTTGCTGTGTTCCTGGTACGCCTTCGTTCGGGTCTCCAACGCCCAATTCCAGACAAACCGCGCATGGCCAAATTCGATGGCCAATTGCCGCTTTTGTGTGGGTGTGGGGTAAAACCTGAACTTGTAGGCCCATTGTGCTACCATAATGCGATGGTATTGCAAATGAATGGTCACGTCAATGGCAAGAGAAATGCTGAATGTGCGAATCGATTCCGAACTCAAGAAGAAACTACAAGAGTTGGCGAAAGGGGAAAACCGAACGCTGTCGAACTTGGTCGAGACGGTACTGGCCAACTACGCGAAACGCGAATTTATGGCGAAACGAAAGTAATGTGGCCCTCGCGTCTCATGCGCCGTTTCACTTCGCACTCTCGCTAGGGGGGGTGTCGCACTTCCTTGTGCTCCTTCAATAATATGTACATTGGATAGAGGGGGTTGCGAGTCGGTAAAATTTTTGGGAGGAATGGGCCGTTTTCGCGCTGTTCAACCGCTCCTACAAGCTGACAAGTAGCATGCGCTGCGCGCACGAAGAGGAGGAATGAGAAGCCAGGAAAACCCGCCCCTCAAAACTTATACTGAAATACTTAGGCCTTAACTTAAGGGGAATTGGTTATTGGTTTCCAACAACGTACCCATGGAATATGCTTTATTTTCTATAGCCGAGCTTTTGGGTAAAGAGGGTCCATTGGCTCGCCAAATTGAGGGGTTTGCCCCTCGCCATCAACAACAGGAGATGGCTGAAGCGGTCGCCAAGGCTTTAGAAGAAGGACAGATCCTGGTGACTGAAGCCGGTACTGGAACCGGCAAAACCTTTGCTTATCTGGTACCAGCTCTGTTGTCGGGAATTAAGGTTATTATTTCTACGGGTACCAAGCATCTGCAGGACCAACTCTACCACCGAGATTTACCCTTAGTAAAAAATGCCCTCGGCGTTTCTGCCCGGCTGGCTCTGCTTAAAGGGCGGGCCAATTATCTGTGCTTGCACCGTTTACATCTATTTGAAAAGGAAGGAAAAACAGGGCATAGCCGTTTGGCGTCGGAGTTGGTTAAGGTGCAACAGTGGGCGAGACAGACTGCTACTGGCGATACGAATGAGTTAAGCGGAATCCCTGAGGATTCGCCCTTGTGGCCCCGGGTCACTTCGACAGCGGATAATTGTTTTGGACAAGATTGTCCGTCATTTTCAGAGTGCCACCTAATGGCGGCCCGGCGGCAGGCTCAGGAAGCGGACATTCTGGTGATTAATCATCATTTACTGCTCTCGGATATGGCCTTGCGGGAGGAAGGCCACGGTGATCTGTTGCCGATGGTGGGGGCTTATGTCTTGGATGAGGCCCACCAGCTCCCTGAAATTGCCTCCCGCTTTTTTGGGCGGCGGGTGAGTAGTCGTCAATTGGTAGAGTTGGCCCGTGACAGCGTTGCGGAACAGCTCAACGATGCTCCCGATATGTCCCATATTCGCGAAACTTGTCAGCGGCTGGAAAAAGCCACGGCTGATTTCCGTCTGGCCTTGGGGCTCGGAGAACGTCGCTTGGCTTGGAGGGAGGTTGCCAATACTCCCTCGGTGATTAGAGCTTTGGAGAAATTAAGTCAGGCATTGGCGGATCTGGAAGCTGAACTGGAGCTGGCGGCAGTGCGGGGTAAGGGCTTGGAAAACTGCTTTAAGCGTTGCGGGAGTTTACAGGAACAGCTTGCGGTCTTTTCTGAAGAGATCAGTGAGGATTTTGTTTATTGGTTCGAGGCCCGCAGTCGATCTTTTATTTTAAGTGCAAGCCCTTTGGATATCAGTGAAAATTTTCAGGCTTACATGGGACGTCAACAGAGCGCTTGGATATTTACCTCGGCCACGATGGCGGTGGGGGAACGCTTCGAGCACTTCAATCGGCAGTTGGGTTTGGAAACCACCACCACTCACCGTTGGGAAAGCCCCTTCGATTTTCAACGGCAGGCCCTATTGTATCAACCCACTGGACTGCCCGAACCCCACCATTCCGATTATACCCGGGAAGTGATCAAAGCGGCCCTGCCGGTGCTCGCTGCAAGCTGTGGTCGTGCTTTTTTGTTGTTTACCAGTCATCGGGCGCTGCAGGAAGCCTATAGTTTGCTCCAGGAGCAAATCGCCTTCCCCCTGTTAGTTCAGGGCAGTGTGCCCCGCAGTGAGCTATTGAGCCGTTTTCGCACCCTGGGTAATGCCGTGCTATTAGGCACCAGCAGTTTTTGGGAAGGGGTGGATGTCCGCGGTGAGGCCTTATCTTGTGTGATTATCGATAAATTGCCTTTTGCTGCACCAGACGAGCCGCTGTTGCAAGCTAGGATCGAGGCCATCCGTCGTCGGGGCGGTAATCCTTTTATGGACTACCAGCTGCCTAATGCCATCATTCAGCTTAAGCAAGGGGTGGGGCGGCTGATTCGCGATGCCCATGACCGGGGGGTGTTGATGCTGTGCGATCCCCGTCTTCGCAGTAAATCTTATGGTCGCTTATTCCTGAGGAGCTTGCCAAGGATAGCCCAGAGTCGAGATATCAAGGAGGTGGAAGCCTTCTTCCAGACGGAGTAATTTTTGGCTATTAATGGCCCGCTGGGATGGCGTGACCAATAGTAGGCAAGCAGGGAACCGGAGAGGTTGTGCCAGATGCTGAAGAGGGCCCCGGGTAAGGCGGTTTGAGGGCTAAAGTACTTTAGGGCGAGGGCCACTGCTAGACCTGAGTTCTGCATGCCTACTTCAATGGCTACGGCACGGGACTGGCGTGGATTAAAGCCGAACAACTGGCTTAAGCCGTAGCCACTTGCCAGGCCCAGTCCATTATGTAACAGGATGCTGAGGGTGAGGGCAGGAGCGATAAGGGTCAGCTTATCCTGATTAATGGCGACAATAATCGCCACGATAAGCACAATGGCAAAGACCGAAAGGACGGGAAAAATGTCAGTGAGTTTGCCCAGCCGTTGGCCGAAAAAGGTATTCATGATCAGTCCCAAGGTGACGGGCAGCAGCACAATGGTTAGAATACTTTGCAACATGTCAGTCACGGGTACCGGGATTTTTTGCCCCACGTAAAGCCAGGTGAGAAAAGGGGTGGCGAAGACCGAGAGGAGCGTGGAAGTGGCCGTTAGGGTAATGGAGAGGGCCACATCACCCCGGGCTAAATAACAAACCACATTGGATGCCGTGCCCCCTGGACTACATCCCAGCAGGATCATTCCGGCGGCAAGATAAGGAGGTAAGCCAAAGAGGGCGCTAATAATCCAGGCGATGAGCGGCATCAATAAAAACTGTAAGAGAACGCCTACAGCGACGATTTTGGGTTGCTTGAAAATAAGCACAAAGTCGTTGGCTTTGAGGGTCATTCCCATGGCCAACATAATTAGGCCTAGTAGCGGCACGATGGCCGGCTTGAGGGAGACCCAAGGCTCAGGAGATTGATAAGCCAGTCCGGCCCCTAGGAGCGCCAGGAACGGAAATAGGGTGGTAATTCGATTGACCATTTTTTAACGACAGTTGTCAAGACCTTCACCAGATAGAGCACCAGCACCAGGAGTTGGCAGGCCACCAAGAGCAATCCCCTATCTTTTCCGTTGGTCAAAGTCAAAGCTCCTTCAGAACCGCTTGCAGGGCTTCCAAGCTCGCCGGTTTGAGCAGATGGCGATCGAAACCGGCCGCCTGGGCCTTCTGCACATCATCGCGCTGACCATAGCCGCTGAGGGCTATTAAGGGGAGAATTTCTAAATCAGGCTCCTGGCGCAACCGCTGGGCGACCTCATAGCCGCTCATATCCGGCAGGCCGATGTCCAATAACACCAGTTTCGGGTGGAATTCCCGAACCGCTTCAAAAGTCTGACCGCCTCAAGAGACTATCCGCACCGTATGGCCCAGGGCCTAAAGTAGCGCCGCCAGCGTCGGCCACGGCCTCCTCGTCTTCCACCAATAGAATGCGTCGGGCTGAGAGCGAGGTATTCGTCTCTGCCGACGCCTGCTCCGGCTTAACGGATTCCCCCTCGGGCAGGGCCGGTAGGCGCACTGTGAATTCACTGCCCTGATGGGGGCCGGCACTAAAGGCCTCCAGCTGGCCGCCGTAAAGATGGCCGCCGGATTCAATCACCCTCTCTGTCCCCCAAGCCTGGCAGAAATTGCTGCCGCCGCCGGCTCAGCTCTGCCAGATTCGCACTGATCTTGCCATTTAAACTTTCGGCGGGATAGTTGCCCTGTTCGTCGGGTTCTCCGGCAGGCAGGCCCGTAAGCATTTCCATGGCCTGATCGATGGTTTTGAGCGGATAAATATGCAATTTCCCGGCTTCCACGGCATCGATGACCTCCTGGCGCAGCATCAGATGCTGAACGTTCGCCGCGGGGATGAGTACCCCCTGCTCCCCATTCAGATGATGACCCTGGCAGAGGTCGAAAAAACCCTCGATCTTTTCATTAACCCCGCCAATGGCCTGCACTTGGCCGTGCTGATTGACTGATCCAGTAATGGCCAGCGACTGCTTGAGGGGTACCTCGGCGATGGCAGAGAGCAGCACGCACAGTTCCGCTGCTGAAGCGCTATCCCCTTCAACCTCCCCATAGGATTGCTCGAATACCAGACTTGCCGATAGGGAAAGCGGCTGAGTGCGCGCATAGCGGCCTGCCAGGAAACCGGCCAGTATCAGTACCCCTTTGCTGTGAAGGGGGCCTCCCAAGGCGACCTCGCGCTCAATATCGATTACCTCGCCCTTGCCCATATGGACCCGTGCCGTGATCCGGTGGGGTTGCCCGAACAGCAAATCGCCAAATGGCGTCACCGCTAGTCCGTTGATCTGACCCACCGTTGCCCCTTCTGTGTCAATCAAGATCAGCTCGCGCTGGATTAGTTCCTGGGCCCGCTCATATTGGCGGCTCGCCCGATAGCGCTGGGCATCGATGGTCTGCTGTACATCCTTGACCTTTACCGCCTCATGACCATTCTGGCGCGCCCAGTAATCAGCTTCCCGCATCAGATCGGCCACGCTGCGCATGTGTATGGACAGTTTCTGTGCATCCCCGGCCAGCCGCGAGCTGTGTTCGATTACCCGCGCTACGGCAGCGCGATGGAACGGCCGTAGCTGATACTTTTGGGCCAGGGTTCCGAGCAGTCGAGTATAGAGTTGGGTATTCTCCTCGCCTCGATCCATATCGATTTCGAAATCTGCCGGTACCTTGAATAATTCTGCAAATTCCGGATCTAGACTATTCAGTAAATGGAAGAATAGGGGAGGACCCAATAACACGACCTTGACGTCCAGAGGAATAGGCTCGGGTTCCAGGGTGATAGTGCTGATCAACCCCACCATTTCTTGGGGTGACTCGATGCGAATTTCCCTGGACTGGAGGGCCCGCTTTAAGGCCTCCCAGACGAAAGGTTGGGAGAGCAATTTATAGGTATCCAGGATCAGATATCCGCCATTGGCCCGGTGCAGTGCCCCCGACATGATCAGATTGAAGTCGGCAATCAAGGTGCCCATCTGGGCTAGATGTTCGATCCGGCCGATAACATTTTGGTGAGTAGGATGGTCTTCGGAGATGACCGGTGCCCCCTCTGAGGGCTCATGTTCCACCAGCACATTGACCTTATAGCGGCGCAGCAGCGCCGCTTCCATAACCGATTTGGGAATCGGTGCGCCGGCTGGCCCCGTCGGTTGCTTTTGTTCATGTTCCTCACGCTGTAACTTCAACAATTCCTCAGCCTGATCCACCAGATCCCCCTTGACCGCCTCTAGATAGCTGAGCACCCGGGGATGATCTTCATAGTGGGAATGTAACTCATCAATCAACGGTTTAACCGCCTGCTCGGCGACCTGATGGTTCAGTTCCTTGAGTTCCCGGCGGGCTCGGCGTTGCGCCCGGGGAGTTTCCTCCATAATCCGTTGCGCTTCCTTTTCCATCTCCTGTGCTGCTGCCTGGAACTCCTGGCGGCGCTCTTCCGACAATTTCTGCACCTCCTCGGGACTCATCGGCTTTCCATGGGGGTCTAAGGGAGCAAAGGCCAGTCCAGCCGGGGTCTGCATAAAGGCCAGACCCCGTTCCCGGGCTTTTTGCTGGAGTGCCTCAACGGCCTGCTGTTGTTGTTCGGTGAATCTCTCCTGCAGCGATTGCCGCCGCTGGCGGTATTCATCGCTTTCAAAAGCGCCGGATAGGGCGCTTTGTACATCTTCCATCAGTTGTTCCATGTCATCGCGCAGTTGCGGTCCCTTGCCGGTAGGCAGCCTTAGCGCAATGGGTTTATGGGGTTGGTCGAAATTATTGACATAACACCAGTCATCTGGAGTCGGCTCCTTGGGTGCCCGCTGCTCTAAAAATTGCTGTACCAGGGTTCGCTTGCCCGCCCCTGACGGGCCAAGTACGAAGACATTGTAGCCTTCCTGATTGATGTCAATCCCAAACTGCACCGCCTCTACGGCTCGCCGCTGGCCAATGATCTCAGTCAGTGATTCCAGCTCTTCAGTGGTTTCAAAGGAGAACTGCTCGAGATCACAGGCGTGATATAAGTCGGACGCGTTAAGTTCTGACAAGGTCATCATTGGCTTCTCCGGGTTGTTTTTGTTAGGGAATTCCTATCCCCTACTGTGTAGGGCAGCAGCAATGTCGGTGATACTGGAAAAAGGGTCGGGTAGCGTGTTCCGCGCTGATTCTTAGGGGTTTGTTGTCGGCTAGTTTTTCGCCCCGGCGCTGGAACTAAAATTCGAGTGGATCCATATCTGCCTCGCAAATTCTTATAATTTCTTCAGAAAAATGTCAGTACAAAGTCCAGCATTACCCATTACTTTTATATTAGAGGGTTGTCAGCAGGACTGATACACCTAGGCCCGCTAATGCCAGAAGTTGGATTCTTGAGCGAATATTTAGGGAGAAAAGTGCCATGCATATAGTCAACCGGATTACTCTGAGCTTCCTTTTTGGTCTATTAGGTCTGCTTAGTGTTAGCCAGCTCAGCGCCGGCCAAGAGGAACAGGAGGAGTTTCATGAAGCCAAGGAACTGCAGGCCGCAGAAAGCATTGTTCCGTTGGAAGAGCTGATCCGTAAGGCTCAGCAGAAGTATTCGGGCCGTATTCTGGAGATCGAGTTTGAGGACTGGGAAGAGGAAAAAGGAGAATTAAAGCAGGTCGAAGGAAAAAATGAACATATCTATGAGATCGAGATCCTCGATGAGCAAGGCCGGGTTCACGGTCTGGTCTACGATGCCCAGACGGGGGAATTCCTTGGCCAACACTTGGAGAGCGAGGAGAAAGAAGGCAAAGACTAGTTTCCCGGAAAAAACCGATAGAACTGACCTATAACCAACTACGGATTTGCACCACGTCGACGGGGGTTGCTAACCCCCGTCTTGATCCTGACGGCGCGGGAGACCATCGAAGAACGGGTCACCAGCCCGCCAGGCGGGCGGCAGCGGTCTTGAATTGGCCATTGTCCGTTGGGCGGTTGAAGCCCATGGGGGTTATATTGTGTTGCAAAGTGAAGAAGGCCAAGGTAGCACCTTTCGGATCATACTTCCTTTAGCCAGAAAACATTCAATGCCAGGAGATTCAAAATGAAAGCGAGACCCTTGGGAAAATTCCATCACTTAATTGGATTTGTCATCCCCTTGCTCCTTCCTGTGCTGGTAGCAGCACAAAATCTGCCCAGGGGAAAAATTTATGTGGCCAGCCAGGGCTCGGATACAGTCAGTGTCATTGATTCCAGTCGTTTGGAAGTCATCGCCACGGTGGAAGTAGAAGATACTCCGCACAATGTGAATCATACTCCTGATGGCAGATTGGTGTTGGTCACCAATAAAAATATCAATACCAAAAAACCGGCTTCATTATCTATTATCCGAACGGATACCGATAAGATTGTCGCCACAGTGGAAAACTTGGGGGAGAGGATAGAACATGTGGTCGTTCCCAGCGGCGGCCATCGGGCTTATGTATCGGAAGACCTGGCAAAGAATGCTGTGGTGGATATTGATCTGAATTCGAACCAGCTCAAAGGAAGTATTCCTGTGGGGATTAAACCCCATGGGCTCGTGTCGTCCTGGGATGGAAAATCACTTTTTGTTCCCAACCAGCTCTCAGGGACTATCAGCAAGATAGATTTGAACACCCAAAAGGTGGTTGCTGAGGCTGAAGTGGGTCGAACTCCCACCGTGATTGCGGTTACTCCCGATGACAAGACGCTTTACGTTACTCTTTTTGGTGAACGGGGAGTTGCTGTCGTCGATGCACAGAAAATAGAATCAGGAAAAATGCAAATTAATGATGTTATTCGGGTTGGGGAAAGACCGGCACAGGTGGCCATTACGCCTAATGGCCGGTATGTACTTGTTCCCGCTGAAGGTCCGGGGGCGCTTTATATGATAGAGGAAGCGACGCACCGTGCAGTGACTGAAATTCCCACCGGCGCAAAGGCCCATGGCGTAGATGTCTCTTCGGATAGCCGCTATGCTTTCGTCACCAATTGGAATGATGGCAGTTTATCAGTGGTGAACTTGAGTCAAAAAAAGGTGCTAAAACAAATTCAGGTCGGAGAATCTCCAGCCGGTGTGGATTTTGTCCCGATTCCTGATTGAGTAATGTCAAAAATGGCTGCTCTAGGACAGAGAATAAGCGTTGCTCTCACCTGGTTAATTCTTGGGGGATGTGTGAGCCAAATCCCGTCCCTTATCCGGCAGCCGCTGCTGGAAAATCCTAGCCTCCACGCTGTTCGAGAGGACATCGCCTATTACCGGGGTAGTGAAGTGCGGTGGGGTGGCGCGATTGCTCGTATTCAGCACCAAAAAGAGACTACCGTAATAGAGATCATTGCCCAAGAACTCGGGGCTGAAGGTCGGCCTAAAGAGACGGATCTCAGTCCAGGACGGTTTTTAGTCCGCATAGACGGTTTCCTGGACCCCACCTTTTATCGGGCAGGGCGGGACATCACCGTTTATGGCACTGTTGCGGAGGGGGTAACTAGCCGAAGCGGGGAGCCCCTGTTTCCCCTGGTGCAGGTAAAAACTTACTACCTTTGGAGACCCAGAGATTATCCGCCTTCTTATTACCCTTATCCTTACTGGAAACCTAGAGGTTACTATTAACTCACTTAATCAAATCTCTTTCCTTTTACCATTCCAGCCGAGATCTGCAAGCAGCCGGGTTTTGCGCCTAACACCGCATTCATATAGTTTAGAATAATTTCTGTGAAGCTTTATCTTCTGGACTCGTGGTACCAGCGGGGTTAATTCAATGACTGAAACTGTACTCATTGAGTATCAATCCACCCTGACCTGTCCCCATTGTGGCCACTGTGAAACAGAAACGATGGCTGCCGACGCCTGTCAGTTTTTCTATGACTGTAAAGGATGCGACGCACTGCTCCGACCTAAAGAGGGCGATTGCTGTGTATTTTGTTCCTATGGGGATATTCCCTGTCCGCCAATCCAGGCAGCACAGCCGAAAGGGGGTGAAGAGTGTTGTGGTGGCTGAGTTTCCTGTGGGGTGGATAAGCGTAGCGCATCCACCCCACAGGAACTAGCTAGTAAAAGGGCAACTGTTTTCTAACGGTTTTAAATCAATATCTATTTTAAAATTTTTGTTTTCAAATAATTTCATCAGTTCATCATAATTTGGAGTTTCTTTCCTAAAGTCAATAGGTTCATATAAATCTAAATTTACAGATGATAGATAATCTCTAAATTTAAAACCTTTTCCTATAACTTTATTAGAAAACTCAACCCAAATAGAAGGTATATTATAAGCATGTGAAATAATTAAGCCATGGAGCGAACTTGATAAAGTTTTCTTGCAAGAAAAAATATCTTCAATTACTTGTTCGATTGGGGTTTTAATATTAATTACTTTAATAATTTTGTTATCCTTAATTTGTTTTTTGGCTTTATTGAAATCCATATAATGTGGAATAATCCCTAATTCATATTCTTTCGGAGATTTTGGATCGTAATATTTCGGTAGTAAAAGAGAAGGATCTCCATATATTTTAGGACAATTAATTCCTTTTTTTAATAAAATCTCTCTTGATAAAGGGCCTCTTACCGCAAGTATTTCTTGGGGTCTTCTTACTATTGCTTTAGGACTCATAACTCCAGAACCCCATACAGTTGTTTTATGTCCAATGAGACTAAAAATACTTCCTATAGCGGCATAATTTTTTATTACTCCTAAAGTTGTATAGATAAAAGGACAATGCTTAGGTTTGATTCCTGAAATTTTTTCGATTAAATATGGATTAAGTGCATCCCCAAAGTTTTTACTATAATACCAGTAAACTCTCATGAACTTATCTCCATAGAAGGATCTATCCCTTTACTATTATTAGGATAGATAAAGTGACATAAATTAAACTAACTACTTTCCAATTTTTGCTTGCAAAATGAAGAAGTGATCCAATTCCTAATTGTTCCATTGGCGGCGATTGATGGCATAGTCGGCCACCCGGCCAATAAAGGGTAACCACAGCATTCCCGGCAGCCAGGCGCAGTGGCGGCTGTCACGAAAAGTATGGATGCCGATGCCCATGGCTTCATGGCCCGCGCGGGGCTGGTCACGGTAGGTGCCGAGCAGACGATCCCACCAGGGCAGGTTGAATCCGAAACTGGAGTTGGTTTTATCGTCTTCCACGGAATGATGCACGCGATGCATGTCAGGGGTCACCAGGAACCAGCGTAGTATGTGATCCAGCCGGGGGGCAGGCGCACATTGCTATGATTGAACATGGAAGTGGCATTTAGTTGCGCGGTCCCCAGAGGATAAGGGCGGCACCGATAAGACAGATCATGGCCCCTATGAGATCCCACTGACCCGGCTGCTGTTTCTCGATGCCCCAGAGCCATGCTAGCGACGCGGCAATATAGACACCCCCATACGCCGCATAGGCGCGACCAGCAAAATCGCTATCAATTCGGGTCAACAGAATGGCAAAGAGGGCCAGGCTACCCATGCCAGGAACCAGCCACCCCACTGACTTTCCGAGCCGAAACCAGGCCCAGAAAGCAA
The DNA here is from genome assembly GCF_004421105.1 of Nitrosococcus wardiae. Taxonomy (NCBI): domain Bacteria; kingdom Pseudomonadati; phylum Pseudomonadota; class Gammaproteobacteria; order Chromatiales; family Chromatiaceae; genus Nitrosococcus; species Nitrosococcus wardiae. The sequence goes on from NZ_CP038033.1 coordinate 2,472,184, forward strand.
AGCAACCAGCGATTTCGGCAAGGGCTGCTGCTACATAGTAGGCGATGGAAGTCATGTTATTAAAAATTTTATCAGTCGGTCAGCTACCGTTAGTCACTGCAGGCGGTCCCCTTCGGGTACTATTATGGCAGTTGACGGTTGTTTTCGGACTTTACTACACTGGTTAGGCTAATCTCTATCGACAATTCGGGATAATATCCCTTAAGCAAAATTAATGTATCGTTTTCCCCGCTTAAAAGGATGGCTTAGCCTGTGGCTCATCGTCGCAGTGCTGGGGCATTTTGGCTTAAGCTATCATGAGGCCTCTGCTTTTGTGCTTTGCTTTGGGACAGATGGCCATGTGGCGGTGGAGCCTGCTGATCATGAACATGCCTTACCCCATTCCAATGAGAGTTCCCCCCCTGAAGCGGGTGCTCATACCCATGGGCTAAAATTAGAGGAACGTCCTTGCCTCGATCTGCCCGTGGTGAGCGGGAATCATGGTGACCATAAGCTCTTGACCGGACCACAAAAGCCTTTGCTCGATGAAGGGCTTGTGGTAGCAATACTGGTTATCGCCATTATTTTCTTCCCTAAAGCGATAGCTACCCCAGTTTTTTCTCCCGATCCCTCGATTGTTGATTCTAGATTGATTGCCCTCCGTAGCGTCGTCCTTCTGAATTAAATCCTGATCGCTGTCTTTTTACGCCGCACTCACCTAAAGGGAGTGCGTTGAGGCGCTGGCTTGTGTCCAGCGTTTGTGGACATTTCATAAGCGATGAAGATTTTTCAACATTTAAACTTTGGGCGATGAAAAGTAAAACTATATTTGCTGCAGTCAGTGTGGTGTTCGGGCTTATTCTGGCTTGGCTTATCCTCCCTCAGAAAGAAGAATTACCTAATGGAGATACTCAACAGGAAGGCCATGGAGGTCATGAGGCTAAACATGAGGAGCATGGGAGCCATGAAGGAGAGGGAATGGGAAGCGGGATCCAGTTGAAACCGGGAGCCATTGAAGAAGCAGGGATTGATATCAAAGTGGCCGGTCCTGCTTTTATTAAAACAACCCTGACCTTTCCTGGCGAAATTCAGTACAACCCCCGGCGGGTAGCCCATGTGGTACCGCGGGTTGAAGGAGTGGTCATTGAGGTGCGCAAGTTTCTGGGCGACAAGGTGAAGGAAGGCGAGATCCTGGCAGTGTTGGAAAGCCGGGAATTGGCGGATTTGAAAAGCCAATATTTAGTTGCCCTTAAGGGGTTGGAGCTGGCCCAGGAAATCTTTGTGCGGGAGGAGCATCTGTGGAAAGAAAAGGTATCCGCAGAGCAGGATTATCTCGTGGCGAAGAAAGAGCTGGCCGAGTCCCGAGTCCTGGCGGAAGCCGCCGCTCAAAAGCTCTATGCCTTAAGCTTTTCCACAGCAGACTTACAAGCCATGGATTCGGAATCTGCAGCCCTTTTCAGCCGTTATGAACTGAGGGCTCCCTTCGCCGGGGAGGTGGTGGAAAAACACCTGGCTCTGGGAGAGGCCGTTACCGCCGAGGCGAAAGTCTATACCATCGCCAATCTTGCCACTGTCTGGGGTGAGATTACCGTCTATAGCAAGGACTTAAACCAGGTTCGGCGAGGCCAGGAAGTAACGGTGAAAGCAACCGATATAGCGCTTTCCACAGGCGGTAAGGTGTTTTATATGGGACCGTTGGTTGGACAGCAGACCCGTTCGGCGAAAGCCTATGTGGAAATTCCCAACCCCCAAAGGCGCTGGCGGCCGGGGATGTTTATCACCGTGGAGGTAGTATTGGAGGAAAACAAGGTTCCAGTGGCAGTAGCTGCTGAGGCGGTCCAAACCTATCAGAATCGCCCGGTGGTCTTCGTCCAGCAGGGAAATTTCTTCGAGCCCCGGCCGGTGGTTCTAGGCAGAGGAAAGGGCCAGTGGGTCGAGGTGCGACAGGGGCTCTCGGCGGGTGAGCGCTACGCTGCCCGCAACAGCTTCGTGCTTAAATCCGAGCTCGGTAAATCGGCCGTTACTCATCAACATTAAGCGCAGCGCCTATGATGTTTGAACGCCTGTTAAGATTTTCTATTGCCCATCGTGGGTTGGTCATGTTGGCCATGGTGGGGCTGATCCTGCTGGGGATTTATAATTTCCAGCGCCTGCCCATCGACGCGGTGCCTGATATCACCAACATCCAGGTTCAGATCAATACTGCCGCGCCCGGCTACTCGCCCCTGGAGACGGAGCAACTCATTACCTTCCCAGTAGAGCTGGCCATGTTGGGTGCTCCCCGGCTCAAGGAGACCCGTTCGATTTCCAAATATGGGCTCTCCCAGGTGACTGTGATTTTTGAGGAGGGTACCGATATCTATTTTGCCCGCCAGCAGATTAGTGAGCGCATTCAGCAGGTCAAGGGCGAGCTTCCTGCGGGCATTGAGCCCCAGATGGGGCCTGTGGCCACAGGGCTAGGGGAAATTGTCCTCTGGACCATGGAAGCCGAACCGGGGGCGCGCCAGCCAGATGGTACCCCCGTAACCAGTACTTATCTGCGCACCCTGCTGGATTGGGTCATCCGTCCCCAGTTTCTCACGCTTCCTGGGGTGACGGAAGTGAACAGCATCGGTGGTTATAAAAAGCAATACCATGTCACCCCCAGTCCCGAAAAGCTGATGGCCTACGGATTGAGCTTTCAAGATCTCATCAAGGCTCTGGTGGAAAATAACCAAATGAAGGGTGCCGGTTACATCGAGCGCCACGGGGAACAATTGCTGGTCCGGGTCCCGGGTCGGGTCTATACACTGGAAGAAATTCGCAATATTCGTGTGGGGACCCACCAGGCTGTGCCTATTGTCATCGGGGATGTGGCCGAGGTGTTGCTGGGCAAAGAGCTGCGCACGGGCGCAGCCACCAAAGATGGCCAGGAAACCGTCATCGGCACCGCTTTTATGCTCATGGGGGAGAATAGCCGCGCTGTGGCCCAGGCAGTGGGGGAGAAGCTGCAGGAAGCCAACCGCTCTCTGCCGGAAGGCGTGGAAGCCAAGCCTTTCTACGACCGGACCAGCTTGGTGGATAAGGCCATCACGACGGTACGCAATAATCTGGTGGAAGGGGCCGCCCTGGTCATTGCCGTGCTGTTTTTCCTATTGGGCAATCTCCGGGCGGCGCTGATCACCGCCATGGTGATTCCCCTGTCCATGCTGTTTGCCATTACCGGCATGGTCGCAACGGATGTGAGCGCCAACCTGATGAGCTTGGGGGCCATCGACTTTGGCATTATCGTGGATGGTGCGGTGGTTATTGTGGAAAATAGCGTGCGC